>NZ_CP092417.1:4300000-4604285 GCF_023716865.1 Endozoicomonas sp. SCSIO W0465
ATTTAATAAAAGGAGTCTTAAATGAACACATCATTTTCTAGTGAATGCGACACGAGAACTTACCATCCATCTTGTCCCGGCTGTCTTAACTACCTTGGCTATTCCAATACCAAGAATTCTGATTCCAAATGGGACATTGTGGCTTTACCTGAATGCAAACATATGTTGCACAGAGGGTGCCTTGATCGTTGGTCGTCTCACTCCAGACAATTAGCCAAACGTGATGTAAGCATTTTTGATGGTCCTACTTGTCCACTGTGTAAAGTGGAAGTTAACCCAGACCAGGCCTCTCAGTTAGTTACCCTTTGGTGTATGTCAAATCACGAGGCAAGCCACGACACTGAGCCTAAATCTGATCTGCCCCTTCCTTTTTCAGAAAGTCGAAATTTTGACCATCATTGTGACGTTCAAGCACTACAGGCAATTTTTGATCAAGCGGTCTCCGCCGATTTTTCAGATTTTTACTTTACCGTCAGTAATTTTCCTGCCCTGCATCAAATGAAAAATCGTTATGGCATTGCCCTCAGTGCCGAACAGTTGGACACCATTATGAATCAAGCCTTGCATACCACCTGGTTCAATCATCGGATGGAGACTATAAATTCTTCTGCTATGAATAAAATCAAAATGGCCATGTTACTGGGGTCTGATGATGAAGCATCTAAAGAGGTGATAAACAAATTTTTCATGAAAATCCTGGGCAAGACAGGGGATGGTAAAGAGGATGCCATTGCTTTTTTACTTGAACAGGGAGTATTGGAAAAGGAAGCATTGCAAAAATGTTTTGAATATTACCTCCGGAAAGAGTCTTTTCGTGAGGCTGCAAACATTCATGAAAAATACGGTTTGCACATTGACCATGAAACGCTGAAGCAGTCACTAATGCAGGTTAGGGGTAAAGACGATCTCCACCAATTATCCAGGATGGCCGGCAACGAAAACTTTCAGCAGGCAGTACTTGAGGCACTGAAAGCCTTGAATGAAACCATAATTTCACAGGATATCCACCTCAGGACCCGGGATGCTATTAACACATTGCTAAGCGTTGGAATTCAGGATCAGGACGAGATTAATAAATCCCTTTGTCTGGCTGTGTTATTTAAAGATCGCAGCTGGCAAGATCAATTGAAAGAGAAATATGGCGCCGTTTTGGAACCTATATTCCTTAAAAATCTGCTCGAAGGTACCAGGGATTCTAACTTGGTCGAAACAATCAAAGACCTCTTGAACCTAAGAGCGGACGATGAACTATCAAAAGAAGCCCTGCTGGCAGCCTTGCTCAGAGTTACAACGGTAAATGATCCATACGGTTTTTACAGAATCAAACACCTGCTGACTGCCTGTCTGGAAAATGGTATCTGGAGTCAGCAACTGGTCAACAAAGCGCTAAAGCAAGCCCTGGATAACAATAATCAAGAATGGGCAGTAACCTTGAACAAAAAATTTCAGGCGGTTATCGATCCTCAATCCCTGGAAGATTACCTGTTGAAAATATTAACCAACCCCCCTTCTTCAGGCATGGGCATATCGAATCTAAGAAATCTAGTACTGTGTTTCAACAGGGCCTTATCTTTTGTTGACAAAAAAAATGAACAGTACAAGGATGCTGTTGCCACTGTCCTGAACAGATTGCTTGATGGGAACTTATCCCAAATGCCGGTGTATCAGGAGTGCATTGAACTGTTGGTAAATTTTAATGACACCGCCACCAGTTAGTGCTAAGGAAACCAAGAAGAAAAAATGATGGTAGGTCAGATGTATGGGTGAAGTTTTCACAACCATGTCTCACGAGGCTTGTGGTGTTTTGCAACGACACATCTGACCAGCTATTGATTCTTTGGCCGAGTGGCTTTTGCACGGATATACAGGGTTTACCCGTTTGTAGCATCTCTGACAAATCAAATATTTTCAGCCTCCTAAAAAACTATCGATCAGGTAACACCTCAGCTTATCCAGCCTGGCTTCAATGTCGTACTGTTCATCATTCAGCCAGTTCAGTGTCAGGCCATTGACCATGGCGACGGTGACTTCTGCACAAAAATCGGGCGTCAGTGACGGTTTCAGCCGGGTAGCGTTGTGCTCATAAAGTCTCGTGTACCATGTGTTCATAAAATTAAGCTGATTCACCCCCTGACTTCGGTGGTTTGGAAAGTTGCAGACCATATAATCAATCAACTCTTTTTCAAAATGATCGGCGTGGGTGTAATTGGTTTTCAGCTGATCAAACAGAAAAGTCAGCTGCGCTTCAAGTGGTTTCCCCGAGCCAAGGGCTGCCTCCACCAGTTCCTGATTCAGAACCAGGATTTTTGCATCACAGATTTCAATCATCAGCTCATGCCTTGAGCTGTAGTAGTTGTAGAAAGTCTTCTTGGCTATATCTGCCCTTTCACAAATGGCTTCAACCGTGGCACCGTCAACCCCCTGTCGTCTGATCAGAGCAATGGTTTCTTCACTGATTTTATCCCTTACCGCCTGTTTCTTACGTTCCCGGCGCCCCATGGTCTGGACAGTCAACGATCTAACCTCTTTTCTCTGCAGGATTATGCGCTCATCAAATCTGACGCTGAAGGAGCTGGCAAAAAGCGATAAATTAACCTTAAAAGACAGGAATCACAATGGCCGCTGACACTGGGCAATAGCAGAAACCATTTTCTGTTAAGTGGACGTTTTTGCCTCACAGACAACGGCACTGTGAAGCAAAAAATCATTGCTAGATAACATTGGGCGGTGTCGGGTTAACACCATTGAGCATATTGTCGGTACGCTCCCGGATCGCAGTACGGATTTTGTCCGTCATGGGGGCAATCCAGAACTTGTTCTCGCGGATGCCCCGGAGTGCAGTTTCGGCCACTTCTTCCGGCTCAGTGGTCTGCAGTTCCATTTTAAACTGAGCCATGATGGCACGCATATCTTCAACAGAGTGGATGCCGGAATCCGGCTTGTCAGGATCTGTTGGCAGATCTTCCGGACGGTTTCTTTCCGAGTTAAAGATACCGGTGTTGACCACATGAGGTCCGGGAAACAGTGCGTTCACCTTAACCTTTGAGTTCATTTGCTGCAGCTGAAAGTACAGGTTTTCAGTAATGGCCTGGGCTGCTGCCTTGGTAGCCGTGTAGATCGGGGTATGTGGCAACATAAAATAAGCACCGTTACCGGAACCGGTCACGACAAAATGCGCTTCCTGCTTCTGGGCCAACAGCTTTGGCATAAACACATTGATAGTGTTGATCAGCCCCCGGGTGTTGACCCGAAAGCCCCACTCCCAATCATTCATGCTATAGTTCCACAGGTTGCCTGCTTCGCCAGTACCCACACCGGCATTGGCAAAGACCAGATGCATTTCACCGTATTTATCCAGTGTCGCCTGAGCAAGTGCATCCAGGCTTTCCTGGCTGGTGATATCGGCCTTGAAGCCAAAACTGTCGACGCCATTGGCCTGCAGTTCACTGACCGTTTTATCCAGCGCTCCTGCCTCAATATCAGAAACGACAACCTTGGCTCCTTCCTTTCCCAGCATCCGTATGCTTCATGCCGGCTACCATAGACTGGAAAACCATGACATTAACACCTCACGACAGCTACGCATGGTCTATAGCCTCGCGCTGTGGCACCGTTTCTGCTGCTGGCTGACAGGTCAATACCTTGAAGTACACGCTGTCAGCCTGATAGGCCCGGCCATGCTTAATCTGACGGATTACCGCTTCCATTTTGAGTGTCCGATTCAGTTCAAAATCGGGTAAGGGCCGGTCTTTCTCCAGCCCTCCCCACAGCACCCGGCATGCGGGTCCGCACCGGGCGGTTCAACGATGATGGTGAAACCTGATCCATAAGTCTTTCAATGAAACAAGCCCAATTTTCGCGAGGTAACTGTTATTCAGTGCCTGTTGTACCGCATAGGTTTTACTCAGACGGTAATACCCTTTGCTGCTGGCTGCGATCTTGGCGGCGTTAATTTTATCAACGCCTAACCTGACCAGATTCTTAAAACGGGTTTTCGGCTTGCGCCATTGCTTCAGAAAGCAGCAACGGATTCGCCGACGTATCCATTGATCCAGCAGGGGAATTGGTCGGTGATATTCCGATAACCGGAAATACCCCATCCAACCCCGGATATATTGTGCCAATTTGCGTAACCGATGTTGCATTGAGACACCCCAGCGACGACTGGTCAACTTGAGTATCCGGTATTTGAATCGGTCCAGACACTTCTGGGCCCAGCGAACTTTCTTCCCTGTGAAGGTGAAACTCAGGAATTCGCTTTCTGTTGCTTTCACAACTTTACTTTTCCGGGAGTTAATCTTCAGTTTCAATTTGCGTTCAATGAATTGGGTAATGCTGTGCATCACCCGATCCCCTGCACGCTGACTTTTGACGAGAATCACAAAATCATCACAGTATCTTGCAAAGCAATGACCCCGATATTCAAGCTCCTTGTCGAGTTCGTCGAGGACCACATTAGACAGCAAGGGTGATAAAGGCCCACCCTGTGGCATGCCAACCCTGGTCGGGTAGACATTGCCCTCAATCATGACACCGGAGCGCAGGTAGCTACCAATCAGTTTCAGAAGGCGTTTGTCGCGGACCTTACGGGAGACCCTCGACATCAAAACGTCGTGATTAACCGTATCAAAGAATTTACTCAGATCAACGTCAACAGCGTAATGAAGCCCCCGGTTGATCAACTGCTTAACCTGACGGACTCCGTCGTGTGCTGACCGTCCCGGTCGGTAGCCGAAGCTGTTTGGAGAGAAAACCCGGATCAAAGACAGGGGTCAGCACCTGCACAATGGCCTGCTGTATGACCCTATCCATCACGGTAGGGATTCCCAGCAAACGCTCACCGCCGTCCGGCTTTTCTATAACATGTCGGCGCACGGGTGATGGCTGGTAGGTTCCGTCCAATAAGGCTTGACGCACTGAAGGCCAATGCTGTTTGGCAAAGTCTGGATAAGCTTCAATAGTGACTCCATCAATACCCGGAGCACCCTTGTTGCTTTTGACCTGTTTCCATGCACTTGCCAGATTAGCCGGTTCAAGTACGCAATTTAGTAGATCATGGTTCAAAGCTGGTTAAAGATTCTGTCGCCAAGTACGGTGAGTCGCCGGACGGCTGCATCGCCTTGAGGGAATCAGTCTCCTCTTTGTCGTCGATGTTCGGCCCTTCGCTAACGACTTCCCATCCGTTAATGGCTTCTGTCGTACAGCTACTATGGCCTCTGCTGACTTCTGTCCAATCACCACGCGGAGTTACCTCTGCTGGCGCTATTGGTTGCCATCGGGTTTGCTCGAACAGGATGATGAGACCTGTTCGCCGAGCCTGTTGTAACCAGTGGCTGAGAACTGGGAATTACCAATCGCATGTTGAACAGATCTCCCCGGATAAGGACATGAACTTTCAGTGCACAACCGCCGCATTTACCGTGTCTCACGAACCATAGGGCTTTGTGATCCTTGGCTCACTCGCCCAGAGACTCAGCCTTATATGCGATTTCTGTACGTCGGCTCGCACCTTTGCACTCAGACTGCCTCCGCACAGCCCCTCGCGGGACTGCACTTGCCTTAAGCTAGTGGTTGTCATCAGCAGGCGTCTTTACCGCCAGTCAGATGTAGGTTCTCCCACAGGGGACTTTCACCCCATCAGTTCATGCCCATGCCGGGCGTACCAAGCTGAAAACTTTATCCAGATTAATGCCAGCGCCCTTGATGCCCCGGTGGTGCAAACACCCGAAAGCCTTAAAACACTATTGAGCGCCGGGCCGTTTGCCCTGTTTAACATAGAAGCTATGCAAAACAGTCATCGGCTTGCCGCCAAAATGCGTTCATTATTGGGCGATGAAGAAAACGGTAATATTCCAAATCTCAGAGAAGTGGCCGGGATGGTCGATATCCCGGTGAGAACCCTGCGTCGACACCTGGTCAACGAAGGTTCTTCCTATCAACAGGTAAAAGACGAATATCGTCGGGATATCGCCATTAAATACCTGAGTCAGTCCGATATCAGCATCACTAACGCCGCCCTGCTAATGGGTTTTGATGAACCCAGTGCGTTTCACCGGTCTTTCAAGAAATGGACGGGCATTACACCCGGCGAATTCCGCCGAAGAAACAAGCTCTCAATAAGCGAAATATGGAAAAAAACGGATAGCAGATAACCGACGTTTTTCTTTATTAACCTGATTCGGTTTAAATAGCGGTAATTGCAGCCTCAACCGTTTTATTGATCATTATGCAATGTCTTATCGCTTTATAACTCGACAAAATCAGCAACCCACTTCACTGCTGACAGCCAGGCTCCTTCAACCCTGCCACCTGCACACCAGGCACCAATTACAGCAAGCTGCTGACACTCATCCACCAGATAAGGTTGGTTAAACGCTATGGGTTTAATATTGGCATAACGCCAGTAATGGCGACATTCTGCAACTTTCTCAATCTCAGTACCCATCATCTTCCGGAGCCAGTCCAAACCTGTCTGACCTATGTCCATTGTCGTTTTTTTATCCTGTTGTTCTGACCATTCAGGGGAGAAGTGCAACATCCAGACATCATCAATATCCGGTGCTTTGATAAAACCGGGTCTGCTGGATAATCTGGAAACCCAGCGAACGGTTTCATCACCAAAGATACCCTGCACGTCCTCTGCAATTTCACCCCGGGTGGCAAGGCCAAGCGCCCAGCAGGGTTGATGGACTGATTCTGGCACATCGGCCATTACATCAGAACAGCTCACAAGAAGAGCACGGCTTTGCTCGGCAGGACTACTGACAATCAACCAATCAAAGCCGGAAAAAATGTCTCCATCAGAAGAGAGCAGCGACCAACCGTCCCTGCTCTTTTCCACCGTCGAGATTTCGCATCGGAAGTGAACGGCAAAATTGTCACTCAAAGAATGAACCAACTGATTCATTAACGGAGAGCCAATGTAACGCACCGTGTCATCTGGTGAAGGGGTTAATTGTCCTTGCTCAACTCGGTAAGGTGAAAAATCCCAAATCTTTACTGCAGCAGCCTTTAGCCAGATCGCTACCTGCTGCTGAAACCCCGGGTCCCTGACGGTAAAGTATTGGGCACCAATATCCAGACTGCCCCATGGTTTTCGGCGATTGGCTAAGCGCCCACCCAATCCGCGACTTTTCTCAAAAACAACCACCTCATGACCCAATTCAGCTAAATCACTTGCGGCCTTGATTCCGGAGAGTCCGGCCCCAATCAGTGCAACTTTCATGGCGATGCCTCGTTATTTGTCATCCAGCCCTCTGAACATAAAGTTTATTCGGATTACCACGATATATGGTTTCACTCCCCAAGACTGAAGAAATTGAGTATGTTAATACCCCAAAAACAGTAAAATAAAGCCGTCGTTTTCCTCTTCAGCTTTACATCAAGGCCCCCGGAGAAGCTCAATGACCATCAAAGAACTGAAAAAAGCCTTCAAAAAAAACCCGTTATCAGTACAGCTGCTGAGTCAGGAAGGGGATATCTATTTATGCCAGGTGGACGGAAAGTACCTGCTGAGAAATAACGATACCTCCCCCGCTATTTTTCACAGCATCAGTGAAGCAAAAGAAACCCTTGGGCATCAGATTGCTCCTCACTTGCAGCTGGTTTTTTCCGGAACCTACGATGAGATGTTCCATCCTGAAGACCAAACAAAACCATAATCTGCTGTCAGTGGTATAAGGTCATGATTAGCCCGGCTTCTGTTTAGATGCCCAAATTGCCAGTTTGTGCTTCATGGTAACCTGGGATACCTGATCCTCCGGCAGAGGCTGGATGAGGTTATCATGGACCAGCAGCCGGTAGATATATTCGATTTTCTCATTGGCAGAATCGGTAGCCTCAAACTCAACAACTCCGCGCTGTTCACCATACTTCATGCCATACTCAATGGCCTTCTTCACCAGCTCTTTTTCATTCTTCAGTTTCTTCATTGGAGCCTCATCCTGTCCAGTGGCCTATCAGGAGATTAACTTTTATAACCCATTTCTGGCAAACTGGCCTGCATGAGCCGCAAAGGGAATTGACGGGATAATACCGTAGCTGAGAGTTTCTTCCATGCCTTGAAGAGCGCTCATTCATCTTGAGGACATCCAGACACGGGAAAGGGCATCAGATAATTTTTGAGTATATCGAAGTGTTTTATAACAAGGCTCTTTTCGGGTTACAGACTGCTCTGCAATGAAAATTGGCCAAAGGCCTTGATATACAATGCCTTCAGGAAACTGCTGGCTAAATATTGCCAAGCCCTGCCACAGGAGGATTCCAGCCTGATTTATGAAATCAGCAGTCTGCAATACGAAAAGAGCCTATAACAATATTTCAATTGATGATTTGATCGGCCATAATTTCACCATCTCTATTCATTAAATAACAATCACTCCCCCATGACCCAGCTAATTATTAACCTGAACAACCTATTCCCTACCACCACCCTGCAAAGGGGGCGGGACTATTTCAGAAAAAACAAAGTCAGCCAGCTTGAACTGGATGAAGATCAGGACATGCTGCTGGGTCTGGTGCGCGGCAGTGGCCGGAAAACCTACGAGGTTGAGATTTTCTTCTATGATCACGATGATCCTGAAGAGGATAACCTTGAGGGGTTTTGCTCCTGTCCGGTGGGTTATAACTGCAAACATACCGTCGCGCTGCTGCTGGCAGGGGAGAAAAAGTACGGCGCCAAACGCCTTAATCAAATGATGGGGACAGGTAACACCAATGCTGCTTCATACCCGGCTCCAAAGGCATCCGTTGCTGAAATTAACGCTATAAAACAATTGTTGGAAGAGCAATTTGGTGGTCGCCTGAACAGTGATGTACTGGAAACCATGGTGGAAGAGTTTCTCGGGGAGTTCGAGGGTGCATCTCCCGCAAACGCTGCCAGGGATCAGGCCAAAAAGCTCGAAGAGCAGCGCAATAACTGGTTGCGACGGTTGAATGCCGTGGTAAAAGAACGGGATAGCGAAGAGAAAAAACGGGTGGAACAGGGCAAAGCCACCAATATCGCGCTCTACGTTCTGGAAGAGAACACCTATCACGGCGGCGTGATTGTCCAGATCTGCCTCTCCCGCTACCTGAAAAGTGGCGGCTTTGGCAAACCCTCCCCCTTTGGTGGCGCGTACAACTGCCTGCATCATGGCAACTGGCCCGCCAGCATGGCCGATAATGACCGCCGCATCCTCAAGCTGGCATATATCAATAAACGGATTGATGTTTACCAGGGGAGAATCACCCTGAATGGTGAGGACGGCCACGAGCTGCTGGAAAAAATCATGGCCACCGGCCGTTGTGTGGTGGATCGTGAGTTAAAACTTCCGGTTGTCCGCCAGCCTGCCATCCGGGGTGAAATCCGCTGGCAGCTGGATGAACAGGGGCTGCAACGCCCCTCACTGGTGGCTGCCGGCGATGGCCAGCCGCTGCTGCTGATTCCTTCAGAACCAGCCTGCTACCTGCACCGGCAACAGGATGAGTATCACTGTGGCGACCTGACCGGGCTGCCGGACTCAACCCTGCTGGGCCTGCTGCTGGACGCACCGCCGCTGGACGAAGCTGGTATTGATATCACCAGCCAAACCCTGAAAACGGTGTTCCGTGACAGCAGCGAAACCAGCGGCAACAAAAAGAGCAAAAGCAAGAAAAAACCGATCATCCCGTTACCGGAAAAGGTCGCCGTACTGACGGTTATACCCAAACCCCAACTGCTGCTGGACAGCATTCCCACCGGTAAGAAAAAATCCGATGAACGTCTGGCCCGTGGCCGGGTTCGCTTTGATTACGATGGCCAGACCATACCCTTTGGCAGCCACCAGCAATCCCTCAAACCAACAGAAGACAGCCATCAAATAATCCCCCGTCAGGCCAGTGCAGAATACCACGCCCTGGAACAGCTGCCCGATTTTATTGAACCCGCCCATATCCGCCATATTGAAAGTGTGCGACAAATCAGCGAACTGGATGTGCACGATCTGGTTACCGGCATATCCGGCAGCGAATACCGCAACCGCTGGTTACGTTTTGTCAGCAATGTCCTGCCGGAACTGGAAGAACAGGGCTGGTCGGTCACCATGGATGACAACTTCCCGTTTCAGTTTGCCACCCTCACCGATGACGACTGGTACGCTGAACTGGATGAGTCGGAGAATAACTGGTTCAACCTGCGCCTGGGCGTCACCGTTGATGATAAACCCATCGACCTGCTACCGCTGCTGGCCCGCCAGATAAACCAGCTGCCGACACTGGATGAACTCAAGGCCATGCCCGGCGATGCCCTGGTTCCCATCGCCCTGCCCGGCGGTAAATTCATCCAGCTGCCTGCCGAGCGGTTACGGCTGATTGCCGGTACCCTGCTGGAACTGTTCGGGGAGCGGCCGCTGAACGAATACCAGCTGCAGAACTACCATGCCCAGGTCTGGCAGGAACTCTATGATCAGCTCGGTCTGCCCTGGTCCGGCGGAGAAAAACTGCTGGCCCTCAGCAAAAAACTGAAAGGTTTTAAACGACTGAAGTCGGTCAAACCGCCCAACGGGCTACAGGCAGAACTGCGCAGTTACCAACTGCACGGCCTTTCCTGGCTGCAATTCCTCCGGGAATACGGCCTCAACGGCATATTGGCAGACGATATGGGGCTGGGTAAAACCCTGCAGACTCTGGCCCATATCCAGCTGGAAAAACAACGCCTCAAGGATAAACTCCCTCCCAGTCTTGTGGTCTGTCCCACCAGCCTGCTGCACAACTGGCATCATGAAGCCAGCCGGTTTACCCCGGACTTAACGGTCCATATCCATCACGGTGCCAACCGGGACAGCGAGGAAATTAACCGCGCAGACCTGGTGCTGACCAGTTACGGTGTAGTTCAGCGGGATTTTCAAGACCTGGCCAAAACCCGGTTTCACCTGCTGGCCCTGGATGAATCCCAGGCGGTCAAAAACCCCAATGCCAAAAGCGCCAAAGCGGTGCGCTGCCTGAACGCGGAGCATAAGCTCTGCCTCACCGGCACCCCCATGGAAAACCACCTGGGTGAACTCTGGTCACTGTTTGACTTCCTGATGCCGGGCTTCCTGGGCGCCAGGGACCAGTTTACCCGCTTTTACCGCACGCCCATCGAAAAACAGGGCAGCCAGCAACAGGCGGAAAAACTGCAGAAACGTATTGCGCCTTTTATGCTCCGTCGCAGTAAAGACCTGGTGGCCAAAGAGCTGCCCGCCAAGACCGAAATCCTGCGCACCACAGCCCTCAATGGGAAACAGCGGGACCTCTACGAAACCATTCGGGCCAGCATGGAAGCCCGGGTTCAGAAAGAGATCGAAAAGAAAGGGCTGGCCCGCTCCCAGATGGTCATTCTGGACGCCCTGCTGAAAATGCGCCAGGCTTGCTGCGACCCTACCCTGGTCAAAGTGGAACAGGCCGCCGATATCCGCGAGTCGGCCAAACTGGAACTGTTGATGGACCTGGTTAAACCCATGGCGGAAGAAGGCCGGAAGATACTGATCTTCTCCCAGTTCACCAGCATGCTGGCACTGATCGAACACCGCTTGCAACAGGCCAATATTCCTTGGGTCAAACTCACCGGCCAGACCCGGGACCGGAAGAAGCCTGTGGAAACCTTCCAGAACGGTGACACACCGGTCTTCCTGATCAGCCTGAAGGCCGGCGGCACCGGCCTGAACCTCACGGCTGCGGATACTGTGATACACTATGACCCGTGGTGGAACCCCGCCGCAGAAGATCAGGCCAGTGACCGGGCACACCGGATCGGTCAGGATAAACCCGTCTTTATCTACAAACTGATCACCGAAGGCACTGTCGAGGAAAAAATCCAGGCCATGAAAGAGAAGAAGAAAGCTCTTGCCGATGCCATTTTGAGTGAAGGTGCTGGCAGGCGGAAAAAAGCCACCATTACAGCTGAGGATCTCAATGTGCTGTTTGAGCCATTGAAAGGCGTTTAATAGAATTTAACCATGTCTGAACAAGCATTACAGATACTAAAAACCGTGTTTGGCTACGATGAGTTTCGTTCCCACCAGAGCGCCATCATCGAGAATATCCTGAAACGCAACGACACGCTGGCCATCATGCCCACCGGTGGCGGCAAATCTATCTGTTATCAGATCCCGGCCCTGATCTTTCCCGGCCTGACCCTGGTTATCTCGCCCCTGATATCCCTGATGGAAGACCAGGTTAACCAACTGCAGGCCCTGGGGATTCCTGCCGCACTGCTGAACAGTACACTCTCCAGCAGGGAATACCTTGAGACCCTGGGCAATGTGCAGAAAGGTACCATCAAGCTGCTCTATATGGCCCCGGAAACCCTGATGCTGGAGCGCACCCGACAGTTGCTTGACAGTATCCACCTTGACTGCCTGACCATTGATGAAGCCCACTGCATTTCTGAGTGGGGACACGATTTCCGCCCGGAATACCGACAGCTTGCCGGGTTGCGCCAACAATTCCCCAACGCCGTCTGTGTGGCCCTCACGGCCACCGCCACGCCACAGGTGCAGCAGGATATTAAAAACAGTCTGCAAATGGCTGACTCCAATGAGTTTATTGCCAGCTTCAACCGGACCAACCTGTTTCTGGAAGTTATAGAGAAACAGAACCCGGTGGTGCAGACACTGCGACTGATCGAAAAATACCCGAACCAGTCTGGCATCATCTATTGCAACTCACGGCGCCAGGTGGATGAATTGACCGCCGTGCTGGCTGGCCATAACTGCTCCGTGGCGGCCTACCATGCCGGGCTTACCAATGATGAGAGAGCTGCCAATCAGTCCGCTTTTATCCGCGATGATATTCAGATCATTGTTGCCACCATCGCCTTTGGCATGGGAATCAACAAACCCAACGTACGGTTTGTCCTGCACTTTGATATGCCCCGGAATATCGAAAGCTACTACCAGCAGATTGGCCGTGCCGGGCGGGATGGACTGCCAGCCTATTGCCACTTCCTGTTTGGCTATGGCGATATACAGAAGGTTAAGTTTTTTATTAACCAGAAGTCTGAATCTGAACAGCGCATTGCCAACCTGCACCTGAACACCCTGATTGCCTTTGCCGAGGCTGAAGAGTGCCGCCGCATACCCCTGCTGCACTATTTTGGCGAGCACTACACCCTGGAAAACTGCCAGCTGTGCGACAACTGTCTGTCAGAAAAGCAGCCGCTCTGCAATGTTACCGTGCCTGCCCAGAAGTTTCTCTCGTGCATCTATCGCACCGGCCAGCTGTTTGGTGCAGCCTACCTGATCGATGTGTTGCGGGGCTCTAAAGCCAAAAAGGTACTTGAACGCCAGCACGACCAGCTACCCACCTACGGCATCGGCACCGAGCTGACCAAACCCCAGTGGCAACAGCTGTCCCGCAAGCTCCTGCAGGAAAATCTGATTATCCAGGACCAGGAGTTTGGCAGCCTGAAACTGACCGAAGCTGCCCGGACTGTGCTCAAGGGTGAGCGTCAGATAGAGATCAGGCTGACCCAGCGGCCTGAGTTTACCGGTAAAAGTAAAACAGCAGCAGAACAACAGACCCAACTTGACTATAACCATACGTTATTCCATACACTGCGAGCCTGTCGAAAGGTGCTGGCAGACCAGGAAAACGTGCCACCCTATATTATTTTTTCTGATAAATCCCTGATGGAAATGGCCACCTGGTTTCCCCAGTCAAAAGAAAGCCTGTTGCAAATCAACGGGGTTGGCCAGGTGAAACTGGATCACTATGGGGATGCCTTTCTTGATGAAATCACCAGATTCTGCAGCGAACACCAGATTGCCGAAATTGCCAGGCCTTCACGCACAGTCCCCTTGAGTAGCTCAGTGGAGAAGAAGGTTGCATCAGGCCGCCATATCGAAATTGGCGAATTATTTACCCGACTTGGCTGTCTTGACCAAATGCAGAGCGACCTCAACATAAAGCTGTCCACCACCCTCAGCCATCTCTACAAATACCAGAGCGACGTTGCCCAACTGCCGACAACCGACGCCTTTATCTGCAAGTCAAGCCTGGCTCCGGACCAGCAAGACCGGGTGATGGCGGCGATGGCTATCCATGGTACAGAGCGCTTACGACCGGTATTTGAAGAGCTGCGGGGAGAGATCAGTTATGATGAGCTGCACTTATTAAGGCTGCATTATCTGACCCACAGATAATGCCAATCTCACCCTGTCAGCTTCAGGGAGTTCACAGCTTAACGCTCCCGCTATCGTAAGTAACCCTATCTTTATCAACCATCACCCCCGGTGTTGCCCGGTAAAACAGGGCAACACTAAGAGCAAACGTCAGTATTTCTGCTATCGGCAAGGCAAGAAATGCTCCTTCAAGTCCCAGGGTTTTCCAGAACAGAATGATCAGCACCAGCGGCAGAACCAGGGAGCGGCTGATGGCAATCAGGGCCGACTGGGTAGCTGCATGCATCCCGGTAAAATAGCCGGACAGGGTAATATTGATACCGTTAAACAGAAAGGCAGGCCAGATAACGGCGATGATCGACAGGGTCAGAGCCAGCGTAGCCACTTCGTCACTCTGGATAAAGACACTGGCCAACGCCTCAGGATAAACCAGCAGAGCTGTCGCAAAGGTAATACCTAACAGAACAGCAAGACCAACAGCCAGTCTCATAAAGTTTGCGATACGCTCTGGCTTTCTGGCACCAAAGTTAACGCTGACAAGAGGACCCAGGGCTTCTGCAGTACCGTAGGCCATCATGATACTGAGCCACAGGATATAGTTGACAATGGTAAAGGCAGCAACGCCCGTTGTGCCTGCTTCGATCATCAGAATCCAGTTGATAACAAACATGATCAGTCCACTGGACATCTCATTAATGAACTCGGAAAAACCGTTATAGGCGGCCCGGAACAGTTCACACCAGGAACCATAGGGTTTAATCAACCGAATGCGGGCCTGTTTACCGAAAAATCGTACCATCAGAAACGCAGTACCCACCATGTAAGCAATACCACTGGCAAATGCTGCACCACTGATCCCCCAGCCCCATACTTTGATAAACAACGCATCCAGCACGATGTTAGTGAACGCAATAAGTACCAGCCCGAATAACGCATAATTTGGTGCATCATCAACCCGGGAAAAAGACGACAGTGCATAAGCCAGCCCCATAAAAAACATAAAGGGCGAAATAACACGGATATAATCTGTGGTCAGCGGCAGTGCTTCCCCTTCGGCGCCCACAAAAGCGGCAATATTCCCGGCAAAATAGCATGCCAGACTGGCCACGATGAGGGCAAAGATAACAACCACCGTCAGGGATTTGGTAAAAATATTGGATGCCGTGCGTGTATCGCCTGCCCCCAGGGCTTTACCGGCAACCACAGCCCCCCCGACCAGCATCATGACACAGAGACCAAAGAACACCGAATAGAGTGGTACCACCAGGTTAACTGCGGCCAGGGCTGTTGCCCCCACGTAATTACCAACAAAGATACCATCAACAATGCCCGCTGAAGACAGCGCCACCAGACCCAGTATGGATGGCACAACAAAACGGAAAAAATCCACCGTGGTACTGCCGGAGGTCATTGTTTCATCAGTAGTGTGAACTGACATAAGCGTTTCCTTATTGCGGCAAGAGGTTACCCTGTGCCAGCAATACTTTATTCCTTTGACTGATTAATATGAACATTTGTTCAAATTGGACATATGTTCAATTTGTTTTTATGCTGTGTCAACCAGTAGTTATATCGGACAGATGCGGTCAATGAGTTACCTGCCAAAAGATGAAAAACGCAAAGCCATCCTGGAGGCCACCCTTTCCCTGGTAGTATCCTGTGGCTTTGCCGGGATAACCGCCCGCAAGGTTGCCGAAGCAATGGGAGCCGCGACAGGCACCATCCACCACCACTTTGCCTCTCTGGATGAGTTGAAAACCGAAGTCATCCGTTATGCCGTGTCATCATCCGTTGACCGCGACCTGGAGGCCATTAAACGATTGCCCCCCTACGAAGCCCTGTTGCAGATGTTGCTACCATCAAATTTACCGGATCGGGAGTTTGAAAACCGCGTGTGGCTCAGTGCAGCCGATGAAATGTGGCGCAATGAATCCTTAAAAACCGTCTATTGTGAATCCATGCTCGGCCTGACAGACCTGGTTGAGAGAGTGTTAGCCCAGGGTCAAAAAGATGAGACCTTTCACCTCACGCTTGATAAACGACACTGCGCGTGGAAATTGATAGCTACCAGTCTCACCCTGTCCAGTTATTCTTATCTGGGTGATAAAAGCCTCACTCTTCAGGCAATAGATGAACTGGTGATGAATGATATCCGGCTAACGCTGGGGATGAAGTGATTACGCCCGGACGGATCATGTCAACAGGAGCCGGGAACACAAGAAAAATGCCCCACAGCCTGCGCAGCGGGGATCCGTTGATGTCTGACTTGAGGATTTTTCCAGTAAAACTTGATTATTTCCGATTTTATACAAAACTGGACCATTAGTTATATTCAGGAATCAGTTTCTGTTTCTATATAAAGTCGCAATTAAAAATATTAGTAAATATAAGCACTATCTTGTTTGTAAATGATCAATTGAAAATAATCAAAAGACTGAGCAAATGATCAGGGAAATTACTTTAGTTGGCAGATAATAATGCACACACATGCTTTGAACATTCTTAAACACACGAGACCGCTCTCAAACAGCCAATTTTCTGCAATGGCTGCTAATTCGTTTCGAAGTGAAGTAGCTAACAAGTTATTTTCCGGTCGGGTTGTCTTGAAACAACTCATTCAGGAACTGCATGCGTCTGCCCGTGTTGAACGGTGTGATTCTCCAGACGATAAAAACAGTTCAGTAAAGGTTCGGGATTGTGTTGATTCGAATATTCAAGACGATTCACAATTGCCAGGCGATGGCGGTTCTTACCATACATTTAACAGCAACAGGCGAGATGGTTTTAATGCCCACACCCGCTTTGGAGAGCCTATCACGCATTCAGTCTCTCCTGACCAGCTCAAGGAGTTCAAGTCAATTACACTCCCCGTTGTGGTCTGTCATCACTTGTCAAAGCTGCCTGACGGTATAGAGATATTCAATGATCGTCAGTTGATTGTCTGCGAAACCCCCACTACACGGTTGATCCGTAGCCCTGATTGCCAGTGCAACACTCTGTTTCATGGCAATACTGACATTCGGGAATTGGATACGCTGTTACAGAACAAGAACATCGATATTCACGCGAAGAAAGTTCAGTATATAAGCCAAACTTCGGCGTATGAACCCTATGACAGAGTGTATTGGAATTCTCCACCACGAGAAGATGACCCAAATATACTGGAACATCTGCGCTGGTACCTGAGTAAAGAAGGTGTTGATATCAATCAACCCATCAACCAGGCGCAGCAAACCTTACTGCACCAGTTTTGCAAAGCAAGCTGCCATTTTTGGCGCTATACCCAAGAGCTGTATCCACAGTATCCCCATAGTGTGGTGGAATTCCTTTTGAGCCGCGGGGCCTCGCTGATCGCCGATCGCTTTGGTAACACGCCATTACACATTGCCTGTCAGGGTAATGCTGTCTTCAAGCTCATAGAGACGTTGCTGGAAAAGGTCAATGGCAGTCCGGAAATCCTTGACGCCGTTAACGTTTACGGTAAAACAGCCCTGTCTGAGCACTTGAGCATAGAATCATCATCAGGGCTTGCTACTGCAATTCTTCTATTACGGGCTGGGGCCAGTATCGACGATCCCAACAACCGGTACCGGTTTGGTCCGCTTTGTGCAATGATCGAACGTCAGCTGCTGAGCAGTGAAAAAATAAATTTACTTGCCCACTATGGCTTAGCTATCAATAAACGCACCAGTGAAGGAATACTCCCGTTCAATGAGTTTGTCAGAGTCATGGATAATGACAGTTTCTATCGTGATGCCGAGACGCTGCTCTACTTGATAAAATCAGGGTTGCACCTGAACCGTCTTGATCATGCTGGCCAATCATTGCTTGCCATGTGTTTCAGTGCTTATGAAGAAGATAGCAACGACAATAGCGGGTCTATTCGAAAGCTGGAATTATGTAGTTACGTCCTGAAAGCTGCCTATAAATACAATTTTCCCGGAAATACTGACATTCTGAAAGGTGCCATTACCGATGCGTTGATAGAAACGCGTGCGCAGGATATTGGCAACCTGTTAACAGGCTATGCCGATGTGTTTTATCTGATTGATAACACCATTGCCGTCATTGCCGACAACTTGAGTGAGCAAAATAAAATGAAACTGGAAATGATGCTGGCAAACGCCAGAGATACTCATTGTCCAGATATGAGTCTTCTCCCTTTCGTTTATCTGCCGCGCGAACCTTTTGCGCGCTCATGCAAAGACTCTTTCACACCCGGGATGGAAAACATGCTCAACGCAACAAGAGATGATTTTATCAGTACTGAATTCATGAAATCCGGATTAAAGTATCCTCTGGAATATTTAAAGTTCATAGATAGAATAGATAGTGATTGGGAAGATTCTGATTCTGATGATATCAAGGACTATGTAGAGGACGACTCTATTGTACATACGGATATCAGATTGTATGACTGGCTGTTTGAGCATCGTTTCGAAGCATTACGTCAACTGCTTTCGTCGCACGATGAACTTCATCAAACAATTTGTACACATAAACACAGTCTCGTGGATAATTTATCGACTGAAAATAGAGAGAGGCTCGATCAATTACTCATGGAAACGGTTCCAGTTGGTGAACATTAACTCAAATTACATCATTCCAGGTGATTTGTATGGCATGTTATTTCCATAACCGTCGATGCTATCTTCTTAATTTCTAAGTACCCACACCGCTGCCTCAACCCGGGAACGAACACCCAGTTTCTTCAATAGCCGTTTTACATGTACTTTGACTGTTCCCTCACTGATTGACAGTTTTCGTCCAATCATTTTATTGGCCAGCCCTTCAGCAATCAGATTGAGTACTTCTCTCTCCTTGGCTGTAAGCAGCTCCAGCCGGTTCTCATGTTGCTGCTCCGGCCTGAGCAACGACGCTAATACTTCCGCCAGCCTGTCATCCACCACCAGCTTGCCATGAGCAGCCTCACCTATTTGAAGCAGTAAGTCCTCAGGTTCCATATCTTTCAACAGGTAGCCATCGGCTCCGGCCCGGAACATCGCTGCAACATCCTCACGGTGCTCAGAAACTGTCAACACGATCACCTTGCTATTCACATCAGCAGCTCTCATCGCCTTGAGTGTCTCCATACCATCCATGCCCTTCATATTCAGGTCCAGCAGGATAAGGTCAGGCTCCAGTTTGATCGCTGCTTCCAGTCCGGCCTGCCCACTGCCCGCTTCGGCAATCACATGTAATCCGTCTTCTTCATTGATTAACTGGGCCAAGCCCTTGCGCAACAAAGGGTGATCATCAATCAAAAGAATATCGATGGTTTGCTCACTCATAGGTTCTCTCTTCAGATCGCCCGAACTCCAGATACACTTCAGTCCCCCTTGGTGATAACGTCCTGATATCCAGTATTCCACCCATACTGGCTGCACGCTCACGCATAATGGCTGTGCCGTAATGGCCATGTGATGAAGGTTTGGCCTCAATACCACAGCCGTCGTCAGTCACAGTAATAGCCAGCGCACCATCAGCGGTTATAAAACAGCTGACCCGGGCCTCACTGGCTTTCGCATGTTTGACCACATTCATCAGCGCCTCCCGCACAATCTGCAAGGCATGAATCTGGTCATGGGCATCAATACTGGAAAAGCGCAGTTGATAATCCAGCTGAAAATGAATCTTCGGTGAGCGCTGAGAGAACTCTTCCAGCGTCTTTTGCAGGGCCTGTTCAAGGCCTCCCTCTGACAAGGTCAACCGGAAGGTTCTCAACAGCTCCCGTAACTGGGCATAGGCATTATTGGTACCCTCCCTTAACTCGTCAAGAATCCCCATAACTTGTGGCTGAACTTCCAGTTTTTCTAATTGTCGCTTAAGCCGCAAGCTCTGAATTTTCTGATAAGACAGCGCCTGGGCCAATGAATCATGCAGCTCTCTGGCAATCACCGCCCTCTCCTCCATCAACAACATGCGACGTTCATGGGTTTTGGCACGGCTCTGGTCAATAGCCGTAGCAATAATATCGGCAAAGGTCTGCAGCCATTGCTGGCTCTCTTCGGACAAATCAGTGGCTGAACCAGCGGTTACTTGCAAAAAGCCAAAGCGGTGCTGTTTGGACAACAGGGCAAACTGCCAAGATCCTGGTTCAGCCACCTGAATTGCCACTGTTTTGTTCAGACAGTCCAGACAATGCTCTCCGGCGCAGGGCTTTTTGCGATCACTGGCAATTCTCTGCAAACGGGTACTGTCTTCCGTATCCGAAAGGCACAGATAACAGTCCTCCAAATCGAGCAGTTCTTGCCATTCTCTGACCAAAGAAGCCACCAGACGTTCGTCGTATGGATTGGTTGCCAGGTTTCTGGAAGCTTTGTACAACAGCTCAAGGGCATGGTTGGACTGAGCCAATGCCTGCGTCTGCTGTTCAACTTTTTCTTCCAGGTGGCCATACAGGTTCCCCAGTTCGAGCGCCATTCCACGGAAGGTTCGGGTCAGGTTTCCGATTTCATTACTGGCCTGATAATTCAGACCAAGCCCACTGAACTGACCATGCTGAATAAGGCTTGCAGCGTTTCCCAGCTCATCCATGGGTTTGAGAAGATGATGATTAATAAACCGGACGGTCATCAATGCCATGAAGAGAATACCAACCAGCCCAAACAGTGCTGTTAAAAACAGCTGCCGGAGTTTCTGCTCGGTATGCAGCTGAAGAGAGTTGACCATATGATCGATACGATCAACAAACTCCGGCACCTGGTAAACAAAAGCCTCATAGCCATGAGGATCAGCCAGCAATGGCTTCATTTGAACAAACCATTGGCTGGCCACCCGTCGATAGGCTTCTCCCAAGTCGCCCCGATCATCCAGTAATTTTCTCAGTGGCTCGCTGTTGATGCTGTTGTCGTAGATATCTATTAACCGGTCCAGCGTGTCCTGGCTGGTCAGCTCAGGAATCAATACATGTTCAGCCAGTCGCCAGGACTGCATTCGCAATGACCCTGAGATATTGATCGCCGCCGCATCACTCTCAGTCACCAGGGCAAACCATAGCGAGCTGCCCACACTGACCAGTACCAAAAGACAGATGCCTGCTATTACCAGCAGCGCTTTCTGCCGCAGCGAGCCAATACATTTTTTTTCCCGCTCCTGTTCAGAGCCAAAGACTAATTGATCCAGATCAACATCCCCTGTAATTAATGGCATGTACCTCTTTTTTCCCATTATCTCCCGTTTTGCCCGAAAAGAGTCCCACGAGCAGCAAAGCCTGTACTCTAATGGCGCCTGAATGGCGCCTGAATGGCGCTTGAATGGAGAGACACTCTTGTTTTTTAACACTATTTTTCTGACCTGAAGAATCATAACCTGATAATGATCATCAAGCTCATACCTCTTTAGAGGTACAACACCCGTACCCCCTCCCTGACACCCCCAATCGACACCGTCTTTACGCTGTTATTCAGAGGGTTATGATCACTTAAAACCGATTATGAACGTCAACTCAGAACAAACGATACTGATCACCATGGGGGCAGGCAACCTGATTTCACGACGTCGTTTCTTAACCGGCAGCCGACAGGAAGGTCCGGTTTTTCGTCCACCCTGGACGCCAGCAGAAACCGAATTTATCGACCAATGTCGTCGTTGTGATGACTGTATTGCTGTTTGTGAAACCGGACTTCTGAAAAAAGGCAGCGGTGGCTTTCCAGAGGCAGACTTTTCCCGGGCAGGCTGTTCATTCTGCGCAGCCTGCAGTGATGCCTGTCAGTACCTTGTAACTCAAAGAAACGTAATTCAAAACAACGTTACTGAAAAAACCGAAGGCACGCCCTGGAATATTCTGGCCACGATCAATTCGCACTGTCTGGCAATGAACCGGGTGCACTGCCGCACCTGTCAGGAATCCTGCGCAGCCAGCGCCATCAGTTTCACGCTACAAACTGGCGGTGTGGCCATTCCCGGCATCGATACCGACCAGTGTACCGGCTGTGGTGAGTGTGTCTCCCAGTGCCCGATAAAAGCCATTGCCATGATGTCAAATTCAGAACAACCATCTTCAGAAACAGCACCGGCCAGAGGGATTTATCAATGACGCAATCTGCCGAAATCTGCGCCATCTCCGGCGTTGTCGTCCGGGCCCTGCCGGGCCAGTTAACCGACGTCACCCGGCAACTGGAGGCCCTGCCAGGTGTTGAGGTTCACGCCTGTGATCCCCGGGGGAAACTGGTGGTTACCGTTGAAGAGCTACCCGGTGAAAAACTGATGGTTGACCGGCTGACCGAGATTAATGCTGTGGCGGGAGTGTTGTCTGCTGCACTGATTTATGCGCATCAGGAGTAAACAGATGGATATAAAGCAAACTCGAAGGGACTTTATAAAGCGCAGCGCGATTGCTGCCACCGCAGCGGCTGCCGGAGTCAGTACACCAGCAGCGGCCACCAATCTGATAACCAGCAGTAAAGCAACAGAGATCAAGTGGGACAAAGCACCCTGCCGTTTCTGCGGTACCGGCTGCTCCGTTCTGGTAGGCAGCAAGGATGGCCGTATCGTCGCCACCCAGGGTGACCCGGAAGCACCGGTCAACCGTGGCCTTAACTGCATCCAAGGCTACTTCCTGTCCAAGATCATGTACGGCTCTGACCGTTTACAGACCCCCTTGCTGCGGATGAAAAATGGCCAGTTCCATAAAGAGGGTGAATTCACGCCCATCACCTGGGATCAGGCATTCGACATCATGGCTGACAAATGGAAAGCTGCCATTGCCAAAACCCGAAACACAGCCGAGATGCCCGCTGTCGGCATGTTTGGTTCCGGTCAGTGGACCGTCTGGGAAGGCTATGCTGCGGCAAAATTAATGAAAGCCGGTTTCCGCAGTAACCACATTGATCCCAACGCCCGTCACTGCATGGCATCCGCTGTCGTAGGCTTCATGCGTACCTTTGGCATGGATGAGCCAATGGGCTGTTATGACGATTTCGAACAAGCCGATGCATTTGTACTCTGGGGCGCCAATATGGCCGAGATGCACCCGGTGCTCTGGTCACGACTGACCGACCGTCGCCTCTCCAGTGACCAGGTCAATGTCTCCGTTCTGTCGACGTTCAAACACCGTTCCTTTGAACTGGCTGACATTGGCATGATATTTACCCCTCATACCGATCTGGCCATTGGTAACTTTATTGCCAATTACATCATCCAGAACAAGGCCGTTGACCAGGACTTCGTCAAAAAGCATACCCGTTTCCGCAGCGGTGTCACCGATATCGGCTACGGTCTTCGCCCGGACCACCCGTTGGAAAAGCAGGCCAAAAACCCCGGCAATGGTGGCTCTGAGGAGATTACCTTTGATCAATTTGCAGCCTTTGTCAGCGAATACACGGCAGAAAAAACCTCGACGCTGTCCGGTGTACCGGTAGAGCAGCTGGAAGCCCTGGCCAAATTGTATGCAGACCCCAAGGTCCTGTCTCTTGATCACAAATAGCTAGTTCTCGTCCAAAAACACAACCAATTGAAAACTGTAGATTTTATCCTGAAAAATTAAGTGGAGCCCTACTGCTATCTGGCGACTAAACTTCCCAAGAGCAAGAAACATAAGGGATTGCCAAAAACAGAGGACTCCAAATGCGCAAAAAACGCAACCCGCAGTGTAGTATGGAACTCCATTACGTACCTCATGAAATCTGCTCCCAGCTTTCCGGTATCTCGCAATGGCTTGACGCCCATCCACAGTTCAATGACTGGATTTATGAGGACTTAAGTTCTGGTGATAAACAGAACACTGGGCGGAACGGACTATCAGCAGAATCCGTTCTTCGTGCGGCACTCCTGAAACAGTATTTGAATTGTGATTATGACTACTT
This sequence comes from Endozoicomonas sp. SCSIO W0465, assembly GCF_023716865.1. Classification (NCBI taxonomy): domain Bacteria; kingdom Pseudomonadati; phylum Pseudomonadota; class Gammaproteobacteria; order Oceanospirillales; family Endozoicomonadaceae; genus Endozoicomonas; species Endozoicomonas sp. SCSIO W0465. Next base: position 4,323,927 of record NZ_CP092417.1, read on the forward strand.
GTCGTTTGTTTTGATGGACTCCATGCTCTTTCGAGACTTTTGTCGCCTCGAACCAAACCAGCGCCCCAGTCGCTCCAGTTTGCATGGGCTCATCAGCCTTCTTACTGCATCTACATGGGAACGGATTAATAACTGTCAGCTAATGACCGCTAAAGATCAGGGTATTGAAAAAGGGCGCACTGTGGCTATTGACAGCACAGTCACCGAATCGGATATCAAACCTCCTTGCGACAGTGATCTTTTAGCCAGTTCCGTTAAAGAAATTTGTCGGCTGCTGGAACGGGGACAAACACTGACAGCGACACCGCTTTATGAATATACCCATCACAACCGAGCCGTAAAAGATGCGGCCAGAAAATGCATCTACGCTGGCAAAGAAGAGCGGCATCAGCATTATAAAAAACTGCTGCAGTTGACCCGAAAATCCCGGAAGGTACTTATCGAAGCTACTGTCACGCTAGCAAACGCCCGTCAGCAGGGGCAGTGTCTCCTGGCTGATGATGCCGACAAGTGGCAGGCCGATGTGGATCACCTGTTACCCCTGGTGGATGCAATAGTCTCCCAGACAGAGCGCAGGGTCTTTAAGGGTGAAAAGGTGCCAGCCCAGGAAAAAGTGGTTAGCCTGTATGAACCCCATACGGATATCATCGTAAAAGACAGGCGGCAAGTACAGTATGGCCATAAACTGAACCTGGTTCAGGGAAAAAGTCGATTGATCCTGGACCTGGTTATTGAGGAAGGTAACCCAGCGGATTCGGACCAATTCATTCCGATGATGGAAAGACAAAAAGAAATTTATGGTCGTGTACCTCGCCAGACAAGCGGTGACGGCGGATACGCGTGTCGCGCTAATTTGGAAAAAGCCAAGGCCATGGGAATCAGCGATGTAGCTTTTAATAAGAAGCGCGGACTTGAAGTCGAAGAGATGACTAAAAGTCAGTATGTGTATAAAACGCTCTTTCGCTTCCGGGCAGGTATTGAAGCGGGAATTTCGTGGCTAAAGAGATGTTTTGGGCTATCACGTTGCCACTGCAAGGGTTCTGAGCGTTTTGATTCTCATTGCTGGTTATCGGTGGTCTGTTACAACCTGGTGATTCTGGCCAGACACCCGGCACCATCCTGATAGCCACCTCCACGCTACATGAAAGTACCTTTCCAGCATGGTGGGAGGATGTTTTCTGCCTGCTTTTCGCGTTTTTCTCCAATATCCGTCCCAGATTAGAGAAAAAAAGGAAGAGTTTTTGCGGCTCTCTGGAATTTCAGGAAATATCAAAACGCACGTACAATCTAATTATGATTGCCTGATGCGTTTTTGGACGAGAACTAGCTACCTTGTTCTATCATTTCTCACTGATAAAACAGGTCATGCTTCCACTTTCTCCTAAACCATGGTCAGAACTAACTTTTGGATGTGCTGATTTGGGCGATACTCGACGTACAAAACGACTTGTCAAAGTTGCTGCCGAGCTTTCAGCTCATACCGGTAATTCTTTGTCATCTTCATGCGAAGGTTATACCGCACTGGTAACTGGAGCTTACCGGCTGATTGAGAATGAGGCCGTAAAGCCTGAAGCAATAGCTGAGGCAGGCTTTCAGGCAACTGCCAAAATAGCGAGACAGTCTCGCCTACTTCTGGCTCTCGAAGATACAACAACCCTGGGTTATAAACATGCTGTCAGATCCGAGCTTGGTGATCTTGGAGGTCCTGAAGGCTCTAAAACCAGAGGATTCCACGTCCACTCTGTCTTCTTGGTTGATGCGGATACAGAGCGAAGCATTGGGCTTATTGATCAAGAACGATGGGTTAGAGAGGACGTTCAGCGGGGGAAAAAGAACCAACGTCGTCAGCTACCTTACGAGGGAAAGGAAAGCTTTAAGTGGCAAAGAGCCTCTGAAAACACAGAACAAAGGATGGGGGTAAAATGCCTGACATCATCAGTGTTTGCGACCGGGAGGCGGATATATACGAATATATGCACTACAAACTGGATAACCGACAGCGGTTTGTTGTAAGAGCTACACAAAACAGAATCCTGGTGGATGGCGAACTCTTATTATTTGATTCCTTAGCTCAGACTGAAGTGTTGGGGAAATATACGATAGTGGTTCCTCAAAAAGGAGGTAGAAAGAAGCGAAAGGCAACGCTGCAGGTCAAAAGAAAGAAGATGACAATACAGGCGCCGCAAAGGCCAGGCGGCAGGCCGGAACCGGTAACTATGAATATTGTGTCGGCTGAAGAGATTGGCAATGACTCCGAAGACCGTTTGCACTGGGTACTATTGACAACTGAAGATATTGAAACATTCGAAGACTGTCGCTCTATCATTCGATTTTACGAGCTCCGATGGCGAATAGAAGAGTTCCATAAGGCTTGGAAATCGGGAGCAGGAGTAGAAAGGCTTCGTCTGCAATCTCCGGATAACATTGAACGACTTGCGGTCATATTAATGTTTGTCGCTGTCAGACTAATGCAAATCCGTGAAGCATTAATGTTACCGAATGACAGGCAGCACAAAGACAGAAAGCTTTGGAGTGAAAAAACACTCGCGAATGAGGTGGTCAGTGATGATGAATGGCAGGTTCTCTGGCTAACCTATGAAAAAAAAGCGTTGCCCGATAAGCCGCCAACAGTCACTTGGCTGCTTCAAACGATTGCTCGGCTTGGTGGTTGGGGTGATTCAAAGCATACAGGGCAGCCCGGCTGGTTAGTGGTATGGGAAGGCTGGGCGAAATTGCAGGATCGGGTAAAAACCTGGCAGATAGCCCGGCAGTTCAGCGCTGGAGAGATGTGATCAAGAGTCAGCCCAAGGTCAAGGTGATGTCCCTCTGGACCATGGGGGTTAACCAGCACACCCGCGGTGTCTGGATGAACAATATCATCTACAACCTGCACCTGCTCACTGGCAAGATTTCCAAACCGGGTTGTGGTCCTTTCTCCCTGACCGGTCAGCCTTCTGCCTGCGGTACCGCCCGTGAAGTGGGCACCTTTGCCCACCGTCTGCCCGCCGATATGGTCGTGGCCAACAAACAGCATCGTGATAACTCAAGTTACGCACCTTGCTGAAAATCAGCCATTATTGGTGGCATGAAAAATGATCTCATAGAACTTTATTCTGACTACCTGTTGTCGTCGTCTGGGAAGACCACTGCAACGGGAGTGTCAGAGCTTTTGGATAATGTCTACAGTCATGACCAATTCACCCGATTGCTTTCAAACAATGAGTTTACCAGTCGTGACTTATGGCTTTACGTTAAACCCGTCGTGCGACAGGTTGAGTGCAGTGATGGGGTTTTGATCTTTGACGATACGATTCAGGAAAAGCAGTTCAGCAAAGAGAATGCCCTGAACACCTGGCATTTTGATCATACAAAAAATCGCACCGTGAAAGGTATAAATCTGCTCAATGCACACTACCATGCCGGAGATGCGTCGATTCCTGTCGCCTATAAATTGATCGAGAAAACCATCCTGTACACCGACTTGAAGACAAAAAAGGTAAGACGATATGCAGAGCAAACCAAAAATGAAATGATGCGGGAGATGCTGATGATTTGCTGCCATAACCAGCTTATGTTCCGCTATGTCCTTGCAGATAGCTGGTTTTGCTCAAACGACAATATGATGTTTATTCGACACGACTGTAATAAACATTTCCTGATGGCGATGAAGTCAAACCGCAAGGTATCCCTCAGTCTGGACGACAAATTACAAGGCCGTTCACAGCGTATAGATACTGTTGATTTTTCGTACTGTTCAGCACCCCCACATAAATCTGGAATTTTCTGATTTTTATACCATCCTCTTAAGCACCATTTTTCCACAATATTCGCCAGCATGATTCCAGAACTACCCGCAACTATGTCGGCTGAGATTCTCTTGAAAGAGAATGCAGAGCTGCGGATGAGAGTTGCCTGTCTGGAAGAGCGATGTCGAGAATTGGAAGAAAAGGTTGGCAAGAACAGTCAAAACAGCAGCAAGCCGCCATCGTCTGATGGTTATCAAAAACCTTGTAAAAACAGTAATTCTCCAGATCATTCTGACGACCTTTCCGCAGATAAAGGTACCGATCCATCGGATGAAAAACCCAATCCTAAAAGTCTGAGACAGTCTTCTGGTAATAAAGCCGGTGGAAAGAAAGGGCATCAGGGCACTTGTCTTAAACAGGTCGATATCCCTGACTATATTGAGTACCTTCCGGTTAAAGAATGCAATAAATGTCAGGCGTCTCTTCTTGATAGTGAGCCGGTCAAATATATTGAACGACAGGTGTTTGAACCAGGGAGACCGGGTGAATTTGAAGTAACGGCCCATAGAGCTGAAGTAAAAATCTGCACTTGTGGTTGTCGGAATCAGGCTGAATTCCCGGAAGGTGTTACCGCTGCCGCACAATATGGCTCAGCCACACAGGCTATGGCCGTCTATCTTAACCAATACCATTTCCTGCCTTTTAAGCGCGTGTCAGAGTATTTTAATACTCTCTATAAAATGAGTGTAAGTGCAGGCACTGTCGCCAATTTTGTGGCCAGAACCTATGAAAATCTGGCTTCTACTGAAGAGGTTATTCGTGACGCCTTGCGGGAATCGTCTGTTGCCGGAGCCGATGAAACGGGTATGCGGGCCGAGGGCTCTTTGCACTGGCTACACGTTATGCGGGATGAACAATGGACGCTCTACTACTTGTCTGAAAAGCGAGGTCGTGAGGCCATGGACACGATGGGCATACTGCTAACATTTGCAGGCGTTCTGGTTCATGATCATTGGAAATCCTATTTTGCATATGCGGCAACTCACGTACTTTGCAATGCCCATCACCTGAGGGAGCTTTTGGGTGTTGTTGATAGGGACAGCAATCAACTGGCGTTGCGATTGATGAAGCTACTGAGGCTTTCCTGGCATTACTGCAAGGGCTTTAAGACCATAGGTATGCTACAGATGCCAAGTGTTGTCTGTGAACGAATCGAGAAGATTTATGACCGGTTGCTTCAGCGGGCTCTAATGAAAGAAGTCGTCTATATGGAGAAGCAACGAGAGGAGCTTAAGCGCAAGAAAGTCAAGAATACTAAAGCTTACAATCTCTTCAAACGACTCACTGAGTTCAAGGCTGAGACACTGCGCTTCATGTCAGATTTTACCATTCCCTTCGATAACAATGGCAGTGAGCGGGATGTTCGAATGGCCAAGTTAAAGCAGAAGGCTCTTGTAGGATTTCAGACTGCTACTGGGTTGAACATTGCTGAAGCCCTTTATCTACAAAGGTTGTCAGCATATTGTCCGGTAATGTTGCTCAATCCTTGTTTTTCGTGACCTACAGTCAGTTTTCACTGTAGAGCAGTTCGTAATCAAAATAGAGCCAAGCAGAAAATCTCAGGCTGCTTCAGGAGTGCAGACGGTGGTTCTATGTTTGCACGGATTCGCAGCTATTTGTCGTCTGCCAGAAAACAGGGAATGGACATATATCAATCACTTCATAGAGCTGTTCGGAATTACTGTAATATGCCTTTGCTCAGTGCTGAATAGTTACGATTTTTCAGAAGATAAGCCTGTACAAGGGTGGATAGCAGGTGTCGATTTCCCTGTTCTGCTATACCGTCAGGTCTTTAAAAACAAAGACGGAAGCACAGGCATTCTCTATCTGGTTTGCAGCGATCTTGACTGTGATGCCGAGACTCTCAAGGCAATCTACGAGAAACGGTGGAAAGTCGAGGTCTTCCATAAAACGCTGAAATCGAATGCGTCAATGGCCAAGTCACCGGCGCATACTGTGAGAACACAGAGTAATCATATCTTTCTTTCAATTTACTCAGCCTTCAGGTTGGAAGTATTGTCATTGAAAGTAAATCTGAATCACTTTCAGCTCAGAGCCAAAATCTATATGGCAGGGCTGAAAGCTTCGTTGGGGCAGCTGAGAGAGCTGTTAGCTGCGTAACTTCAGGTGATAAGTCTGAAAAAATCTGGAAACTCCCCGAAGGCACCATCCCCGCCAAAGTGGGTTACCACGCGGTTTTGCAAAACCGCATGCTCAAGGATGGCAAGCTCAATGCCTACTGGGTGATGTGTAACAACAATATGCAGACAGCGCCCAATATCAATCATGAGAGCCTGCCGGGTTATCGCAACCCTGAAAACTTTATCGTCGTTTCTGATCCCTATCCGACCGTTACGGCCCAGGCCGCTGACCTGATTCTACCAACCGCCATGTGGGTGGAAAAAGAAGGGGCCTATGGCAACGCCGAGCGCCGGACCCAATTCTGGTATCAACAGGTAGCCCCACAGGGCAAAGCCAAATCTGACCTCTGGCAGCTGATGGAATTTTCCAAACGCTTCAAAGTAGAAGAAGTCTGGTCCGATGAGTTGCTGGCCAGAGCACCTGAACTGAAGGGCAAAAGTAACTGTTCAGCACCCCCACATAAATCTGGAATTTTCTGATTTTTATACCATCCTCTTAAGCACCATTTTTCCACAATATTCGCCAGCATGATTCCAGAACTACCCGCAACTATGTCGGCTGAGATTCTCTTGAAAGAGAATGCAGAGCTGCGGATGAGAGTTGCCTGTCTGGAAGAGCGATGTCGAGAATTGGAAGAAAAGGTTGGCAAGAACAGTCAAAACAGCAGCAAGCCGCCATCGTCTGATGGTTATCAAAAACCTTGTAAAAACAGTAATTCTCCAGATCATTCTGACGACCTTTCCGCAGATAAAGGTACCGATCCATCGGATGAAAAACCCAATCCTAAAAGTCTGAGACAGTCTTCTGGTAATAAAGCCGGTGGAAAGAAAGGGCATCAGGGCACTTGTCTTAAACAGGTCGATATCCCTGACTATATTGAGTACCTTCCGGTTAAAGAATGCAATAAATGTCAGGCGTCTCTTCTTGATAGTGAGCCGGTCAAATATATTGAACGACAGGTGTTTGAACCAGGGAGACCGGGTGAATTTGAAGTAACGGCCCATAGAGCTGAAGTAAAAATCTGCACTTGTGGTTGTCGGAATCAGGCTGAATTCCCGGAAGGTGTTACCGCTGCCGCACAATATGGCTCAGCCACACAGGCTATGGCCGTCTATCTTAACCAATACCATTTCCTGCCTTTTAAGCGCGTGTCAGAGTATTTTAATACTCTCTATAAAATGAGTGTAACTATTCAGCACTGAGCAAAGGCATATTACAGTAATTCCGAACAGCTCTATGAAGTGATTGATATATGTCCATTCCCTGTTTTCTGGCAGACGACAAATAGCTGCGAATCCGTGCAAACATAGAACCACCGTCTGCACTCCTGAAGCAGCCTGAGATTTTCTGCTTTAACTTGGCCATTCGAACATCCCGCTCACTGCCATTGTTATCGAAGGGAATGGTAAAATCTGACATGAAGCGCAGTGTCTCAGCCTTGAACTCAGTGAGTCGTTTGAAGAGATTGTAAGCTTTAGTATTCTTGACTTTCTTGCGCTTAAGCTCCTCTCGTTGCTTCTCCATATAGACGACTTCTTTCATTAGAGCCCGCTGAAGCAACCGGTCATAAATCTTCTCGATTCGTTCACAGACAACACTTGGCATCTGTAGCATACCTATGGTCTTAAAGCCCTTGCAGTAATGCCAGGAAAGCCTCAGTAGCTTCATCAATCGCAACGCCAGTTGATTGCTGTCCCTATCAACAACACCCAAAAGCTCCCTCAGGTGATGGGCATTGCAAAGTACGTGAGTTGCCGCATATGCAAAATAGGATTTCCAATGATCATGAACCAGAACGCCTGCAAATGTTAGCAGTATGCCCATCGTGTCCATGGCCTCACGACCTCGCTTTTCAGACAAGTAGTAGAGCGTCCATTGTTCATCCCGCATAACGTGTAGCCAGTGCAAAGAGCCCTCGGCCCGCATACCCGTTTCATCGGCTCCGGCAACAGACGATTCCCGCAAGGCGTCACGAATAACCTCTTCAGTAGAAGCCAGATTTTCATAGGTTCTGGCCACAAAATTGGCGACAGTGCCTGCACTTACACTCATTTTATAGAGAGTATTAAAATACTCTGACACGCGCTTAAAAGGCAGGAAATGGTATTGGTTAAGATAGACGGCCATAGCCTGTGTGGCTGAGCCATATTGTGCGGCAGCGGTAACACCTTCCGGGAATTCAGCCTGATTCCGACAACCACAAGTGCAGATTTTTACTTCAGCTCTATGGGCCGTTACTTCAAATTCACCCGGTCTCCCTGGTTCAAACACCTGTCGTTCAATATATTTGACCGGCTCACTATCAAGAAGAGACGCCTGACATTTATTGCATTCTTTAACCGGAAGGTACTCAATATAGTCAGGGATATCGACCTGTTTAAGACAAGTGCCCTGATGCCCTTTCTTTCCACCGGCTTTATTACCAGAAGACTGTCTCAGACTTTTAGGATTGGGTTTTTCATCCGATGGATCGGTACCTTTATCTGCGGAAAGGTCGTCAGAATGATCTGGAGAATTACTGTTTTTACAAGGTTTTTGATAACCATCAGACGATGGCGGCTTGCTGCTGTTTTGACTGTTCTTGCCAACCTTTTCTTCCAATTCTCGACATCGCTCTTCCAGACAGGCAACTCTCATCCGCAGCTCTGCATTCTCTTTCAAGAGAATCTCAGCCGACATAGTTGCGGGTAGTTCTGGAATCATGCTGGCGAATATTGTGGAAAAATGGTGCTTAAGAGGATGGTATAAAAATCAGAAAATTCCAGATTTATGTGGGGGTGCTGAACAGTTACGGGCAAAACCCTGTTTGACGTTCTCTACGCCAATGGACAGGCCGATAAATACTCCCTGGATGAGATTCCTGCCGATCGCCTGAACGACGAAAGCCGTGCTTTTGGTTTCTATGTTCAGAAAGGCCTATTTGAAGAGTACGCCATCTTTGGCCGTGGTAAGGCCCATGACCTGGCACCATTCGACCTGTATCACCAGTCCCGGGGACTGCGCTGGCCGGTGGTTGATGGCAAGGAAACCCTTTGGCGCTACCGCGAAGGCTACGACCCATATGTCAAAGCTGGAGAAGAAGTGAATTTCTACGGCAAGCCCGATGGTAAAGCCTGGCTGTTTGCCCTCCCCTACGAGCTGACTCTTGATCACATCTCTCCAGCGCTGAACTGCCGGGCTATCTGCCAGGTTTTTACCCGATCCTGCAATTTCGCCCAGCCTTCCCATACCACTAACCAGCCGGGCTGCCCTGTATGCTTTGAATCACCCCAACCACCAAGCCGAGCAATCGTTTGAAGCAGCCAAGTGACTGTTGGCGGCTTATCGGGCAACGCTTTTTTTTCATAGGTTAGCCAGAGAACCTGCCATTCATCATCACTGACCACCTCATTCGCGAGTGTTTTTTCACTCCAAAGCTTTCTGTCTTTGTGCTGCCTGTCATTCGGTAACATTAATGCTTCACGGATTTGCATTAGTCTGACAGCGACAAACATTAATATGACCGCAAGTCGTTCAATGTTATCCGGAGATTGCAGACGAAGCCTTTCTACTCCTGCTCCCGATTTCCAAGCCTTATGGAACTCTTCTATTCGCCATCGGAGCTCGTAAAATCGAATGATAGAGCGACAGTCTTCGAATGTTTCAATATCTTCAGTTGTCAATAGTACCCAGTGCAAACGGTCTTCGGAGTCATTGCCAATCTCTTCAGCCGACACAATATTCATAGTTACCGGTTCCGGCCTGCCGCCTGGCCTTTGCGGCGCCTGTATTGTCATCTTCTTTCTTTTGACCTGCAGCGTTGCCTTTCGCTTCTTTCTACCTCCTTTTTGAGGAACCACTATCGTATATTTCCCCAACACTTCAGTCTGAGCTAAGGAATCAAATAATAAGAGTTCGCCATCCACCAGGATTCTGTTTTGTGTAGCTCTTACAACAAACCGCTGTCGGTTATCCAGTTTGTAGTGCATATATTCGTATATATCCGCCTCCCGGTCGCAAACACTGATGATGTCAGGCATTTTACCCCCCATCCTTTGTTCTGTGTTTTCAGAGGCTCTTTGCCACTTAAAGCTTTCCTTTCCCTCGTAAGGTAGCTGACGACGTTGGTTCTTTTTCCCCCGCTGAACGTCCTCTCTAACCCATCGTTCTTGATCAATAAGCCCAATGCTTCGCTCTGTATCCGCATCAACCAAGAAGACAGAGTGGACGTGGAATCCTCTGGTTTTAGAGCCTTCAGGACCTCCAAGATCACCAAGCTCGGATCTGACAGCATGTTTATAACCCAGGGTTGTTGTATCTTCGAGAGCCAGAAGTAGGCGAGACTGTCTCGCTATTTTGGCAGTTGCCTGAAAGCCTGCCTCAGCTATTGCTTCAGGCTTTACGGCCTCATTCTCAATCAGCCGGTAAGCTCCAGTTACCAGTGCGGTATAACCTTCGCATGAAGATGACAAAGAATTACCGGTATGAGCTGAAAGCTCGGCAGCAACTTTGACAAGTCGTTTTGTACGTCGAGTATCGCCCAAATCAGCACATCCAAAAGTTAGTTCTGACCATGGTTTAGGAGAAAGTGGAAGCATGACCTGTTTTATCAGTGAGAAATGATAGAACAAGGTAGCTATTTGTGATCAAGAGACAGCCCCTACGAGCCACCTCATGAAGTACCGGATGACGAGTACGATCTCTGGCTCTCCACTGGACGTGTTCTTGAACACTGGCACTCCGGCTCTATGACCCGCCGGGTACCTGAACTTTATCGTTCATTTCCCGATGCCGTGGTTTACATGCACCCAGACGATGCCAAAACACGTGGTCTGCGTCGTGGTATGGAAGCAAAAATCGTGACCCGCTATGGCGAAGTGCGTACCCGTGTGGAAACCCGGGGCCGTAATACGCCACCAAAAGGTCTGGTATTTATGCCGTTCTTTGATGCCGGTCAGCTGGTGAACAAGTTAATCCTGGACGCAACCGACCCACTGTCGAAAGAGACGGATTTCAAAAAAACCGCCGCGAAGATCGTCAGAGTTTGATGCAGCTGAGCCATAAGCAGGAACCGTATGAGTAAGAACAAGCCCAGCCAGCACAACCATCGTACAGTAAGCCGGCGTCGTTTTATTACCGGCACAGCCCAGGCCGCCTGTGCTGTCAGCCTGCTGGGTTTGGGACTGAGCTGGGTTGCTGACAAGTCAAGTTCCCCGGAAGCTCAGGTTCTGCGCCCACCCGGCGCGCTGCCGGAAGATGAGTTTCTGGCCTCCTGTCTGCGCTGCGGTATCTGTGTCAGAGACTGTCCATACGATGTACTGAATCTGGCTCAACCGGAAGACCCGGTTGCTTCCGGTACACCGTTCTTTACGGCCAGGGAAAATCCCTGCCTGATGTGCGAAGACATTCCCTGTACCGCCAACTGCCCCAGCGGTTCGCTGTCACCGGAACTGACGGATATTAACGATGCCCGAATGGGGCTGGCGGTTCTTATTGATCGCGAGAACTGCCTGAACCTGCAGGGACTTCGCTGTGATGTCTGTTATCGCGTATGCCCCCGTATTGATGAAGCCATTACCCTACAGCTGAGCCGTAATACACGCACCAATGTGCATGCAATATTTGAACCTGTTGTGCATGCTGATGCCTGCACCGGATGTGGCAAATGTGAACAGACCTGTGTGCTGGATGAAGCGGCCATCAAGGTAGTGCCCCACAAGCTGGCTCAGGGCGAACTGGGCAGCCACTACCGGCTGGGTTGGAAGGAGGAGGAACGCACCGGCACGCAGCTGGTGCCCCGCAACCTGAAACTGCCTGCGCATCGACCAGCAGGAGAAGGATCATGAGGGCCATAACATCACGAAACCACTGGAAGAAATGGCGCTTTCTTCTGCTCCGTCGTTGCTGCCAGCTGATGGTACCAACCCTTTTTCTGGCATCCCCATTCCTGGTGCAATGGACCGGTGACACACTGCTAATCAACGGAAACCTGTCGTCCAGTTTAACATTAGGCATTCTGCCAATGAGTGACCCGTTGGCCATATTGCAAGGGCTACTGGCTGGTCACCCAATGGCAGCTCAGGGACTTATTGGTGCTGGTGTGGTCACTCTTCTCTATGGATTGCTTGGAGGGCGGAGTTTCTGCAGCTGGGTCTGTCCAATCAACCTTGTTACTGACCTGGCCGCCTGGTTGAGAAAAAGGCTGGGAATCCGCAACAGCCATAAGCTGTCCAGAAACAGCCGCTACTGGATTCTGGCCATGATTCTGGTACTGCCGCTGGTTACCGGAATGATGGTCTGGGAACTGTTCAACCCGGTGAGCCAAATGGTCAGAGGCTTACTGTTTGGCATGGGAGCGGGCTGGTATCTGATCGCTGCCGTCTTTCTGTTTGATTTCCTGGTCAGCGCCCGGGGCTGGTGTGGCCATCTCTGCCCGTTGGGTGCGTTTTATGGATTGCTTGGCCGCATTAGTCCTATGCAGGTCTGTGCCACCGGGCGCCAACACTGCGATGACTGTATGGACTGCTATGCCGTCTGTCCTGAACCGCAAATTCTCCCGGCTGCCCTTAAGGAAAAAAAGGGCAACAGCCCGGTACTGAACCAAAGTGACTGCACCCGCTGCGGTCGTTGTATTGATGTCTGTGAAAAGAACGTCTTTTCCTTTCAGACATCCCTTAACCATCACATCATTGCATCAACCCGGCCAGATAACCGGGTTGTGGACCCTGAATAATGACTGACCAGGAAGGCGGAGACACTGCCATGAGCCAACCCATGACCATCGCTACGAGAATAATAAGCACATGCAAACCAGACCATCTTCATACATTGAAAACATTCGGCAAAAGGCTGGTGGCCTCCGTTTTTTCAATCACATTGAGCACGGTTGCGATGGCGGAGACGGGTGGTATCGACTCACTGAGAACCATTGACCTCTCCACCGAAGCCCCTGCGGAAGCCATGAAAAAGGTTCTGGAGAGTGACACCAACTTTCACCGTGATTTTATTGAACAACCTCCTCTGATTCCTCACGACATTCGCGGTTACAAAGTCAATAAAGACGTCAATACCTGCCTGCAATGCCACAGCTGGAAGCATGCCAGCAAATGGGGAGCCACCCGAATCAGCGTCACCCACTTCTATGACCGGGATGGCAAACAACGTGCCGATGTCGCCCCCAACCGCTACTTCTGCCTGCAGTGTCATGTGCCTCAGGCTGATACGGTGCCACTGCAAAAAAACAATTTTGAGCCGGTTGATTCCCTGAAGTAAGGACGCATCCAGGTAAAGGTGAACATGATGAGTAAGGACTTTTTTCTGCAACGCTACTGGACGATGCTGAGCACACCGGCTGGCAAAATATCCATGGGCGTTATCCTCGCCTTCGGCTTTGTTGCAGGCATTATTTTCTGGGGTGGTTTCAATACCGGCATGGAGAAAACCAATACCGAAGCGTTCTGTATCAGCTGCCATGAAATGGCAGACAATGTCTTTGAAGAGTACAAAACCACCATCCACTACAATAACCGTTCCGGTGTCAGAGCGGTCTGCTCGGATTGTCACGTACCCAAAGAGTGGACACCCAAACTGGTAAGAAAGATACAGGCCAGCAAAGAACTCTGGGGCAAAATGACCGGAAAAATTGATACCCATGAAAAATTTGTCGCGCATCGTCGTGAAATGGCTGAACGTGAATGGGCCCGAATGAAGGCCAACGATTCCCAGGAGTGCCGGAACTGCCACAATTTTGACTATATGGACTTTTCTGAACAGTCTGCCAGAGCGATGGAGAGTCACACCAGGGCCTTCCTGGGTACGGATAAGCAACCGCCTACCGGTGAGACCTGTATCGACTGCCACAAGGGTATTGCCCATGAGCTGCCCAATATGCAGGGTATTGAGGGCTGGTAAGCAGCCCCGGAGAACGCAAGGAGAATGCAATGAGCACACTGGAGTCTGTCATCTGGCACTTACTGGGCTATGCCGCTATGCCTGCTATTTTTATCGGTGGGTTTATCGCCACGGCATTGATTTTCTGTTTTGTTATGGATAAGGCAGGAAAACGATAACACTTTGTACACATCAGGCTCTTGGAAAAGAGTCTGGTTGTGGTGAAGCCAGTATCCGCTGGCTTTATCACCGACATGTTTCTATAAAAGTCTCAATTCAACTGCGCCTCGACACATTCCCGGAAAATTCCCGAGAAACTGCCTGCAAAAACTGCAACAACCACAATTAATAACACTTACCTTATGGACAACATTCAAAAATAATATTTGATAAACCCGGTATGTTTTCCTATTTTGATTTTTTTACTATCCACAGTCAGTAGTTTATGAAAATAATATATTGGTATTTTAATGAGTTACAACACAGGTATTTCATAATTAATTGTGCTGTTTCAGACCCACAGTGAATATTCAACAATATATAATCAGGGACATGAGAAAATGTTGCCAAACTCAAGTTCGCTTTTTCTACCAGTACAATCAGGTGTCGCAAACGACTATGGACGCTCGTTAAATACACTTCCACCTCAATATGGTACAAATTCATTCTCACCTGTGGCAGTTGCTGCTCAATCTTATATAGCAAGAGACTCACACCCTTCCCCTGATGCCGCCAGGGTCTGCAATTACAATGAACGTAACAGTACACCCGGCAATCTCTTATGCCATACCTTGCGCCACACAAAGTTACAAGGCTCTGCCTATCTTGGAGCAAAGCCCGAGCTAATAGGTCACGCGCACTCTGTTCACGAAAACCAACAGGCCAGGCCCGATATAGATACACTGGCAAAGGAATTGCGACTGACAAAAAACAGGCAAGAACGAAGGCGTGTGGCAGCCATCAATGTTGCGTTCAAAAAGTTACGAGACCTGCTTCCTGATGAGTTAACACCAAGAGTAAGCAGACTATCGAAACTTGGAACTCTTAAGTTAGCCACAGAATATATCAACATTCTTAACAGACACCTGTCTGCACCAACAGAGGTCAAAAGTTCAGAAACAGCATTGATAGCCGGAAGATTCGATGCTGCAGAACAAGGTATCTGCGGGTACAGACACCTTGATGATACCAGGCTTCCATTCGGATATTCTCAACAAGAACACCTGTTAAGATGGCAGACACAACCAAAAGAAACAGCCAGTCACTCCCTCCCGGAAATACTCCTCAGCCATATTTCATGTATAAAAACAGAGAAAAAAGGGGAAATCAGAGAAGAAATCGAGAACCAACCCATACTCCCTCAGCCTTTTGAAAACACAGGATGTTTCAATTCATCATTGATCGGCTCACCAGCTAAAGCGGGAACCACTGAACCCAACATTGGGTCAAGTCTGGTAGCAGCAGTTTCACTCAGTCTGTCAGGCATATCTGGTGAAGATTGCGATTGCGAGTACTCTTCATACTCGAATGAAAGCAACATATTGAAACCTGCTACTTATGAGTCCCGAGCCCCCGGACATGTAGAAATGCCCGTTGCTCATGTAAACATGAGACAGGGCGCAGAAGTTCCTGAGAAAAATAAAGAAGAACAACTTCCCGGTTGTGCCCATCTGCGTGCAATGCAAAGCACTTATCAACAACTTTATGACCATCGTTTTGAATCATCTCTACCCCCGGAGTCATTGGCAGCCAGGACAAGGATAACCCCACCTGATACCGCATTCCGGGATAATCTCCAGAGGTCAAGCTTCACAACCTTGCGTATTTTGGAAGGAATGCCTTCATCTCCTCTCGATTCATTGGAAACCGTTCCTCATCGAGAAGGTGTCTTTAAAACTGAAAATTTCCATGATGATTGTGCTGAGCAACAAAAAAAGAAAGATGCATTCATACCTTTTCGTAAATTATTTGGCACAATATGCCGCCTCCAGGATAAGGAAGTATCTGAGCAGGATATCTCCAAAAAAGCCGTTATGGTATGGCAGTCATTGACAGCTGAAGAAAAGCGACCCTATATCCTTGAGCAACAGCACCAGGAGATGCTGTGTAAAGAGATGAACCCTGATAAAGAGATGACATATCACATCAGGAAAAAGCCCAGGCTCGTATAAATGGCATCAATTCAGCAGTGCGATGAATGACAAAACCGGTGACCCTGATATATCTACCGCTCAACATTTACCATGTTTTCATGATAAACCGGCAACGTGGTTTCCAGCCAGAGTCAGCTGTTCCTGAATGCTGGTATAAAGTGCATGTTGAGGACTTCCTATTCCCGATCAGGAACGATTCACGCAAATAGTGTGAATGAGATAGCGGTGGATACCAACCGATGCAAAAATAGAATAGATACCATGCTCACATTTCGCTTATCCCCATGCCGTATTACCAATACATTGACGTTATGCAGTGTTACCAAATCAGGGGGAAGCATAGATGCACTATTTCTGCAGGCATTGCCAGAGCGAATACCCACCAGCACCAGAATTAATTAAATGCCAGTGCGGATCATCATTGTGGGTAAAACATGAGTCTGAATTCACCAGGGCCGATCTGATTCCGAATGACTTTACCATGTGGCGCTACTCCACAGCCTACCCATTAAACAGAGAAGAGATAACAATATCGTTTAATGAAACCATTACGCCATTGGCCAAGACGCAGATTGCCGGTGTTCCGGTCCTGGTAAAAATGGATTCACTTATGCCAACGGGGTCATTCAAAGCCAGAGGAGCGGCACTGGTCGTCAATTATCTGAATAATCAGGGCGTCAACAGCATTGCAGAGGACTCCAGTGGCAATGGCGGCGCAGCTTATGCAGGCTATGCCGCAAAAGGCGGGCTGGCCTGCCATATTTATGTCCCCAAAGGCACCTCGGCGGGAAAAACCGTGCAAACCCGGGTTTACGGAGCCCGCTGTATTGAAGTCAGTGGCTCCCGAAATGATGTGGCTGTAGCCGCCATGAACAGTATTCAGACAGATGGCGGTTATTATGTAGGTCATAACTGGCATCCACTGTTTATTGAGGGCGTCAAATCCATTGCCTATGAAATCTGGGAACAATGTGGTTACCAGGCCCCGGACAATTTTGTGGTCCCGGCGGGCAATGGCAGTCTGCTGGCAGGGGCCTACCTGGGCTTTTCAGAACTGTTGAGGAATGGTGAAATCAGTAAAATGCCGCGTCTGTTCGGGGTTCAAACCCATGGTATCCAGCCCTTTGTTCAGTGCTTTAATGACCAGGCCATCGAGATAGGGGACACCGACACTCTGGCTGAGGGCATCAAGATTCAACGTTCATCACACCTTGAGGAAATCATCGGTTTTGTTCGTGAATCCAACGGTGGTTTCTTGAGTGTCGGAGAAGATCAAATCAAGGTTGCACTGTATGATATGGGATCTAAAGGCTTTTTTATTGAGCCCACATCCGCGACGGCCTTTGCCGGCATTGCCAGTCTGATTGAGGATGGCAGAATCAGTACCGGTGATACCACCGTCGGTGTTATCACCGGACATGGCCTGAAAGCCACTGGCACCATCCGGCACCTGCTGGAAGAAGATTTATCCGGCCAAGGAGGTCTGCAATGAACTATATTCAGACCAGCAACCAGCTCAAACCTGCCGGCCATTACGCCCAGGCAATCCTCCACCATGGATTACTCTACGTCTCAGGGCAGCTACCGGTTAACCCCGATACAGGAGAGAAAACAGCGGGTGATATTGAGCAGCAAACCCGACAAGTGTTGGATAACCTGGCCCTGATTTTGAGTGAAGCGGGCACCACCCTTAATCAGGTCATAAAGCTGGTGGCTCTATTTTGATTACGAACTGCTCTACAGTGAAAACTGACTGTAGGTCACGAAAAACAAGGATTGGGCAACATTACCGGACAATATGCTGACAACCTTTGTAGATAAAGGGCTTCAGCAATGTTCAACCCAGTAGCAGTCTGAAATCCTACAAGAGCCTTCAACAATTCTTGGGGTATGGTTGGTAGTAATGGTGATATAGCGATCCTGTCGCACACAATCCGCCAACGCTTCACTGATTAACCCGGCAACCAGAGTTTCAGAACAATCCAGACGAATGGGGGTATGGCTTTCCAGGGCCTGGTTCTCGTAGATCTGACCACACAACTCCCGGAATGTCGGCTCAATGGTTTCCACCAGAGCCAGAGCATCCGCTGTCAGGCGAATATAGCGACCATCCGGCTCTATCAGCTTTTTTCCGATTCTCTTTTCCAGGTTGGCAATGCGTTTACTGACCGTAGACTGGCTAACATAAAGATGACTGCCGGTACGGCTCATGGTTCTCTCCTTCTGAAGAACCAGCAAGGTCTCAATGCCTTCTAATAACATGATGTTTCTGATGCCGCCGGGAAGTCACGGAACAATGCCATAGTAGATGACAAAAGCCAATCGATAACCGGCTATAAACAGTATTCTTCAGGTTGCAAATATTAGGGCTGGATAATTTCAAATTTTATATCAGCATCTTTTTCCAACCGCTCAATAAGCCGATCACCAAACAAAGTGGAAGTTGTCCAGAAACCACCCGGCTGACCAGTCTTTTGCTGATGTAAGGATTAGCCAACTGCCTGCGTAATGCAGAGTCTTTTGCCGCCTCACGGGTGATATTGATCATGCTGGCCAACGTTCCTCCTGAAAGCCCGCCCTTCGCAGCTTTCACCCGCATGCTGATCTCCATACAGAATGAACCCAATACCTCCTTCGCCTTTCTCTGGGTAAAATACACGCCCATATCCGAAGGAATGGAATCAAAGCCACTGCAGTGGACAATTCGTGCGCCACTCTTCTGCGCCGTTTCCTCATATCGGTCCATCATACTTTGTCGTTTTTTTAAAATACAGCAAGGCGTAAAGCCTACAGTGTTCAGTAGAAAAAGGGAAAGTAATGAAGGAGATAAAACCAATAATCCGGGAGTTGCAGAAACCCTCTCTGGCTTCTCGCTATCAGTAGCTCTTTTGAGTTTTCATTGGGTAAAGCTGTCCATTATTGAGTGTCAGAGCATGATGACAGAAATGAGCAAAAGACTTGCGATTACTCAACACGATCAACCCTTTTTTATTCTCTTCACAAAAAGATCGAACCGATTGAATAAAATGAAGACTGTCGTCATCACTCAAAAATTCAAATGGTTCATCCAGAACAACAAGATCAGCATCTGACAGAAAGACTCTGGCCAACATGAAGCGTTTCCGCTCACCGGAAGACAAGGGAATAATATCATTATTATCCACCTGAAAGTGCAGGCCATCATCAATCTGATTTATTTTTTCTGTCAGGTTCATTTTTTCCAGAGCATCAGCTACCTGTTCTGCTGTTACTGACGTACGACCAAGCGTCAGATTTTCATGCAGAGAACCGGTAAAAAACCGGTAGTAGGAAGGTGAGAAATGAATGTGGCTGCGCACGTCCCGATAATCAAAGTGTTCGATATTCAGATTGTTAACCAGCAAATGGCCACTGGACGGTTCTTCAAGCCCAGCAAGGATATTAAACAGGCTTGATTTGCCAGCTCCCGGCCGACCATAGACGTACAGTGAATCAGGCAGGTTTAGATCGATGTTTGCCCCTTTTATCTGAAAGTATTTGTTGTCGGCATAGTTAAACTCGATGTTTTTCAGTTCAAGATGTTTAATCCGGGTCAAACAGAAAGAGGCACCACGTTCCTCAACGGGTATTGCATAAAACTTGTTCAAGTTATCAAAAAGAATACGGATGCGATTGATATTGAATAGCAAATTGGTGATGGATGCATTTGAGATCGATTTGGACGCGAGAAGTGAGCAAGCCACCAATTGCCCCAGGGTCATCAATCCTTCCGATACCCGCCAGGCTCCATAACCAGTAACAGCAATCAGAGAGAGAAACAGAATCAACATCGATATATGATTGATATGGGCCGAGATGGAAAAATAGTGTCGATGGTCCGGTCTTCTGTGCTCGATCACTTCGGTAAAATAGCGCTCCATTCCGGCCAGCTTGATAAAGGGCAGTGACTGCATGATTTCATATTCAAACTTCCGCTTTCTCCCTTCAAATTCATAGTGATCATTAATGTATCGTTGAATCTTTGGCTGTAGAACAAGATTGATGCCAACAACCAGAGCAATGGCAACCAGAGGTATGGCCACCATTGCACCGCCGAAATAGGCAATCAAAGCCAGAGAGAGCAGCATGAAAGGTGAATCAACCAATGCCAGCAGATGGAGTGTCCCGAGCATCTGGCTCAGTGACCTGCCATAGGTCACGAGTTGGGTCATGAATGAAGCCGAATGAGGCATTGCCGATGGCTTCAGGTTACAAAGCCGGTATGAAAACTCCCTGGCCAGCTCAATTTCCATGCGAAAAACCCGGTCACTCAGCAAGTAAGAAAGTGCCGATCGGTTAATAAACCAGATCAATACCAGGAAAACAGCAATCAATACCAATGAAGACAGGATGCCCACAAAACCACTAGGTAGTACCTTGTCAAATACGTTCATGTTGTATAGCGGCACAACATAAACCAGAAGATTGGTGATAATTCCGGTCAGAATCAGATAAAAGCCGTCACGATCGGTAAGTTTTCTGAAAAACCAGCCCATGGTCTTGGGTTCACGGCCAGATTTGTCTACTCTGGCTTCCAGCTTTTCAGTACTGATGATCAGAATCGGATGCTCCATACTGTGTTTGGAGCGTGCTCGATTGATATCACTGTTATGACGAAGAATGATGATGTCGTGTTCATGGTCAAAGCAAAACAGCAAATGCTGTTCATCGAGATCAACCAGCTCAAGGTTTTCTACCGTAGAGATTTTGATAAGACAGTCAAGGTCTTCGAGATAAGCTTTCGTTTGATAAACAGTCAGATCGCTGGTTTTACGCAGCTTGTTGTTGATATACACAAGCTTGCTGTCCAGCTTGAAGTGCTTGTTCAGGTATTCCAGTGCACTGCTCAAACTGGCTGAATTGACCAGACAATCTTCACTATCCATATTCTCAGTCCATTACCGTTCAACAATACCGGGAATTACTCAAGGTCCTGCAAAAGATCGATGTAAAGGCTGGCACCGCTAAACCTGGTGCCCCTGCATATCATCCACTAATTCACTGAAACCCAGTTCAAAATAATCCAGACCCAGCTCCAACAGCTCCAGCCCCTGTAACCCGTCACCTCCCCGGGCTGCTACCGGCTCCCCATCCGGGATAATGGCCTGATTAAACTCAAATGTCTGACTACTGACCACTTCTCCGGAAGCATTCATTTCATGGAATATCACCTGAATTTCGTCCAGTGTCAGCGTTTCCAGAAGCTCGTTATTGATCGAAACAGCGATGTTCTGTGGACTATCGCCACTACTGAAATCCAACGCTCCCTGAGCAACCCCGGCATCGTTATTAAATACTTCGTAATACAAGGTGTTACTGGTATCGACCATTTCAGCTTCATTGTTTACAACGGCAAGAGTGAGAATTCCTTCAGTCTGGTCATGGGTTTCACCGGAAATAAGGGCATGCTGACCAGGATCCCTTGGCAGGCCAACAACCGATACCTGACCGGAAACAGCCACCTCGTAGCTGTGCTCACCACTGACCATTCCCGGATAATCCAGCGCGCTGCCGACATCGCTTTCATCAAAGCCATTATTTCCCAACACAAGCTGGTAATGGCCAGCCGGTAAGTCATCCAGCGTCAGTACCTCCATAGCCGGACCGGTTGCCGCCAACTGTCCGCTGAACTGAGCCACTTCTGCACCGACAGAGCCATAGGCATCACTGTGCAGCAGACGGACACCGGCAAGCCAGCTGTTGCTATCCGTGGTATTCAACGAAACTGAAAGCGCTCCCCCGGCATGTTCCAGTAACCACTGATCCAGGGAGGTAAAACCATTACTCTCAACAATCTGCCCTGCAAGATCAGTCCCCAGCATGACACCACCCTCGATTTGCAACGAACTGCTGTCAATCGTCAGACTTCCCTTTCCATTTGCATGGGTGGTCCAGCCAGAGACATTACCTGTGGTGGCAGTCGGATTAGTCGCCAGAAATTCACCCAACGGCAGTGAAACCTCATTTTGACCAGCGACACTCACCGTAATCGTGTCCGTTATACTGGCAGACGCTCCTGTCTCAGTTTCAACGGAGGTAGCCGTCACTGTTAATGACATCATTCCATTAAAGTGCAGGGGGGGGGTAATCGTCAGAGCATCCAAATCAGCAGCGGATAGAGTCCAGCTGCCATCCTGGTTCTGTTGTCCGGCAGACAGCATTGCCCCAAGGGGTAATCCGGAAAAAGTCAGGGACATGGATTCACTGCCATCGGTATCTACCAGTGCCGAGGTAACCTCCAGTGGAATGGCCGTACCTGCCAGGCCAATTGCATCACTGGTTGACCCGGTAATGGCCAGATTCAGGTTATCGATTCCCCAGGACTCGTTACTCCTTGCCTCATTCAATGTCGAACCAAAGCCAAGAGAAACCTGCCCCGCATTGGGGTCAACCGGAATGGTCAGCGTATAATGGTGGGCCTGATCAATCCAGCCACCGGATCCCAGGGCATAAATACCCTCATCATGCACCACCTGGCCAATAACATCCCCATGATGGTTTTTCAGGGTTTCGGTACCCGCACCATCACTGGAATGGTTAAAGATATGATAGGAACGCGCATGAAAAAGCTGACCATCGACAAATACCCGAAACTCTTCCCCATCCCAGGAATCGATTTCATAGAACGTAAAATTCAATGTTAGTTCATTGACACCCGGTGGTATCTCATAAGTATTCGATATTAGCTGATTGCCTCCAGAGCCCGTGTAACTACCCAGTATGTTTCCCGTGGCAAACGATCCGGACCCAATCCCAATCTGGGACCAGCCTTCTGAGCCAGTGTTAAAATTATGGTCGGCAACCATCAGGTCAATGGTCGGATTATCCAGGCCAATCGCATCACTGATTGACCCGGTAATGGCCAGATTCAGGTTGTCGATTCCCCAGGATTCATTACTCCTTGCCTCATCCAACAACGAGCCAAAGCCAAAGGAGACTTGCCCCGCATAGGGGTCAACCGGAATGGTCAGCGTATAATGGTGGGCCTGGTCAATCCAGCCACCGGATCCCAGGGCATAAATACCCTCATCATGCACCACTTGGCCAACAACATCCCCATGATGGTTTTTCAGGGTTTCGGAACCCGCACCGTCACCGGAATGGTTAAAAATATGGTAGGGACGCCCATGAAAAAGCTGACCATCGACAAATACCCGAAACTCTTCACCATCCCAGGAATCGATTTCATAGAAGGTAAAATTCAATGTCAGCTCATTGACACCCTGTGGTATCGCATAAGTATTCGATATTAGCTGATTGCCGCCAGAGCCCGTGTAATTACCCAGTATGTTTCCCGTGGCAAACGATCCGGACCCGGTCCACATCTGGGTCCAGCCTTCTGAGCCACTGTTAAAATCATGGTTGGCAACCGTTAGAACATTATGGACAGGAGAAATATTGAGATATGGTTGGTCAGCAACGCCGGTCAGAGAAATTGTTGCTTGTGCAGCACTGGTTGTTATTCCATCAAATACATCAAAGGAAAATCTGGCTGTACCGCTAAAATGGCTATTCGGAGTAAACGACCAGCTGCCGTTACCATGGTCAACAATTGATCCCTGTTCAGAGCTCAGGTTTTGAACACTCAACCGATCACCATCCACATCAGACGCATTCGCCAGTAGAGCCGCTTCAGTAATTTCAATCACGGTGTCTTCACTACTGCTTGTTGCCAGCAAGACAGGATCGCTGACCAACGGCGCATCGTTAGTGCCTGTTAAGGTAATATTCACCGTCGCGGAAGATTGTGCCCCTTCGTCATCGCTCATTACATAGCGAACTGTGACCAGCTGCTCTTCTCCTTCAGCAAGTGCCTCAAAGTCATGGCCAGGTTCAAACTGAATCTGATTATCAACAATGCTGACACTTCCCTGTCCACTGACGGGATCACCATTAGCGTCCACTACTGCAGCGCTTTTGAGGCTAAAGTTGGCGGGATGATCATTGACATCCACATCAATATCATTAGCCAGTGGATCAAAAAGCAAAGTGTCCCCCTCACTGCCCACCACATCATCGGAAACGGCTACTGGTTGATGGTTTGGGTTCAAAAAAGGTTGTTCCGTGGCAGGGGGTTCAAAAACGCTGTTACTTTCGGATGCAGCCACTGTCTCATCAGCAACACTGTCACTATTTGGTCCAGAAGCCGTACCCTCTTCCGGAGTTTCTGAGCTTTCTACCTCAATAATGTCTTCTTCGCTGCTCTGATCAGATTTAGATGACTCGTCATCTTCCGACTGTTCATCGGTATTCTCTTGATCATCTCCATCATCTTCATCCCCATCATCTTCGTCCTTACCCGAACCAGCGCCCGCCCCGGGATCGCCTGCTGCATCCGGAACACCGGGTGAAGCCTGTACTGAAGCTGAGTTCGCTCCCGTTGCAATAGCGACACTGCCAGCCGCACCGGCTGCAGAAGCTATACCACCTGGAGCACCCGGGGTAACCACATTGCCTGCACGACTCGCTGACCTGGCAGTAATGGAACTCTCCTCTTGGATTTCTTCATCATCACTGTAGGCAGAGAAAGATTCCCACTGTTCTTCTGAAAGCCCTGCGAGAGCATCTTCACGAGCCTTTTCCTCAGCCTCATAACGCTCACTAATCAGGCTATCAGAAGCCGCCAACACGGTTGCGATCTGCAATGCTGCTTCGACACTTGTGCTGCCAGACGAAGACGAATTTACCTGATTAGTCTCACTCATTCTCAACCCTCCATGGATTATGCTGACTGACTCAAGTCAGAGGCAGAGGTGACCTGGTTCAGATATGGCCAATCTCATGGAAGTGTTTAATAACCGGGCTCATCAGGTAACTGATCAGAGAGATTCTGCCACGCTCAATCGTTCCATACAGAGTCATGCCATATTTCAGGGGATAACGATTATTCCTGTACTCAAGAAACCCTTTTTCCGGCACAACTTCGACCCGATAAAACAGCTCACCGCCAGACTCTTCCAGCCTGTCCACACTGATGCGTCTGATCGATCCATCGAGATAGCCGAAAATTGTGTGGTCGTAAGCATCAAGACGCAGCCGTACATCCGTATTGGCTTTGATCATGCCAATATCACTGGCCGAAACATTGAGCGTGATTTTGTAGGGTTGCGGGGTTCGCTCAATAATCTCGGCAAAGGTATCACCCTGACTGATAAACTTGCCCACCTGAGAAAAATGAACATGACGGACCACACCGGCCACGGGAGCACGAACATAGGAACGCTCAATGTAATGTTTGTAGAGACGGATACTGTTGCTGACCTCCCGCAGTTGCTCTTCGTATCGCTCAATTTCAAAAACAATGCGCTCTTCGAATTCTTTTTTGACTTTCAAAAGATCCTTTCGGGAACGGAGCACTTTCTGGGTTGAGTCCATGGACTGCATGGTTCCCGCAGCCTTCTTTTCGACCAGGACATTGATCGCCTGTTTCTTCTGTCGGTCGATAGCAACCAGCTTCTGCAGGTTTCTCACACTGTCTTGATAGTTATTACTGAGTAGCGTAAATCGCTCAACCTGCTTCTCCAGCGCCTGACCATCAACAAACTTTTGAAGCTGTTGCTCTTCAAGCAGCGCCTGGAGAATTTCCAGCTTTTGTTCCAGTCGTGCCCGTTTTTCAGTGACAATATCCAGGTTAATCTTCTGTTCTTCGTTATTCAGCTCAACCAGAATATCACCCTCTTCGACAAAATCACCCTCAGCCACAAATATGTGCTGAATGACGCCATCATCGGAAAAGTCGGCAAAGGCAGGGGATGAAAAAGAAGAAACTTTTCCATCTGCTCTGGTGAAAACTTCCACTTCAACAAATGTGCTAATCAGTAATAACGTTGAAAAGAGGAAAGCACTGAGTATCAATCCATTTTTTGCATCCATACGAATTCACTTCCTGGTAAAAAGTTAAAACTAATCAATACCTCCTGACTTTTCCTTCGCTTGGAACAAGACAAAAGTCTCGACTAATAATACTTTTAGAAATAAAAAAATATTTTTAGCTATCTTAACGCAATTGGAAGATATAAATTAACTATTCACCAACAAGTTAAGAATTTCACTATTAATGCCTTTATTATAGTTACTCATTCTATTGCCACCTTACTTAGCCTGACGCCTGCAGCCGGGATTCGTTAACCACTTACACGCCGCTCATTGGCCACCATTAAATTCAAGACGAAAGATATATCTAGTTGAACTAAAACAAGATAAATCACTAAAATTACTCAGAATTAAGGTCTATCAGCCTTAAAGGATGAATAAAAATAAGGATACTTTTAATAAATCCTATATTCAGGATATCTGATACTCAGAAATCCATCAGCTAAAGTGCTTTATCAACTTCCCCATGTGTGTCAAGCTATCCTGCCATCACACAATTCACTGAACACTGATTGGTCCTGAGCAATTAAAGAAGAGTCCGGAAAATGAACAAAATACTGTCCCGTGATTTGCCTCCGGCTTCAGGACATAGTGCATTGTTAATTATCGATATTCAAAACTTCAGCTGTACTCCAGAGGGTGGAAACTTTAAGGGTAAGAGTTCAAATGACATGGAATCCTATGAATACTACTTCCAGCAACTGTCCTCTACAGTACTGCCCAATATCCAGCGTCTGCAAAAGGCCTGTCGACAGGCACGGATTGAAGTTCTCTTTACGGTTATTGAAAGTCTTACTTTAGATGGGAGAGACAGAGGACTTGATTACAAGATTACCGGTTTTAACGTACCAAGAGGCTCAAAAGATGCACAGGTCATAGAGATTGTCAAACCCGTAAGCGATGAAATAGTGATCCCGAAAACATCATCCAGCGTCTTTATCTCAACTAACATCGACTACCTTTTACGAAACATGGAATGTCGGCATTTGATCATTGCCGGTGTCTTGACGGATCAATGTGTAGAAAGTGCTGTGCGTGATGCCTGCGACTTAAACTATCTGGTTACCCTGGTTTCCGATGCCTGTACAACATTTACCGAAACGAGACACCATTATTCCTTGAAAGCGGTCAATGGCTACTGCCGCCAACGCACCACCGTTGAGATAATTCATGAAATCAGTGAACACAATGAACCGGATGAACATGGTCGGTGCTGAATCAATAAAGATAGCGTAACTATTCAGCACTGAGCAAAGGCATATTACAGTAATTCCGAACAGCTCTATGAAGTGATTGATATATGTCCATTCCCTGTTTTCTGGCAGACGACAAATAGCTGCGAATCCGTGCAAACATAGAACCACCGTCTGCACTCCTGAAGCAGCCTGAGATTTTCTGCTTTAACTTGGCCATTCGAACATCCCGCTCACTGCCATTGTTCTCGAAGGGAATGGTAAAATCTGACATGAAGCGCAGTGTCTCAGCCTTGAACTCAGTGAGTCGTTTGAAGAGATTGTAAGCTTTAGTATTCTTGACTTTCTTGCGCTTAAGCTCCTCTCGTTGCTTCTCCATATAGACGACTTCTTTCATTAGAGCCCGCTGAAGCAACCGGTCATAAATCTTCTCGATTCGTTCACAGACAACACTTGGCATCTGTAGCATACCTATGGTCTTAAAGCCCTTGCAGTAATGCCAGGAAAGCCTCAGTAGCTTCATCAATCGCAACGCCAGTTGATTGCTGTCCCTATCAACAACACCCAAAAGCTCCCTCAGGTGATGGGCATTGCAAAGTACGTGAGTTGCCGCATATGCAAAATAGGATTTCCAATGATCATGAACCAGAACGCCTGCAAATGTTAGCAGTATGCCCATCGTGTCCATGGCCTCACGACCTCGCTTTTCAGACAAGTAGTAGAGCGTCCATTGTTCATCCCGCATAACGTGTAGCCAGTGCAAAGAGCCCTCGGCCCGCATACCCGTTTCATCGGCTCCGGCAACAGACGATTCCCGCAAGGCGTCACGAATAACCTCTTCAGTAGAAGCCAGATTTTCATAGGTTCTGGCCACAAAATTGGCGACAGTGCCTGCACTTACACTCATTTTATAGAGAGTATTAAAATACTCTGACACGCGCTTAAAAGGCAGGAAATGGTATTGGTTAAGATAGACGGCCATAGCCTGTGTGGCTGAGCCATATTGTGCGGCAGCGGTAACACCTTCCGGGAATTCAGCCTGATTCCGACAACCACAAGTGCAGATTTTTACTTCAGCTCTATGGGCCGTTACTTCAAATTCACCCGGTCTCCCTGGTTCAAACACCTGTCGTTCAATATATTTGACCGGCTCACTATCAAGAAGAGACGCCTGACATTTATTGCATTCTTTAACCGGAAGGTACTCAATATAGTCAGGGATATCGACCTGTTTAAGACAAGTGCCCTGATGCCCTTTCTTTCCACCGGCTTTATTACCAGAAGACTGTCTCAGACTTTTAGGATTGGGTTTTTCATCCGATGGATCGGTACCTTTATCTGCGGAAAGGTCGTCAGAATGATCTGGAGAATTACTGTTTTTACAAGGTTTTTGATAACCATCAGACGATGGCGGCTTGCTGCTGTTTTGACTGTTCTTGCCAACCTTTTCTTCCAATTCTCGACATCGCTCTTCCAGACAGGCAACTCTCATCCGCAGCTCTGCATTCTCTTTCAAGAGAATCTCAGCCGACATAGTTGCGGGTAGTTCTGGAATCATGCTGGCGAATATTGTGGAAAAATGGTGCTTAAGAGGATGGTATAAAAATCAGAAAATTCCAGATTTATGTGGGGGTGCTGAACAGTTACGATGGCAAAAGAGTTTACTGATCTGGGAGGGGAGATTCAGCTGAATACCACCGTAACCGGGTTGGCCGAAACCAGCCAGACGATCACTGCCGAATGTTGCCATAATGGTGAGCGGGTCTGTTATGAGAGTAAATACCTGATTACCTGCTCCGGTCTTCTGGCTGATCGCATGACAAAAATGCTTGATATACCCACAGACTTCCAAATTATCCCATATCGTGGTGAATATTATCGTTTGTCGAAGCGGCACAACGAGGTCATCAATCACCTTATTTATCCGATACCGGATCCGGATTTACCTTTTCTGGGGGTTCATCTGACCCGAATGATTGATGGCTCGGTCACAGTAGGCCCTAATGCGGTTCAGGGCTGGAAGCGGGAGGGCTATGGCCGTTTTAATGTTGACCTGAAAGACGTCAGGGACATGGTGACTTTCCCTGGTTTCTGGAAAGTTACTCTGAAACACCTGGGCACCGGGCTGAAAGAAACCTGGGAATCCTGGCGGAAGTCCGGTTACTTGAAACGGGTTAATAAGTACTGCGACAAAATCACAATTGATGATCTTGAACCTTATCCTGCAGGTATTCGTGCCCAGGCTGTTCTTAAGGATGGCTCACTGGTCCATGACTTTTGCCGGATAATATATATCGGCAGTTGATCACTTTGATAGCATCCAGATCAAAGAATGAGAATAAACCGATTCAAAAAAAATGAGGCAGGCTGATGAACCCATTTCTCTTTGAGAGTAACGAGGCATTGATTAACGGTCAGTGGGTTAGTGCACAAAGTGGCCGCACCTATTGGGTAACCAATCCCGCTACCGGACAACAGATTGCAGAAGTACCGGATATGGGGGCAGCAGATGCTGAACAGGCTGTTGAAGCGGCCAGTGAGGCCTTTAATTCATGGAAAAGAACCACAGCCAAAGAGCGGGCAGGGCTTTTGAATAAATGGTTCCAGCTCATGACTTCGTATGCGGAGGATCTTGCTCAACTGTTAACCCTTGAGCAGGGAAAGCCCTATAAGGAGGCATACGGTGAAGTATTGTATGGCGCATCCTTTATCGAATGGTTCGCCGAAGAAGGCAAGAGAACCTATGGTGATATCATCCCCTCTACGATGGCAACTGCCCGCTATTTAACGATGAAGCAACCGGTGGGGGTGGTCAGTGCCATAACACCATGGAATTTTCCCATTGCCATGATTGCCCGAAAAGCAGCACCGGCACTGGCAGCTGGCTGTACTATTGTTATCAAGCCGGCTGAAGACACCCCATTATGTGCGTTTGCGATGGCCAGGCTTGCGCAGCAGGCCGGGATTCCTGCGGGTGTGATTAATGTAATTACGTCGTCGTCCGCTGCAGAGACTGGTCCGGTGCTAACCACGCACCCTTTGGTTCGAAAGGTTTCCTTTACGGGGTCAACGCCGGTTGGTAAGCATCTTATACGTCAGAGTGCCGATACGGTAAAAAAAGTTTCCATGGAGTTGGGCGGAAATGCACCATTTATCGTCTTTGACGACGCAGACATCGACAAGGCAGTGCAA
Source organism: Endozoicomonas sp. SCSIO W0465 (assembly GCF_023716865.1). NCBI lineage: Bacteria > Pseudomonadati > Pseudomonadota > Gammaproteobacteria > Oceanospirillales > Endozoicomonadaceae > Endozoicomonas > Endozoicomonas sp. SCSIO W0465. Next base: position 4,354,173 of record NZ_CP092417.1, read on the forward strand.
GGGGCGTTGATCTCAAAATACAGGAATGCTGGCCAGACCTGTGTATGTACAAACCGCCTTTACGTACAGGATGGTGTCTACGATGAGTTCCTGGAGAAGTATACTGCAGCTGTTGCGGCACTTAAGGTGGGTAATGGCCTTGATAAAGAGACAGACATAGGCCCTATGATAAATAGCCGCGCAATAGAAAAAATTGCGTACGTCGTTAACCTGGCAAAAGAACAGGGGGCTACCGTGCATATGGGCGGGTCCCGATCCGATGTCGGAGACCTGTATTTTGAACCCACCATATTGACAAGTGTTGATGAAAGCATGGATGTGGCTCACCAGGAACTGTTCGGACCGGTTACTACGGTGTTCCGGTTCAAGTCAGAAGCGGACGTCATCCATCGGGCAAATAATACGCCGTTTGGGTTGGCTGCCTATTTTTATTCCCGTGACCTGTCACGAGTCTGGCGGGTCAGCGAAGCATTGGAGTATGGCATGGTCGCTGTTAATGAAGGTATCCTTTCCACCGAGGTAGCACCATTTGGCGGCATCAAAGAGTCCGGCATCGGGCGGGAAGGCTCAAAATATGGCATCGAAGACTATCTTGAAATCAAATACGTTTGTCTTGGTGTAGGAGCATAATCGGATTTTACTTGATATTGGTTAATACCCTGATCAAGGTTTCGCTCAGCTTTTGGCTGGCCTTGCTCAGGTTGTTCAGGAACTGTTCGACATTACCCAGTTCGATATCAATATGATCGGTAACGGATTTGATCGGCAGGAAGTCGATACCGTAAAGATGAGCGGTTGCAGCAACGGCGGCACACTCCATCTCTTTGGCCATTCCCTGGTTTTGCATAATCCACTGCCTGTCGATATCCGGCATGTCGAGGGAGTTGCCTGTGGTGACCACCCCAAGCTTATGCTCAATACCCTGAAAGTATTCGGGGCAATAGGCGGTTGGATAAGCGCCCATGGCAAAACGGTCAAAGCCCTCCAGGGGCACCCGGTGATCATGATAAACCACCGGCTGGTCGGAAGTGATGATATCAGCAATGTCCGCATCGGCTGAAAAAGCACCACAGGTTCCCGCGTTAATGATCAGCTCCGGAGCATACTCAAGAATGGCAGACTGGGTATTCAGCGCGGCAAACTCGGTGCCTATTCTGTCGACACCATACTCACTGGATTTGCCATTCAGAGAGATAACGATGTCCTTACCGGCAAACGCACCCTGAAAGCGGGGGAAGTGATTTTTCAATTGCGGATTGGCGGGCAGTTCCCGCAGTCCGAGCTGGTCAATGACCGGACGGGCTTCCGCTGCCATGGCCATAATGATCAGAATTTGTTTAGACATTAGCAAAATCGTCGTAAACCCTCGCCCAATCGGGCGGGGATATAAGATGGGAAGGCCGGGCCGCGCAGGCGTAGAGCCTTCCGCCAGCAGGTTTGCACTATCAATCAGGCGTACTCTGACTATTCACGTACTCTTTGAGAGTTTCGATAGTCGCCCCTCCTGCACTGCAAGCAAAGTACGCCCTTGACCATAACCGGCCTGATTTACTTTGAGTCGTAAGGTGGGTATTCAATATTCGCAATTGCCTTGATGATGTTGATTTCAGGTTGTTTACCATGACACTGACAGCCAGTTTCGGTGGGTAGGCAATCAGTAAATGGACATGGTCTTTCTCTCCATCCATTTCCAGCAAATCACACTCCAATTTCACGCAGGCACTCTCGAACGCATCACGTAATTGTTGAATCATGTACCCATCAAACAGCTTGCGTCTGTACTTTGTAGTGAACACTAAATGAACAGTAACTATTCAGCACTGAGCAAAGGCATATTACAGTAATTCCGAACAGCTCTATGAAGTGATTGATATATGTCCATTCCCTGTTTTCTGGCAGACGACAAATAGCTGCGAATCCGTGCAAACATAGAACCACCGTCTGCACTCCTGAAGCAGCCTGAGATTTTCTGCTTTAACTTGGCCATTCGAACATCCCGCTCACTGCCATTGTTATCGAAGGGAATGGTAAAATCTGACATGAAGCGCAGTGTCTCAGCCTTGAACTCAGTGAGTCGTTTGAAGAGATTGTAAGCTTTAGTATTCTTGACTTTCTTGCGCTTAAGCTCCTCTCGTTGCTTCTCCATATAGACGACTTCTTTCATTAGAGCCCGCTGAAGCAACCGGTCATAAATCTTCTCGATTCGTTCACAGACAACACTTGGCATCTGTAGCATACCTATGGTCTTAAAGCCCTTGCAGTAATGCCAGGAAAGCCTCAGTAGCTTCATCAATCGCAACGCCAGTTGATTGCTGTCCCTATCAACAACACCCAAAAGCTCCCTCAGGTGATGGGCATTGCAAAGTACGTGAGTTGCCGCATATGCAAAATAGGATTTCCAATGATCATGAACCAGAACGCCTGCAAATGTTAGCAGTATGCCCATCGTGTCCATGGCCTCACGACCTCGCTTTTCAGACAAGTAGTAGAGCGTCCATTGTTCATCCCGCATAACGTGTAGCCAGTGCAAAGAGCCCTCGGCCCGCATACCCGTTTCATCGGCTCCGGCAACAGACGATTCCCGCAAGGCGTCACGAATAACCTCTTCAGTAGAAGCCAGATTTTCATAGGTTCTGGCCACAAAATTGGCGACAGTGCCTGCACTTACACTCATTTTATAGAGAGTATTAAAATACTCTGACACGCGCTTAAAAGGCAGGAAATGGTATTGGTTAAGATAGACGGCCATAGCCTGTGTGGCTGAGCCATATTGTGCGGCAGCGGTAACACCTTCCGGGAATTCAGCCTGATTCCGACAACCACAAGTGCAGATTTTTACTTCAGCTCTATGGGCCGTTACTTCAAATTCACCCGGTCTCCCTGGTTCAAACACCTGTCGTTCAATATATTTGACCGGCTCACTATCAAGAAGAGACGCCTGACATTTATTGCATTCTTTAACCGGAAGGTACTCAATATAGTCAGGGATATCGACCTGTTTAAGACAAGTGCCCTGATGCCCTTTCTTTCCACCGGCTTTATTACCAGAAGACTGTCTCAGACTTTTAGGATTGGGTTTTTCATCCGATGGATCGGTACCTTTATCTGCGGAAAGGTCGTCAGAATGATCTGGAGAATTACTGTTTTTACAAGGTTTTTGATAACCATCAGACGATGGCGGCTTGCTGCTGTTTTGACTGTTCTTGCCAACCTTTTCTTCCAATTCTCGACATCGCTCTTCCAGACAGGCAACTCTCATCCGCAGCTCTGCATTCTCTTTCAAGAGAATCTCAGCCGACATAGTTGCGGGTAGTTCTGGAATCATGCTGGCGAATATTGTGGAAAAATGGTGCTTAAGAGGATGGTATAAAAATCAGAAAATTCCAGATTTATGTGGGGGTGCTGAACAGTTACAAGATAGCAATGAAACTTTTTAATAAAACAAAGGTCCTAATAAACATTCCTTGCGATTTTTATGTCAGACAAAGCGCCATCGAAACAGCACCTACACTCAATGACCGGAAATTAACAGGGAAGCCATTAACATTACCTAAGGAGTGGGTGTATGGACCCCATCATTCATAAAAAAGCGTCGGTCGTGATGCACCATTTGCCAGATCAATCAAAGAACCTGGATCCTACAGGCAAATGGTCAAAGCATGAGAACTCAGAGCTCTTGATACCCAGAGATCAATGCAGGGAGACTCAGCGCGAGGAAATACAGCTGGCAATGAAGCAAGCAAACCTGGGTATTCGGGTAGTCAGTCCAGAGGAAGAACGAAACTATCTGGATCAGCCACAAAAAGCCCCACGACCGGTCTGCCATGTCCAGTTAGGTGCATCTGTTCAAATCAGGCAATCTGGCAAATATAGGCTGGGTATTGTGAATCCGGAGATGCTAGCGGTTTATAAGACTAATGCGGGAACCGGTGAATTGGTCAATAACAGGAAAGCAGTTGATCAACTCAGAGTGAAATGCCTTGCCGATCACCATGAAATAAAGAAAAAAATGAAGGAGCAGGTGGAACGTCGATGGGATGTTTATCCCGTTTTTACCTCGGGGCATTTGCAACCCGATGGTACATATTCTCCCCCCAAATTTAAGCCCCATCTGAAAGATCTTGATCCAGGACTGATACCTTATCCTGAATTTCTCACCACTGGTTACGAGAAATCACAGATCAAATGCTATTGCATTACAAAGGCAGATGCCACAAGAAATATTACCGATATCCTTGAAGAGAAACACACTTTGGAAAATACCTTGGGGATTGGTCCATTGCCTCTGGCCGTCTACTGCCAGCACAGCGGTTCTCTGGAAGTCTATTTTGAAGAGGAACTGGAGGTGAGTCAGCTGGCCGATAAGGAAGCCTGTCTGGATGATTTTGCCCTATCCCATAGCATAGAACCGCAGATATTCAGAAGGATACTTAACATGCTGCCAATGACGTTAAAATCTGAATCGTTGAATAAAACAGCATTAGAGCCTAAACCGTATAGGAAAAATGCTATAAATGAACTGAGAGAAATGGTATCCAATCCAGCTTGTTACAATCCTGAACATCTAGACTTAATCAAGGACAGTGGATTTCCACTTAACACGCATTTTTTCTTCCAACAACAATTTATAACAATTATTGATCTTTTTATAAAAATGGAACGAGAAAGGTTTCATAATGAAAATCATGAGACCAGATTTTTAGATGACATTAAATCAACTTCAAAAAGGAAAGCAGAGTTATTATTTCATTACTTAGCCAATAATAGCGCACCGGTCATCGAGACGAGGTCTATAGAAATATGTTTCACTCCCCCTTATCTGTGTAACTACCTCTTGGCAGTACTAGCACCTGTAGACAATAACTACGATTTTTGGGAGTTCATGACTCACCCCGTTAATTTCCCTGCCATTAAGGTGGAAATCGATCGAATATGCCAAAGAAACTCTAATAAGCTGGATAGCTATTTGGAATATGCACTGCAAAGACCATTTACTCATTTTAAAAACTTTGCTTTTTTCAAGCATCATTTGTTAGCTCTGTTTTATTATGGCGCAGTCCCCGATGAGGCGATATTGCAAACAACCAGGCAAGAAATAAGGAAACTCAGCACTATCATAGCCAATTGTAAACAAATAACTTTGGGTAATTGTTCCACAGATGACTACATCAAATGGGTTCAGGAACTATACCGGCAGCGGGAGCAAGACCCTTTTTATCAATCCTGGCCAGCACAGGTTGAAGAGGCAAAACAGGAGATAGCCAAGCTCAGAGCGTCCCTGCCTTGGCAGGCTGAGCTGCTAACGCCCCTTTCGACAGAATACGGGGATGCAGAGTTACAGTTTGTGATGGACGCGTTCAGTAAACCACCAACGCTTGCCAATGCGCGGGACAATGAAGAAACCATCCTGAAGATATTACAGCATTATTACCGTCGCCCTGGTCCAGAGCGGGTGCTCAGTGCGCTCGGCCTTTCATCATTACCGACGATATGGAAGCCTCTGCACGCTTGCAGCCATGTATTGCGAGCCAGGAATAACGTACTCTGGTATATAGAGCTGCTGGAGAAATTCCAGTTATTGAATTGCACAAAAGATGAGAAGACCCTCCTGGCGCTAGCGGCCATATACCATGATGCGGCAGCAGAAGATGTTGGCAAAGATTGTGAAGAAAAGCGATCAGCAGAGTACTTCAGACGCGATCTGGCAGAGCAATACCCACAGGGACTGCTGGATGATATCGCCCTGGCCCTTGAAAGCAAGGAAAACGATGTTCATGGCAGGGATGATGACGCCCTGTCGGCAACGGTTCGTGGCTACCTGCGCGTATTGCGCTTTGCCGACCGCATGGACATTATTCGCTGCACCGGTGTCGAGAAAAATTTCCCGGGGCTCACTGACCGTGACCGTGACCGGTCAGAGTTTAACGGAGGCATGCTGGACCTGCCGCCGGAATCGGGCAAGTTTACTGCCGACCCGGAAACAAAATCCCTATTCCAACGAAATCTTGAAGCCGCCATGCACGGAGCCGCTGATCTGGCCCTGGTCACTGGCCACCTGAGCCACGACCACCGTCCTAATCCTTATGCTCACATTTACCAGTTAACACCTGAAGCTAAACAAATCACAGCGCAATTTGAACTCACCCCTATGCCGGTGGGAAAAATGGAGGATTTCATCAACAACAACGTCCGGCGAAAAATTGCCCGTCTTGCCGGTATTCACACCTGCTCAGACCCGGATCACAAAACCTGTGGCACCGATGGTCAGCAGGGCATAACCCGGGGCATCCATAATAGTTGGTATGACCTTCAACAGATTGAGGTTCCGGCCTGTATGACCCGTTTGGAAAAAATGCAGTGTGAGTATGATGATATGGATGTGCTGAGTGAAGAAACACGACAGGCGATTACCGCAGAGGTGCAGCGACTGAAATCCCGGGGAATACTCATGAATACGGGTACATTAACTCAGGAAACGTTGAGGTCAGATGGGGCAATAAGAAAACTGCAAGGAAGAGGCCTGGAGGTAGTGAAAAATAAACGCCTCAGAGGCTACGGTAAAGATGGCAATCCACGGTACGAGATAGTACTGGTGCCAACCAAGGTACAGCCCAGCAACTTCGCTACTATCCTGACTAATCAATGATAGTTAGGATTTCAGACAATCTTGTTATGAACTATGAAATGTGAACAAGCATAATGCTTAATACAATCTTAACGGTCTTTCTTATTAATTAGGTTATATGATGATTTATTAAGGAGTATGATTATAATGGAAGTCACAGGACTTATTGGAAATCAAACTACACATACAAACACTCTCACTGATATCAGCAAGGATCTTGAAAAGAGCGTTCATAATGGCCTTAGCATTAAAAAAGCTGAAGTAATTACATACTCAAAAAATGATAATAATCATCATCAATTGCCCTCAACAAAAATATCGGATCGATTAGCTAAAAATGTACAGCCTGATACTTTAATTATGGATACTCAAGACGGCCAATCAAAAAGTTTCAATGAAGTGGTACGCAGAATTAAATTAGATAAACAGACGTTTATTATAAGGCAACTATCAAAAGTTACAAGTGAACAAATTGATAGGATTATTCAGTGCTGTGACAATCCATCACTTATTACCAAGGATTACCTCCCTGTTTTTCAATCTGAAGATTTCCCCTACGTTGCTCTCAGGGCATTCAGAGATGGCAAAATAAATTGTAATGAATTTTCTACACTAATTTCTTTACATGGCATCTATAAAGAAAATATTGAAAACTCATCTGCCTTTAAAATAACGTATGAAGCATTATTTGATCAAAATGGCAATCCTAACCATAAATCCTGGAAAGCAGTAGAAAAAACACTGGAAAAATCCAACAAGCAAGAACGAACGATTTTCATTTACGATATTGAAAATACGGTAAAAGAGATGCAAGGAAGACTTAAATCGGCTCGCCCTCTTGAAGCTGGGTATTGGCATTATGACATACCAGATGCCTCTGAAAAATCGACTATCGCTGATGTTATAAGGGAAGCAGGTTCCTGGACTTTATCCAGGTATGATGACCAGGAAATGTTACCAAGTATAACCATGCGGCAAGCATTAGTGGACTCTGCATTTGGAGAAGAGGCACATCAAATTAATCCGGTAATAGGGGTTAGTAGTACTGATGACGTGAGGCTGGGTGGCTTAGGGCGCTACAGAGATTTTGCACTGCCATTCCCTGAAAATCCATTACCAACAACTGCTGATTATTTACCTGCTCCAACCATTGCTGATTTTCAGCAGCATGATTTTTATCATTTAATACGCGTCAGCCTGTTAAAAAACAAAGACATAGATTTATACATAGCAATTGGTGATGAATTACAAACACAAAGAAACCGATATGATGAATCGCTAACTATAGTAAAATCAAAATGCAAGAAAGTACTTAAATCATACGAACATATTATAAAAACGACTAATACTTTGCTACCAACAAAAAAGAAAAAAGTCTTGACGAAGGTTGAAAACGACTTTTACAAAGCTTACAAGTTAATGACATATCTCAGCAAGGCAAGAAAGGCAACAGGGCAATTGAAATTTTATTTGTATGATTTAGAAATGGGTAATTCAACCCATGCTCAGGATAGGTACAAAGAAGTTAGCACATTTTACTTTCATCTAGGCAATATCCTGACCCATTTAAATCGATACCAAGGAAAAAAGGGACGAGAGCTTTTGAGTGGTATGACTGCTGAATTAACCGGTCGAATTGTATTACCCATGATTAGTTCTGACTGCAGCCTGGAAAATACTTCAGAGAAACACAGTGAATTAACTAAAATGTTTGAAGGTGAAAAGAATACACTTATAAACTCAGGTGAAATGAAGAATGATCCATCAGACAGCTACTGGTGGCATCAGTTCGAAAGAACCACCCGATTTATTGCACCCATGATATCTAAAGAAATGATGTAATCAAATCCAAAAACTGCACTCAGAAATCTTCTTGAGTTTGCCTGTTTTTCCTATCAATAAGTTGTACCTACCTCCGGAGAAATGGCGTTTTATGTTGTTGTCCGGTAATGGTTCACAAGCATCGGTAGCAGGGGAAGAAATGAAGGCCGGGTGGTATACTGGTTCAGGACTCACAGGTTATGAAAGCATAACCGATGGCGTTATTGATCAGGCTGACAGCCTCATCACAAAGAAAACGCCTACTCCGAACATTTACGACTTATTGCTGTCTCTACCTGCTTACGTTGTACCATCGGCAGAATGGAGTATTCGAAGTGGATAGCCTTACTTTACCCAACCGTCCATATTCAAGCTGGACAGAAAAGCAATACAACCGGGCTACTCAAAGCTTATCACCGGTCCCTCAACGCAGAAACAGCATTTGTCTGGGTGAATTCAGCACTAAAAGAGTTAGTGCTAATTGCCCCAGTGAGGGTGATTTTGTTAATACTGCTATTCCAGAACGAACGATCAACAAACATGATTGTCTAACAACAAATCACTGCCCTGTTGAAAAAACAAATATCGTATTAGAAGAGGCATCCGTTATCACCAGCCAGGGTGATTCATCTCCACTATCCACTCAATCAGATATTCCACCGGGTCTTACTCAACAAGAAACGAGCAATAACCTTTTAAATATTACATTCTTTAACTACAGCATGCTGCAGGGTGAAAAACCGCCGACCAATTCACAAAGCGATAGGTACAAACTGGAGCAGGAAGAACTGGAGCAGGAAGAACTGGAGCAGGAAAAAAAAGTGCAGCAAGTAATAGAGCAATTGCGGAGAGAGCAAAATGCAAGGCAGCAATTGCAGAAACAGCACGATGAACAGCGGGAGTTGCAGAGACAGCACAATAAACAGCGGGATTTGCAAAGACAGCGCGATGAACAGCTGCAATTGCAGAAGCAACAAGAAAAAGAAGCAATGCAAATGCTGATAAAGCAAGAAGAAAATGAGGGATTGGAGTACGCAGCCTGTAGTCCCAGCCCCGCCCCGATACCGATACCGATGTTAATACACACACACAACCAGGTTTCATTGATACGTCATCTAGGCATACAGGCAAAAAACAACAATTGTGCACTGGCCTCTTTTTTTATGGCCATATCAAACAGCAGGCTATTGGATACATTGATTAACGGGATTCAGGATGGAATTAACAGATTATCAACTGAGGGCAAAAAGGAACGGGCCGAATCCCTGTCAACGCTGCTATCAACATGTCAGAACTTTTACTTTGATGAAGAGACTCACGGATACATTGCTGATAAAGGCTTGGACAACCTGAGAAAGATTTACAATATCAACAATGGAGAACTGGCCACGCCACTGGATTTGACAGATATTATCTCAGCAATGCTGAAGCATATCTATGATTATCCAGAAGCTGAAGGAGATCCATCCCAAAACACCCCCAATCTTAAAGACAGTGATTTATCTCTCAAACACAAAACATCATGGATTGATGCCGCAAATGGACGCACCATTTTAAATCAATCAACCGAAAACGCCAAAAGCCCTGTTAATATCAATATTCAACAACATAAGGTTCCGCAAGACCTGATCAAAGATCAGGAAAACTCAAAAACGATTCAAAATTTTACCGAGAGATACAGCGAATACAGGCGGGGCAGTGAGCTTGCCTTAAAATTTACGGATAGGCTTGATAACGCAACTGGTAAAATCACCCATCAAAAATTTGAATATCTTGATGATGAGCTGAATCAAGCGAAGACAATTGAGGTTGAGCTAGAAGAGCACTTTCTCAGTGGCATCCCCTTCGTACGTTCCACTGCAGCAAAATTTATTAATCCGAGGGGACAGACAATGTTCGTTGATCAAGTGCTCAGCGGTTTTAACCGGGATGAACCATACAGTGGAAAAGTCACCACAACCATTGCCCGAATGGCAACAACTGTTGAAGAGCTTATCAATAATTCGCTCAATGATACCAAGAATCAACTTCATCTTGATGATTACGCGTTTAAACAGCTACTACCCGATGCGGATCGATACCCTGAAATACTATTTGTCACCTTCCCCAACTTCGGAACCAAGGTCAGAGCCGACCTGGAGTGGTGGAAAGATGTTGCTATTCCCACTGCCGAAGGAGAAAAGAGTGATTACGAAGTCAGTGCCCTGATCAGTATTGAAAGCGGCCACTATCTGGCCTGGAGTATAGAAGGCAACGTCCTTAATTATGCTGACTCCATGGGAGACTCCGAAAACGCTGAGACAATCCCCCTGGTGGTCAAAATGCCGTTGACCGGCGCTGAAACGGCGTTAAGGGCCGCCAGGAATGACAGTGAAAATAAATTCGATGCCTATTGCTCGGCAGTGCGAAGGGTTGCCAAACTGGGACAATCAGCAGCACTGGTTATTCTGAAAAAAAAGCCCCGGTCATGAACGATTCTCACAGGCAGATGTTACTCTGCATCCGTGCCATCCGGATAACGGCACTGACAAGGCAGGTAAAACTCAGTGCCAGCCAAGGGCACATACTTACTGCAGCATATTGCTACCTCCTGATATTTTCCCTACAATATTCGCCCTTTATGATTGGCCTTAGTCCGATCATGGATTAGCTGACGGATGATGAAAAAGGAATTTTTCCTCGCTCAAATCTGTCCAAACTCTTCTGGGTTATAGTCAAACGTCTTGTGCGTTTGGCAACGTAAACACAGAAAGCCAGTTGCCGGAAACAACTATAGGAAACCCTATTCCATGGTAACCATTCGTCTTGCTCGTGGCGGCTCTAAAAAGCGTCCATTTTACCACCTGACCGTGGCTGACAGCCGTAACGCTAACGGCGGTCGTTTCATTGAGCGTGTAGGTTTCTTCAACCCTACCGCTCGTGGCCAGGAAGAGCGTCTGCGTGTTGATAACGAGCGTGTAGAATTCTGGCTGGGCCAGGGCGCTACTGCATCTGACCGCGTTGCCCAGCTTCTGAAAGAAGCTAAAAAGGCAGCCTGAGCCAATAGCAGCCTGAGCCAATAGCAGCTTGAGCCAATAGAAAGTTGAGGTTAATGACTCAGTGACAACGGCAGTAGAGGGCGCTGTGAAGCGCATTGCGTTAGGCCATATTTCCTCGGTATTCGGGGTCAAAGGCTGGCTGAAGATTCACTCCAACACCAGCCCGATGGAAAACATCCTCAACTACCCACGCTGGATTCTTATCCGCAACGGTGAAATGAAAACCGTTGAAATCGATCAGGCCCGTCCTCACGGTAAAGGTCTGATTGCCCATATCGTCGGTTGTGACGATCGTGAGCGGGCCCGCAGTTACTGTGGTTACCAGATCACCATCAACGCCGATGAGATGCCCGAACCGGAAGATGACGAGATTTACTGGCATCAACTGGAATCGCTGGATGTATTCTCCCGCAACGCTGAGGGAGACAATCTTCTGCTGGGCAAAGTCAGCCACCTGATGGAAACCGGTGCCAACGATGTTCTGGTCATTCGCCCCTCAAAAGGCAGCATTGACCGCCGTGAGCGTCTGGTGCCCTGGCTTACCGGATCGGTGGTAGTAGACGTAAATCCTGAGAAAGGATTTATCCGGGTAGATTGGGACCCGGAGTTTTAAGTGGCCATGACGACTTTGCACTCAACCGATGAGCCAGCCGTTGAACAACGTGCAGAAACTCATCAGGACGCAGAAACGAGCGCCATGGACACCGGAATGTGGTTCGGTGTCGTCAGCCTCTTTCCGGAGATGTTCCGGGCCATAACCGGGCACGGTATTACCGGGCGCGCGGTTAAGGAAGGGCTGATTGAGGTACAGACCTGGAATCCCAGGGACTTTACCCATGACCGGCACCGAACTGTGGATGACCGACCTTATGGCGGTGGTCCCGGCATGTTGATGAAAATTCAACCTCTGCGTGACGCCATCCATGCAGCCCGCAAAGCTGCAGGAACCGAGGCCAAAGTGATTTACCTCTCGCCCCAGGGTCGAATGCTCGACCAGAAAGGCGTGGAGGAGCTTGCCCACAGCAAGCAACTGATCCTGGTCGCGGGGCGATATGAAGGTATTGACGAGCGGGTAATCCAGACCGAAATCGATGAAGAATGGTCTATTGGTGATTACGTGTTAAGTGGTGGCGAACTCGCTGCCATGACTCTGATTGATGCAGTATCACGCTTTGTACCGGGCACCCTGGGTCATAAGGATTCCGCCGCAGAAGACTCGTTTGCAGATGGTCTTCTTGATTGCCCGCACTACACTCGTCCGGAGATGTTTGAAGGACAGGAAGTGCCACCGGTACTGCTATCCGGTAACCATGCGCAGATTGAGCGCTGGCGACTGAAGCAGTCCCTGGGCAGAACCTGGTTGAGACGGCCTGATTTGTTAGCAAACAGGATCCTGACCAGCGAGGAAGAGAAGTTACTGTCAGAGTTCAAAGCCGAGCGGTCTTTTATTGAAACGCGGAATGCTGACTAACTGGGAGCAATTATCAATGAGCAAAAACAAAATCATTGCGCAGCTTGAAGCTGAACAAATGAACAAAGAGATCCCTGGCTTTGGCCAGGGTGACACTGTCGTCGTACAGGTTAAGGTAAAAGAAGGCAACCGTGAGCGTCTGCAGGCGTTCGAAGGTGTTGTCATCGGTAAGCGTAACCGTGGCCTGAACTCTGCTTTCACCGTTCGTAAAATTTCCAGCGGTGTTGGCGTTGAGCGTACTTTCCAGACTTACTCTCCGCTGATCGCTTCTGTGACTGTGAAGCGTCGTGGTGACGTTCGTCAGGCCAAGCTGTACTACCTCCGTGAGCTGAGTGGTAAGGCTGCTCGTATCAAGGAAAAGCTCAACTAAGATTCAGTTTAATTTTCCGGCAACTGTTTTTTATACGAGTTTTTAACGGGTTTCCCAGAAGAGGGGATTAGTGAAATACCTGATCCGGAAAAAGCGGCGAAAGCCGCTTTTTTTTGTCTGAACTTTTTGTTTGAACTTCTTGTTTGAACAAATAGTATCTTTTGCTGTCTCACTAACTAATATCAGCAGTTATAAATACCATAATATTTATGCCGGATTTTATTCAGCCCTGCCATGCTAACTCGATAGTACAAACCACATTTTCAATCGAGAAAAAAACGGCAAAGTCCAGAGACAGCACTGCCCCACGCTTTACTGAGACAGACTCACCCTCAACCAGACCCACAAAAGCAAGTAATATTGGCGATTTTAATTCCACCCTGGTAAGTCACCGACGCGTATCTGTTAATACCGCCAGCTCCCACGCACTGCCGACATCAACCAAAGCTCAGGATGTGACCACGATACCTGAAGGACCGGGATTTCTCCTGTGCTTTCCCGAGGAACATCTTTTTCTATTATTTGCCGACACGGATGCCATTATTACCGAATGCTCACCACAGGAATATGAAGCCAGAGAGCCCGGATGCACTGCTGCCTGGTGCCGTTGCATGAGACAGGTTATGGACTGGATCCAGCATGACCCCATAAGTGCACCCCTGATTTCTCGACAACGCTATCTGCAGATCAATGCCTTACTGACAGAGGGTGTAGAAAATATGCTTTCCAGCCACACCCCCGGAACGATACGAAAAAGCCGCATTCTTTATGCCAGCCAGGACCATACCCACAAAGGCATTATCCAGGCCCTGATATACAAGCAACAACTGGAAGAAAACTACGAGTTTTGTCGTGGTACCAGAAACGCTACAATTGCTGTTTGCCCGAACGGCAACATAATTCCTGATAGAAATTTAATTACAAATTATATCAACCTGGAAGGCATAACCATTCATTTCAGGGCAGTAGGTCCTAATGATTCAGGACCGGAAAGCACGGCAGGTAATGATATGTTGTTTAAATACCAACTACTGGTTCTCCTTGAGAAAGAAATAATAACCCCGCTCAACAAAAAGCTGAAATCACTGCAATATAGCAAAATGACCAAGCCTGAACTGCTGGTAAAACTGATAAAAATACTGGCCAAATACTGGCCCAGACTGGAGCAGATCCACCCGCCCAAGGATGGTGCATGCAGAACAAATTATATGTTAATACAATATATTTTTATGAAATTTGGCTTTCCACCGCCTGTTTTAAGGGACCCAAACTCAATTGACTTGATCCACACTTCACTTTGCAAAAAAATCATTGGTATTGGATTAAAAAATTCGCTCACACTAATGGATAAAAAGAACCGGGTATTAGAAACGGAGGCTGTTATTGATGAATACACAAAACATTACCTGAAAAATTCAGCTTGCTTCTTCCCATGCTCCCGGGATTATAAAAAATACCTGATCCCGGATGTATTGAATTTTAATGATCTCTACATAGCCCAAATGAAGCATCTTACTAAAGCGTTCATTGATATACCGGATCAACCCGGAGCCGCCACACCAGCTTACACAAGACCACAAAAAGGACCATTACATACCCGGAAAAGTCATAATGTTCACCCCTCCTTTTTAACCTTCTAATGCATCTTCAGGTATGGCGTTCATTGGATCTACGGTAATTTCTCAAAAACTGCTGGCAGCACCACACGGAAGATGACGTGAAGCCTCCTCAATCAGGTTACTCAATCTCGGAAATAACCCATCGCCCATTAGTCGGCTTTTCAGATAATCCCAAAAAGAGAGACCATACAGGCGACACGTTTTTTTCAGGCTGGCAAAGGTGTCGCGACATTGCCGCCCCAAATCGCTTCGCGTCCCACTACTGATCTTTCGTCGTTTAACATATTCTCGTATCTGACTCTCGCTCAGGTTGTTGTGCAGCGGTAAGCTCGGGTCATCCAGAACCAGTAATAGCTCTTCCTTGATTACAGCCAACCCTGACAGAGCATCCTGAAGAAGCCCACTGCACGTTTGGGTTTGGATCAGCGCCTGGAACCCCTGTCGTACTTTTATTGCCTTTTTTTCAGTTGGCTCTGTCTTGAAGTCTTTAAGGTCATCGTAAATGGCCCAGAACCATGTCCGAAGCCATTTCTGAGCCATGGCCTGCTGATCATTGACCGGATGAACTTTTGCCAGCCCTCGCTCTGCATGTATCCAGCACTGGCTGTGTTTGAAAACGTCGAACTGCCTTGCCCCATCACTGAAGGTGGTAAGATGTCCTGCTCCATGCTGTATCAGGCTGCCATAAATCATGGCTTCACTGGCCTGCTGGCGCCGTCTACCAGTTAGTCTCAGGTCTTTCATACATTCTTCCCAGGCTTCATGGCTCAGGAAGGTGACGCCTCTGTATGGATTAAGAACGCGTAGCCACTTTTTGGGGTAATCCAGTTTTTCCAGATAGATCAAGGCATCGTCGGTGAACGTGTAAGTTGACCATGGGCGGTGCAGTAGGCTTACGAAATTTTCCCGGCTTTTGCTGTCTGTGCTCTCGAACCAGGCAAAGGACTCGTTATTGATGATGGTGCAGTAACCGTTCTTCCCCTTATGCCTTGTTCCCGTGTCGTCTGTCTGGATATAACTTGAACAGCGAATACCTGTAGTCAACAGCTCATCTTTCTCAGCATGGAACTGCTCGTGTCCTTTCGTCAGAAGCTGGCTGAGTTCCCCGCTGGAAATAGAGATTCCAATGTCCCATAGCCAGTCCAGCAGTTCTGGCTGGGTAACGGAGCAACCATGATACTGGTGCAGAACGTAGGCCTGCAGCATTGGCCCGTAATGATGTCCATGAAGGCTGGCTGGCGGTTTGGCCGTAATGGTTTGTCCATCGGGTGTCACCCATTGCTCTAAAAGATATTCAATACTGGATGTTTGTATTGTCAGTTCCTGAACATGAAAAGGGGTGGTTCCATTCCTGATTGATCCCTCCGGAACATCAGTGGCAGCAATGGGTATGGATTTTTCCGCCGATGGCTTTCGGGGCTGTTTACGCTGCTTTCTGGTTTTCTCGTTGGGCTTCTTAACCTTCTGCTTTGACGAGGTGTCTGGGCTGGCTCCATCGTTACCCTCAGGAGCGGATGGATCTCCATCAGGGCTGCCGGTGTCATCATCGGGAGGTTTGGTGTTTGGTTTGATGTCAGGCTTTGCGGGCAGTTTTTTTAGACGACGAATCTCTGCTTCAAGCAATTCTATCTGCTCTTTGAGCTGAATGATCTGCTCTTGCTGCTGAGTGATGAATCTCAGTAGATCTTCAGGTTGTAACTGCTGGTGTTCTAGAAAAGCCATGGTGAGAGGATAGACGACTGACCGAAATTATCCTGCTTCCAGCACTTTTTGAGAAATTACGATCTACGTGAATCTTGAATCTACTTCCTGTGGCCGGAGGCTTCCCCCCTTAGCCTCTCTGCAGGGAACTGATATGATCTCCGCTATCGTACAGTATTGGATTTACCGATTGTCATGCCAAGCCCCGCTTCTTCAGAAACACAGACATTTTTACAACACCTCTGGCTTGAACGAGGCCTCAGCAAAAATACCCGTGAAGCCTACCAGCGGGATCTGCTGCTATTCTCTGAGTGGCTGAAAGTGCATACTCAGAACACGGGTAATCTCCTGCTTACAGCCAGTGAGGATGATCTTCGCTGTTTTCTGGGCTGGCGTTACGAGCAGGGTTATCATCCACGATCAACTGCCCGGCAGATCTCCAGCCTGAGAGCCTTTTACCGTTACCTTTTACAATCAGAGCAGATCCCCGCTGATATTACGGCTAATATTGACATGCCCCGTCAGTGTAAGGCGTTACCAAAAACATTGTCAGAAGACGATGTTGATGCTCTGCTGGGCAGTCCCGACGCCCATACTGCCATTGGCCTGCGTGACCGCGCCATGCTTGAGATCCTGTATGCCTGTGGCCTCAGAATCTCAGAGCTGGTCAACCTGAATATGGACAATGTTAATTTACGACAGGGGGTGATCCGCATTATTGGTAAAGGCAAAAAGGAGCGGCTGGTCCCCATGGGCCAGAGTGCCATTGAGTGGCTGGAACACTATATCAAACAGGCAAGAGGTGATCTGTTGAATCAGTATGAAAGCCGAACTCTGTTTCCGGGTCGCCAGGGTCGTCCAATGACCCGACAGACATTCTGGCATCGGATCAAGCACTACAATACGGTTGCCGGTATCAATACTGAAGTTTCTCCCCATGTCCTACGACATGCATTTGCAACGCATCTTCTCAACAATGGGGCAGATCTTCGGGTAGTCCAGCTGCTGCTTGGCCATAGCGATCTGTCCACCACACAGATATATACCCATATCGCCAACCATCGACTGTCAGAACTTCACCGGGAGCATCATCCCAGGGGATAAGCTATCCGTTTATACACTTTTTTAGAACTCTTTACTTAATAACAATGTTCAAGTGATACAACAGGGAGAAATAAGGTTAAACTTCGCCGCTTTTATCCGGTACTTCTCTCCAATGCCATAACGGCTTGCCGATAGCCCCTGAAGTCTGGAGCCCCATTGCTATACTGCCCTGCTGGCAGCCAGGCTTGTCTTTGTGGATCAATTAAGGAATCAGTATGTCTAAATTCTCCGCTCTTCTGTTAACGGCCATGATGACTACCAGCGCTGGCTGGTCTATGACGGTCAATGCAGAGGTAGACGGCAAGGACGGCACCGTCCAGAGTCCCGAAACCCTTATTGAAAGTCAGCTAAAAAAACTCGATGCCAGCATCCCCATAGAGTCGATCAGCAAAAGCCCGATGCCTGGCATCTACCAGGTAATGCTCAAAGGAGGCTTTGTTCTCTACAGCAGCGAAAACGGCCAGTTTTTTATTAAAGGCGATTTGATGGAAGTTCGTGGTACCCAGCTGGTTAACCTGACAGAAGCGATTAAAAGTCAGCAAAATGCCAGGCTACTCAAATTTCTGAAAAAGGAAAGTATGGTGATCTTTGCACCGAAAGGTGAAACCAAAGGCGTGGTTTATGCCTTCACCGATGTCGACTGTGGCTACTGCCGCAAACTGCACCGGGAAGTTAACCAGTTAAACGAGCTGGGCATTGAACTGCGTTATCTCGCCTTCCCCCGCGGTGGCCAGCAATCCCCGGTGCACGGCAAGATGACTGATGCCTGGTGTTCCGTAGACCGTAAGCAGGCATTGACCGACCTGAAAACCGGCAAACCCGTCAGTGTGGATAGTAAAGGTGATAAGGCAGCCTGCAGTGCTGTCATTGATGAGCACTATAATCTGGGTATCCAGATGGGCATTAACGGCACACCTGCCATGGTGCTGGAAAATGGCCAGGTTATTCCGGGTTATCGCCCTGCTGCAGATATCGCCAGAATCATCGAAAGCCAGTCTTGATTTAATGGATCGGGAGCCTGCCTTGCAGGTCGGCTCTCTGTTCCTTACTTATTCCGCAACCCACCACTAACGGCTACAAAAACAGTTCGGCATCAACAACACAGCGGCCAATATACTACTGAGCGCCATAGGTGGACCACAGCGACTGACTGACTTTCTGCAATCTACCGGAGATTCCGTTACACGCCTTGACCGCATTGAGTCTGAATTGAATCAAGCTACCCCCGAGGAAAGAAACCCGATGATCGTAAAAATAGGTCAAGCTGTTTTCAGTCATTTTGGTATACAGTAATTCCATGCGCGCATTTTTCATGCTCATTGTTTTATAAACTTCTACCTCTTCAGATCACGCATCAGCCATTTTCTGAATTGAACGCTCTCCGCCTTTGGGCTTCTACTCTTTATGAACAAACTATTCAATGCAGCAGCACAAAACATGAAAACATCCCAATATTCAACCCTGAAAGGCTGCTGTCACGATGATTATATGAAAATAGCTATCACGATTGCCAAACAGGTGCCTGAGTATCCATTTGGTACCATCATTGTGGAAAATACCACCGGCAATGTTGTTGCAACTGGCTTCAACCGTATCGCTGACAACCCGATATTTCATGGTGAAATTGATGCAATCAATCAATATGCATTGGTACACCATTCCAGAGACTGGTCAGCTCTCTCGCTCTACACCACAGCAGAGCCCTGCCCAATGCGCCAGAGCGCTATTGCGTGGTGTGGCATTGAAAACGTTTATTTCGGAACATCAATTCCCTATTTGAAACAGCTGGGATGGCAGCAAATTGATATCCGTGCTGAAGAAGTGGCCAAAAGCTAAGGGGAAAAAATACTGGCATTATTGTGTACCAGCATGCAAATATAGGGACGGCAAATTTGGTCAACAACCATTACCCAATTGACAAGTGTTGTATGCTCAATAGTATGGAGTGCTGGTTTCACTCTTAGGGTAGACATTAAGCTCAAAAAAGGTTCGTTTCCGGCGGCAGAACCCACCTTGAACAGCCACAATAAAGCTTCGAAACCATTATCAATGGCTGAACAAGATGAGTACTGCAAATAGTAGATTAGTTGAAAAAAACTGTTGACCTGTTTCGACCGGTCAGAACTCCTAAGTATGGCGGAACAGCTTGGTTTTACTATACGACAGCGAGATATCCGTCCTTTGGATTTTATCCTCTCACTGATCGATGCCCTCGCTGGTGATGGAAACTGCGATACCCAGGCGGATCTACACCGTAAATTTAACGAGTTGACGGGGCTGAATGTCTCTTATCGTTCTTGGGCAAATCAAGCTAAAAAGGACGCGCTGCCTACTCTTATCCTGTGGCTATGGGTGCAGTGTCTGGAAATATTTTCCCGCAAAGTCATGGCGTTTGATGAAGACAGTCCATTTTCAGAGTTTGAGCACATTCTGATTCAGGACGGTTCGTCAATCGGGTAAGGGCCGGTCTTTCTCCAGCCCTCCCCACAGCACCCGGCATGCGGGTCCGCACCGGGCGGTTCAACGATGATGGTGAAACCTGATCCATAAGTCTTTCAATGAAACAAGCCCAATTTTCGCGAGGTAACTGTTATTCAGTGCCTGTTGTACCGCATAGGTTTTACTCAGACGGTAATACCCTTTGCTGCTGGCTGCGATCTTGGCGGCGTTAATTTTATCAACGCCTAACCTGACCAGATTCTTAAAACGGGTTTTCGGCTTGCGCCATTGCTTCAGAAAGCAGCAACGGATTCGCCGACGTATCCATTGATCCAGCAGGGGAATTGGTCGGTGATATTCCGATAACCGGAAATACCCCATCCAACCCCGGATATATTGTGCCAATTTGCGTAACCGATGTTGCATTGAGACACCCCAGCGACGACTGGTCAACTTGAGTATCCGGTATTTGAATCGGTCCAGACACTTCTGGGCCCAGCGAACTTTCTTCCCTGTGAAGGTGAAACTCAGGAATTCGCTTTCTGTTGCTTTCACAACTTTACTTTTCCGGGAGTTAATCTTCAGTTTCAATTTGCGTTCAATGAATTGGGTAATGCTGTGCATCACCCGATCCCCTGCACGCTGACTTTTGACGAGAATCACAAAATCATCACAGTATCTTGCAAAGCAATGACCCCGATATTCAAGCTCCTTGTCGAGTTCGTCGAGGACCACATTAGACAGCAAGGGTGATAAAGGCCCACCCTGTGGCATGCCAACCCTGGTCGGGTAGACATTGCCCTCAATCATGACACCGGAGCGCAGGTAGCTACCAATCAGTTTCAGAAGGCGTTTGTCGCGGACCTTACGGGAGACCCTCGACATCAAAACGTCGTGATTAACCGTATCAAAGAATTTACTCAGATCAACGTCAACAGCGTAATGAAGCCCCCGGTTGATCAACTGCTTAACCTGACGGACTCCGTCGTGTGCTGACCGTCCCGGTCGGTAGCCGAAGCTGTTTGGAGAGAAACCCGGATCAAAGACAGGGGTCAGCACCTGCACAATGGCCTGCTGTATGACCCTATCCATCACGGTAGGGATTCCCAGCAAACGCTCACCGCCGTCCGGCTTTTCTATAACATGTCGGCGCACGGGTGATGGCTGGTAGGTTCCGTCCAATAAGGCTTGACGCACTGAAGGCCAATGCTGTTTGGCAAAGTCTGGATAAGCTTCAATAGTGACTCCATCAATACCCGGAGCACCCTTGTTGCTTTTGACCTGTTTCCATGCACTTGCCAGATTAGCCGGTTCAAGTACGCAATTTAGTAGATCATGGTTCAAAGCTGGTTAAAGATTCTGTCGCCAAGTACGGTGAGTCGCCGGACGGCTGCATCGCCTTGAGGGAATCAGTCTCCTCTTTGTCGTCGATGTTCGGCCCTTCGCTAACGACTTCCCATCCGTTAATGGCTTCTGTCGTACAGCTACTATGGCCTCTGCTGACTTCTGTCCAATCACCACGCGGAGTTACCTCTGCTGGCGCTATTGGTTGCCATCGGGTTTGCTCGAACAGGATGATGAGACCTGTTCGCCGAGCCTGTTGTAACCAGTGGCTGAGAACTGGGAATTACCAATCGCATGTTGAACAGATCTCCCCGGATAAGGACATGAACTTTCAGTGCACAACCGCCGCATTTACCGTGTCTCACGAACCATAGGGCTTTGTGATCCTTGGCTCACTCGCCCAGAGACTCAGCCTTATATGCGATTTCTGTACGTCGGCTCGCACCTTTGCACTCAGACTGCCTCCGCACAGCCCCTCGCGGGACTGCACTTGCCTTAAGCTAGTGGTTGTCATCAGCAGGCGTCTTTACCGCCAGTCAGATGTAGGTTCTCCCACAGGGGACTTTCACCCCATCAGTTCATGCCCATGCCGGGCGTACCAAGCTGTCTATGATGCCCTGAAAGAAGCATTTCCCGGCAGGTTCTCAACGGTCAGTCCTGCTGCCGTCGAGCTTCATACGACAATGGATCTTCTCACCAACAACCTGGTGCGGGTGCAGCTGACTGAAGATACCCGTTCAGAAAGAGACTGTCTGCCACCACTGCCAACATCCATGGCCTATATCCTGATGCTAATGGATGCCGGTTATTTTGAGCTGGAACTCTTTGCCGCTATTGATGACAGGGAGGGTTCTTTTATCTGCAAGGCACCTCAGAGTATCAACCCGACGATACTCAGCGCGGTACGGGAGGATGGCAAGAATCTCAATCGCTACAAAGGACAAAAACTGAAGGATGTACTGTCTGGCTTCCCCAAAGACCAGTGCCTCGACCTGGATGTAGAATGGCCGGGATTCAAAGCCTGGCCATTCCGCTTGGTTGTCCGCTGGAATGACAAAAAACAGAAGTGGGTTTTCGTTGTGACCAACCTGAACCGGGTGGAGTTCACCTTGAGTGATGTGCTCCAGGCCTATCGTCTACGGTGGCAGATAGAGCTGATTTTCAAAGAGATCAAATCCTATTCAGGGTGGCATCGTTTTAACACCAAATCAGCGACACTGGTGTTTAGCCTGATTCTGATGTCCTTTGTGGTTGTGACGTTGAAAAGGTACCTTGCCCATGCTGCACAGGCGAACCTCTGTGAAAGTGGGAGCATTGAGGAAATCTCGACGCACAAGGTGATGAAAAGTGGGACTCACCTGTTTGGTAATGTGATTTCATCGTTGATAAATGCAGGAA
Source organism: Endozoicomonas sp. SCSIO W0465 (assembly GCF_023716865.1). Taxonomy (NCBI): domain Bacteria; kingdom Pseudomonadati; phylum Pseudomonadota; class Gammaproteobacteria; order Oceanospirillales; family Endozoicomonadaceae; genus Endozoicomonas; species Endozoicomonas sp. SCSIO W0465. The sequence goes on from NZ_CP092417.1 coordinate 4,377,103, forward strand.
AGTCATTGGTCTCATGCATTAAAAAGCTACTGGACTTCTGGGGAAATAATGCGAAACGAGAACACCCTGCACGGGATGGTTGTTCAGGGCGTACAAGATTAGGCTTCTGTGCAGTGGGTGGAGCTTAATGTCTACCTTAAGTGGTTTCACTAACCTCAATGTTTTTATAACACGGTACGCAGTGTCAGAGAGAGCTCTCAGAAACAGACTATGGCTAAAATCAGTAGTGAAGAACGAGCCCGCCGTCAACAATCGTACGACGCAGTTATTCTGAATATTTTCATGACAGAAAGCTGGGAGGCGATCACCTATGACCGCCTGTCCAGAGAGCTGGACATCAGTAAATCAACACTGCAGCGTTACTACCCGAGCAGAATGCATTTTGTCAGCGCCCTTGAGGGTAACGTGATGCCAATCGTTGCCCGTAATCTTGATTGGCTCTATTTTGATTACGAACTGCTCTACAGTGAAAACTGACTGTAGGTCACGAAAAACAAGGATTGAGCAACATTACCGGACAATATGCTGACAACCTTTGTAGATAAAGGGCTTCAGCAATGTTCAACCCAGTAGCAGTCTGAAATCCTACAAGAGCCTCTTGATTTAGGCAGCAACCGGTCGTTTATCGCATCCTGGGAAACGGCATTAAACAGTGACCCCGATTTCCGGAATGTCGTCAGAATGTTCATTGATAACCTGATGTCCCGTTCGCCCCACCCTACCACCCAGGAAGCCATGATGCACCTGCTTGGACAACTGAAGACGGTTACATCCGATGATGATGCCCTGAAAACATTGAAAATTGCCTTGGGTACCTCAGTTCTGTCATTCAATAATTTTTTATAATATCGATTTCGAACAAATGTACAGCTCTGGGGTAAAGAAGCATGACCATAAGACCTGGAATTTATTCCAACTGCACCAGAGAGATCGCAAAAACCACGAAGATCCTGTCTTATCCTTTTTACCCTTGGTGATCTCTCTGGTTCAACAAAACATCCCGTCAGTCGGCTGTTCGAACCACTTTGAAATTATCCCACGCCTGAGAAGTTGGCATCACTTCAAGACTGTTAATATTGATATGCGCTGGCTGCTGGGCAATCCAGAGAATAATATCGGCTATGTCTTCCGGACGAAGCGGATTAACCCCTTGATAAATGCTGTCACTTTTCGCCTGATCTCCCTTGAAACGCACCAGTGAAAACTCGGTTTCACACATTCCGGGCTCAAGACTGGTCACCCGAACGCCACTACCGGCAAGATCACAGCGCAGGTTCCGGGAAAACTGAGCCACAAAAGCCTTGCTGCCACCATAGACATGGCTACCCGGATAGGCCCAGTTGGCCGCGACCGAAGCCAGGTTAATAATGGCAGCTTTCGGTTGCGCACGGAGAATAGGCAATAATTTATGGGTCACATTCACCAGGCCGGTCACATTGGTATCGATCATGGTATGCCAGTCTTCCAGACTGGCTTCCCAGGCAGGACCCGCTCCCAGCGCAAGCCCGGCATTATTGACCAGAACTTCAATATTCCGAAAGCTTTCGGGCAATGCATCAACCATATCAGATACGGCCCGGGCATCACGGACATCGAGCGTGACACAATGAACCGGCACTTTGACAGACAACTCTTCAGCCAATGCCTTAAGCCGTTCACTGCGGCGACCGGTGATGATCAGTGAATAGCCATGTTCTGCAAACAGTCTGGCACTGGCCAAACCAAAGCCGGAGGTCGCTCCGGTCACTAAAACGGTGGTAAAACCCATGTTATGTTACTCCTGTTGGATGGTTTCCCGCACATTTGCCACATCAAAACAAGCATCTTATGACAATAATTACTGCTTTAAATCCCATTAAAGAGAACTTTTTTAATTCTTTCGTGTCTAATTAACACATAAGAAGGATACAACCGTGATGAGCATAATTAAGTTGCCAATAATACCATGCACTGTTGATTTATCGCTGCGTGCCTGATGTGTCAGGCGTCCTGACAAGCAACAGTCTTGGGGCAGGTCTGCTCAAAAAACCAAAAATGAATGCGCTTGACAGGAGAGTCCAATGCACCCAATCAACAAGATACCGACCAATCCTCAGCCAGATTATGGAATTCCCAGGGAAGGAAAGGATTGCCGAATTTGTTTTTCTCCGTTTTTATCCTCGGAGACCCCTTTTGTATCGAAGACCGAATGTCAGCATATCTATCACACAGCTTGCATTTTAGGTAACTGTTCAGCACCCCCACATAAATCTGGAATTTTCTGATTTTTATACCATCCTCTTAAGCACCATTTTTCCACAATATTCGCCAGCATGATTCCAGAACTACCCGCAACTATGTCGGCTGAGATTCTCTTGAAAGAGAATGCAGAGCTGCGGATGAGAGTTGCCTGTCTGGAAGAGCGATGTCGAGAATTGGAAGAAAAGGTTGGCAAGAACAGTCAAAACAGCAGCAAGCCGCCATCGTCTGATGGTTATCAAAAACCTTGTAAAAACAGTAATTCTCCAGATCATTCTGACGACCTTTCCGCAGATAAAGGTACCGATCCATCGGATGAAAAACCCAATCCTAAAAGTCTGAGACAGTCTTCTGGTAATAAAGCCGGTGGAAAGAAAGGGCATCAGGGCACTTGTCTTAAACAGGTCGATATCCCTGACTATATTGAGTACCTTCCGGTTAAAGAATGCAATAAATGTCAGGCGTCTCTTCTTGATAGTGAGCCGGTCAAATATATTGAACGACAGGTGTTTGAACCAGGGAGACCGGGTGAATTTGAAGTAACGGCCCATAGAGCTGAAGTAAAAATCTGCACTTGTGGTTGTCGGAATCAGGCTGAATTCCCGGAAGGTGTTACCGCTGCCGCACAATATGGCTCAGCCACACAGGCTATGGCCGTCTATCTTAACCAATACCATTTCCTGCCTTTTAAGCGCGTGTCAGAGTATTTTAATACTCTCTATAAAATGAGTGTAAGTGCAGGCTCTGTCGCCAATTTTGTGGCCAGAACCTATGAAAATCTGGCTTCTACTGAAGAGGTTATTCGTGACGCCTTGCGGGAATCGTCTGTTGCCGGAGCCGATGAAACGGGTATGCGGGCCGAGGGCTCTTTGCACTGGCTACACGTTATGCGGGATGAACAATGGACGCTCTACTACTTGTCTGAAAAGCGAGGTCGTGAGGCCATGGACACGATGGGCATACTGCTAACATTTGCAGGCGTTCTGGTTCATGATCATTGGAAATCCTATTTTGCATATGCGGCAACTCACGTACTTTGCAATGCCCATCACCTGAGGGAGCTTTTGGGTGTTGTTGATAGGGACAGCAATCAACTGGCGTTGCGATTGATGAAGCTACTGAGGCTTTCCTGGCATTACTGCAAGGGCTTTAAGACCATAGGTATGCTACAGATGCCAAGTGTTGTCTGTGAACGAATCGAGAAGATTTATGACCGGTTGCTTCAGCGGGCTCTAATGAAAGAAGTCGTCTATATGGAGAAGCAACGAGAGGAGCTTAAGCGCAAGAAAGTCAAGAATACTAAAGCTTACAATCTCTTCAAACGACTCACTGAGTTCAAGGCTGAGACACTGCGCTTCATGTCAGATTTTACCATTCCCTTCGATAACAATGGCAGTGAACGGGATGTTCGAATGGCCAAGTTAAAGCAGAAAATCTCAGGCTGCTTCAGGAGTGCAGACGGTGGTTCTATGTTTGCACGGATTCGCAGCTATTTGTCGTCTGCCAGAAAACAGGGAATGGACATATATCAATCACTTCATAGAGCTGTTCGGAATTACTGTAATATGCCTTTGCTCAGTGCTGAATAGTTACCATTTTAGAATGGCTCAACATTAAAAAAACATGCCCTTTATGCGTACGCAAAGTAGACACTGTCTCAACCATACCCCTAATAAATAACTCTGAGACCGAAGTTCCCCTGGTAGCCGCCTGTCGCTATGGCAACGTTGATTTTATCAGATCGCACTATGCTAAAAGTCCTGACGACATTACCCGTTGCTACTGCTCAAATACCCATAGTGAAGAGGTACCCCTGATTGTGATTGCCACTGAAAGCAAGCAGCTTGAGGTGGTTCGTTTGCTATTGGATTATCACCCCAACGCCATTATTCCTCGCTGTAAGATTGAAACAGATGCACTAGCCATTGCACTGGACAAGGGGCATCTGGAGATAGCTGACTTACTCCTTAGCAGGCATATCAATGTTGTCCCCAGCGATCTTTACCGCGCAGCCCGGCAAACCAATAGCTCTGAAACATTCATCCGGATATTAGAAAAACTCAGGGAAAATCGCTCCCCGGATGACTTTCATCGAGTAATCAATGGCAGTGTTACGAAAGACATCTCCCCGCTCAGGGACTGCGCCAGCAGAGGAACAGCAGACAATGTCAAAGCACTGCTGAAATATGGTGCCGACGTGGATGCCAAGGGATCTAATGGACACACAGCCCTGTATTTTGCCGCTGTTAATGGCCATTTAGATGTTGTCCAACCGTTACTGAAGCATGGTGCGGATACCAATGTCACCGTGTACAATGGCCTCTCTATGCTGCTGGCCACCATACAATATGGACACTACCGGGTAGCCACGGTATTAGCAAAGCACCCTGGAACCGATATTCATCTGGCTTACGAGGAAGAAACTCCAATAATGGCATGTTTCGAAGCCTATAGAAGTGGAATCAGTGTGGACATGGAGCTAGTCAAAACTCTGGTACAAGCTGGAGCACATATTGACAGAGGTAAGATACCTCCTTTTGCCCACGCCATTATGCACTACACCTCAGAAGTTGTCAGTGTATTGATTGACGGCCAAAACAGGGGAAAGATTAACCAACCGGTTTTTACCGGGGAGCAATCAATAGAACTGTTCTGCAATGACCAAAACCAGCTGAGATCAGAGTTTGTGGAATATTATTCCCACTTTAAAAGTGAGGATAGTTCAGGCATGAGACCTCTAACTTTAGCCATCTTTTGCAAAAAACCACGGACTGCACAACTACTTATTAATGCCGGGGCCAGAGCAACCAGAAATGATCAAAAGCTTGCTGCAATAAAAGAAATTAGAGAATTAATCATATTTCCCCCATCACAACAACTCCTCTGTACCTCTGGTGCTTCACACAGTCAGGAGGCTCAGGCCACAGAAATTAATAACCCGTTGGCAACAGCCATTATCGCGGGAACGTCTGCAGAAGATATCATCTCTCGGTATCGCGTTAACAAAAAAGGGAAAAAACCATTGGTTGATGAAGCTGTCGTTGATCTTACAGAATCCATAAAACTACTTGAGACGAAATTTTCCGCAACCTCTGAACGTGACAACTATTGTAAATGTTTAAAAAGGAGCGATGGTAAGGGAATGAGGCCGATAACACTGGCTGTTTTATACCAAAACCAGACAGCCTTTGAGTCGCTGATCAAAGCCGGAGCCTTCATTAGAATAAACGACTATCGCCTTGCAGGATTAGTCAATAATAAAGCGATGCAACAGACGATTTATCAGAAATTAACTAAAGAACACCAGCAGAGATTAGACGAGAAGCACCGGCAGTAGACCGTAGAATTGCAAAAAAAAGCCGGTGACAATGAACCGGCTTTTTTACCACAATGTTTTTTACCACATTGCTAATCCAGAGAATCAGCCACCAAAATCATCCAGCAGGATGTTCTCAGGCTCTACGCCCTGGTCTTCCAGCATCTTGATGACTGCAGCATTCATCATGGGTGGTCCACACATGTAGAACTCGCAGTCTTCCGGCGCCGGGTGATCCTTCAGATAGTTATCAAACAGAACCTGGTGGATAAAGCCGGTGTAGCCGGTCCAGTTATCTTCTGGCAACGGATCGGACAGCGCCAGATGCCAGCTGAAATTTTCATTCTCTTCGGCCAGCTTGTCGAACTCATCCACATAGAACGCTTCACGCAGGGAGCGGGCTCCGTACCAGAAAGAGATCTTCCGCGTGGAAGACAGGCGCTTCAGCTGGTCAAAGATGTGCGAGCGCATGGGCGCCATACCCGCACCACCACCGACAAAGACCATCTCGTTGTCCGTCTCTTTGGCAAAGAACTCACCAAAAGGCCCGTACACGGTCATCTTGTCACCGGGCTTCAGGTTAAAGACGAAGGAAGACATCTTGCCGGGAGGGAAGTCTGTACCCGGAGGTGGTGAAGCAATACGGATATTAAACTTCAGCAGACCTTTCTCTTCCGGATAGTTGGCCATGGAGTAAGCGCGGATGGTTTCTTCATCCACCCTGGAAACGTACTGCCACTGGTTAAACTTGTCCCAGTCACCACGGTACTCTTCAGCCACATCAAAATTTTTGTATTCAACAGTATGAGGAGGACATTCCAGCTGAACGTAACCACCGGCACGGAAGTTAACGTCTTCGCCTTCTGGCAGTTTCAGAACCAGCTCCTTAATGAAGGTCGCTACGTTGTCATTGGAAACAACTTCGCACTCCCACTTCTTGACACCGAAGAGTTCTTCTTCAACCTCAATTTCCATGTCCTGCTTAACCGCCACCTGACAGGAGAGACGCCAGCCTTCCTTCTCTTCACGCTTGGTGAAGTGGGAGCGCTCGGTTGGCAGCATTTCGCCACCACCAGACAACACCTTACACTTACACTGCGCACAGGTACCACCACCGCCACAGGCAGATGGCAGGAATACACCGGCACTGGACAAGGTGTTGAGCAGCTTGCCGCCGGCAGCCGTTGTTACAGCCTTCTCAGGATCTTCGTTAATCCCGATGGTCACGTCACCCATACTGACCAGTTTCGAACGGGCGGCGAGGATGACCAACACCAGCGCCAGTACGATAATGGTGAACATGGCAACGCCATAGATAATATTTAAATCCATATCGTCCCAATCCCCCTTACAGCTGAACGCCAGAGAACGACAGGAAGCCCAGGGACATCAAACCAACGGTGATGAAGGTAATGCCCAGACCTCTGAGTCCTGCAGGTACATCGCTGTACTTGAGCTTTTCACGAATGCCCGCCAATGCAGCAATGGCCAGAGCCCAGCCCACACCAGCACCGAAACCATAAACCACGGACTCACCAAGATTGTAGTCACGCTGAACCATGAACAGTGACGCACCCATAATGGCACAGTTTACGGTGATCAGTGGCAAAAATACGCCCAGCGCGTTGTAAAGAGCGGGTACAAACTTATCCAGAAACATTTCCAGAATCTGTACCAGGGCGGCAATAACCCCGATGTAGGTAATCAGGCCCAGAAAGCTCAGGTCAACACCGGGAACCAAGGCACCGTCTTTCAGGATGTTCTGGTAAATGATGTTGTTAATGGGCACGGTAATGGTCAGTACGGCAACCACCGCAACCCCCAGACCCAGTGCGGTTTTCACCTGCTTGGATACCGCCAGGAAAGTACACATCCCCAGGAAGAAAGCCAGCGCCATGTTTTCCACGAACACTGCTTTCACAAATAGCGAAATAAAATGTTCCATGACTTAGTGCGCCTCACTGAATTGGGTGTTAGGTGCAATCTTGAATTCCACCGCTTCAACCTGGTCTGTCTTCCAGCTGCGAATCGCCCAGATCAGCAGACCGATCAGGAAGAAGGCACTCGGAGCCAGCAGCATCAGACCATTGGGAACGTACCAGCCACCGTTGTTTACGGTGGCGAAGATTTCCACACCAAACAGGTTGCCCGCACCAAAGAGTTCACGGAAGAAAGCAACAATCATCAATACACAGCCGTAGCCCAGACCGTTACCGAAACCGTCCAGGGCTGACAACATGGGACCGTTTTTCATAGCGAAGGCTTCCGCACGACCCATGACGATACAGTTGGTAATGATCAGGCCAACGAATACCGACAGCTGCTTGGAGATGTCGTAAGCGTAAGCTTTCAGGATCTGGTCAACCACGATTACCAGCGAGGCAATCACCGTCATCTGGCAGATAATACGAATACTGTTGGGAATCTGGTTACGGATCAGGGCAACCGCCAGGTTGGAGCAGGCGGTTACACCAATGACCGCCAGTGCCATTACCAGGCTGACCTGCATGCTGGTCGTTACCGCCAGTGCCGAACAGATACCGAGAATCTGCAGGGTAATGGGGTTATTCTTGACAACCGGTTCCAGCAGGATCTCTTTGGTCTTCACAGACATTAGGCATTCCCCGCTTGCAAATTATTCAGAAACAGTTTAAAGCCGGCATCAGACAACCAAAACTTGATCAGATTACTGACCCCATTGGCCGTCAACGTTGCTCCAGCCAGACCATCAATCTGGTTTACGGCACCCGGGCTGGTTGGATCAACGCCACCTTTGATAACGTGCAGGGCCACCTGGCCATCAACACCGTAAATTTCCTTGCCAACCCAGCGGGATTTCCATACCGGATTGCTGACTTCTCCACCCAGTCCGGGCGTTTCCGCCTGCTCAAAGAAACCAAAACCTTTCACGGTGTTCAGGTTGTTTTCCAGCGCCAGGAAGCCATACATGGTAGACCACAGGCCACGGCCGTGAACAGGCAGGATCAAGGTCTGCATTTCGCCATTTTCTTCAACCAGATAAACCTTGGCAACATCAGCCTGACGGGAAATACCGGCGATATCAGCACTGCCCAGGGCTCTGGATGCCTTGGTATCTTTTGCTGCAGTGCGCTGATCGTACTGGTCAACCGTCTGGCCATTGGCTTCGTCAACAAACTTACCGGTTTTCAGGTCAACCAGACGTGGCTGGATCTGCTTGTAAAGCTCGGCAACTTCAGAGGCATTCAAAGCCCTGGCATCACTGCTCAGACCGGCGATATCCAGAATGTTTCGCTGAACGTCCAGCTTGATATTCTGATCCTGAACCGGCTTCAGGAATACTGCCGCCATGGATACCAGCACCGAGCAGATCAGTGACAGGACCACGGTGACCAGCAGCGTCTTTTTAATCGTATCGTTTCCCATCAGGCCCGAGCCTCCCGACGCTTGATATTGGCCTCTACCACAAAGTGGTCAATCAACGGCGCAAACAGGTTGGCAAACAGAATGGCCAGCATCATCCCTTCGGGATACGCAGGGTTCACCACTCGAATCAGGACAACCATGAAACCAATCAGTGCACCGTAGAACCAGCGACCGTTGTTGGTCATGGAGGCGGATACCGGATCCGTGGTCATAAAGATCAGACCAAAGGCAAATCCACCCAGTACCATATGCCAATACCATGGCACCTGGAACATGTAATTGGTGTCAGAACCGATCACGTTGAACAGTGTAGACAGGGCAATCATACCAATCATGGTACCGGCTACAATTCTCCAGGAAGCAATGCCGGAGAACAGCAGAATTGCACCGCCGATGAAGATGGCCAGTGTGGAGGTCTCACCAACAGATCCCTGCATCACCCCAACAAACGCCTGCATCCAGCTGATGGACTGTTGCAGCGCTTCCATACCGCCCTGCTGGGCAACGCTCAACATGGTGGCACCGGAGAAGCCGTCAACTGCCGTCCACACCAGGTCACCGGAAATCTGCGCCGGATAAGCGAAGAACAGGAACGCACGGCCAGTAAGAGCCGGGTTCAGGAAGTTCTTGCCGGTACCACCAAATACTTCCTTACCGATAACCACACCGAAGGAAATACCCAGAGCCACCTGCCACAGCGGGATGGATGGCGGAACAATCAGGGCAAACAGCACCGAGGTAACGAAGAAACCCTCATTCACTTCATGCTTGCGGATGATGGCAAACAGCACTTCCCAGAAACCACCGACAAAGAAGGTCACAGCGTAGATGGGCAGGAAGTAAACGGCACCATAGATGATGTTATCCAGAATACTGGCAGGATCGTTACCGGCCAGCATGGCAATCAGCATTCCGTGCCAGTCAGTCGGGAGGGTACCCAAACCATTGGCAATGGCCGTGTTCGCCTGATAACCCACGTTCCACATACCGAAAAACATGGCCGGAAAAGTACATAACCAGACCAGCCCCATCATTCGCTTCAGATCAACGGCATCACGAACGTGGCTGGTGTTATGGGTTTTATCCAGCGGTGTATAGAACAGTGTGTCCGCTGCTTCATACAGCGCATAGAACTTTTCGTATTTACCGCCCTTGACGAAATGGGGCTCCATCGAGTCAAGGAGATTTCTTAATGGCTTCACTGATTACCCCTCCAGCTCAATACGGGTCAGGTTGTCACGCAGCAAGGGGCCGTACTCATATTTACCCGCGCAGACAAATGTGCACAGAGCCAGGTCTTCTTCTTCCAGTTCAAGCGCACCCAGTTTCTGAGCAGTATCGGTATCGCCAACAATAATGGCACGGAGCAGCTGAGTCGCCAGAATGTCCAGGGGCATCATCCGCTCATAATTACCGACCGGAACCATTGCACGCTCACCACCGTTAGTCGTTGTGGTGAAGTTGAACAGACGGCTCTTGCTGAGGCCAGAGGTCATTACCCGCAGTATGGAAAATCGGTCCACTGTTGGGTTAACCCAGCCCAGGAACAGACGTTCATCGCTCTCTTCCAGAACGGAAACCTGATTATGGTAACGTCCAAGGTATGCGAATGATCCACAGGCAGTGCGACCACCAAATACCGACCCAGAAATTATACGATTGATCGCAGGCTTCAGTTCACCAGCCGTGATTTCATCGGTGGAGGCACCCAGACGGGTACGAACCAGCCGAGGCTTGTCAACCTGAGGCCCTGCCAGGGCAACAACACGATCGGTGAAAAGCTTGCCGGTAGTGAACAGCTTGCCGACGGCAATCACATCCTGGTAACTCACCTGCCAAACCGTTTTGGTGGCAGAAACCGGATCCAGGAAATGAATGTGGGTACTTGGCAGGCCTGCAGGATGAGGACCAGCAAACTCTTCACTGTTGGCAATGCCTGCAGGAATGTTGGCTCCTGGTGCTTTACACAGGAAAATTTTGCCGCCACTGAGTTTACCCAGGATATTAATACCCTGTTCAAACGCTTCGGCTTGCTCACTGATCACCACCTCTGGATTTGCAGCCAGCGGATGAGTATCAATCGCTGTGACAAAAACTGACGCCGGGCGGGTTCCCAATGCGGGCACCTTACTGAACGGACGGGTGCGCAGAGCAGTCCAGAGACCGGATTCATTCAGCTGCGCTTCAACCTGATCAGCGGTCAGACCCGCCAGCTCTTCAGGCTGGTAGGCAGTGAAGGTTTCTTCTTCTTCCTGGCCACTGTTATCGGACTCAATATCAATCACAACGGATTGCAAAACCCGTTTTTCACCACGATTAATTGCTGAAACTGTACCGCCAGCCAGTGCTGTGTACCGGATACCCGGTGTTTTCTTATCGGTAAAGAGCAGTTGCCCTTTTTTAACTCGATCTCCCACAGCAACCGCCATCGTAGGCTTCATACCTACGTAATCAAAGCCAATCACGGCGACAGAGCGTGCTGCTCTACCTTCCGATATACTTTGTTCAGGCGATCCTGAGATCGGGAGATCCAGCCCCTGTTTGATTTTGATCATACCTTTCGCCTAATCAATCAAGTTGAGGTCAGGAGTAACCCGTCTCTCCGGTGATCTGGAACTGTCTGACGAATTAAGAAAGCTATAGCTTGACATTTTTCTCTATTGATAAATCAACAAGCCAAAGCGCCCGGTGACCAGAGCACTGGCCGGGAGCACTGCACATTCGAGTCAGTAGACAACTTGAAAAGGGGTACAAACCTGCCGGGCAAGGCAAAACCCTGAAACCAGAGGCATCAGAGTCAAACAGCAGAAGCTGGTAGCACACCCTTTCTCAAGGTTACTGCTGCGCAGTTATATCCCCGGAAAGCAGTCTGGCAATCCGATCAGACACAGAAAAAGCTCCGCTGAAAATCAGCAAAATTCTGAAGGACATCCAGACAGACACGCGTCGAAATTTGAGAACATTAAGTTCCTTATATTTAGCCGAAGCATGATCGGAAATTCCGTATCTGAGCCTAAATCCGCAACATCACCGATGAAAATGGTGGGGCAATTATAAAGAGACTGGAGGTGATATGCCATACTGGCAGGCAGGATATTTTCATCAATATCTATTAGAAATAACCAACAAATACCTTAATCGCCAGAGTATTTTTCACCCCTCCCCCAGGCGAAAAATCAGTAGTGAACTCACCCTTTAAACAGTCAAAACCTGACAAATATTATTGGCTCTTTTCGTATTGCAGACTGCTGATTTCATAAATCAGGCTGGAATCCTCCTGTGGCAGGGCTTGGCAATATTTAGCCAGCAGTTTCCTGAAGGCATTGTATATCAAGGCCTTTGGCCAATTTTCATTGCAGAGCAGTCTGTAACCCGAAAAGAGCCATATTATTTTATTGGCTCTTTTCCAATTCCAGACTGCTATGTAACCAGCAAGTTGACTAAGGGCTGAAGAAGACTTTTGCCTCTTCGGCCAATATTATGCAAAAACTCAAAAAAGCCAAGGTAAAGGGGTAAAGCCTCTTGGGATATCCTGATTACCACTGATCGTACGTCATGACACAGGGAAAGATAATTTAAGAATATACGTGCAGCTTTTCATTCTTTATGTCTATAACCCGGTAAAGAAATAATAGAACCTCTCCAGTATTACCGGTGGAGCAGGCATCATGACGGCTTGTTCTCCAGATTATCAACTAAATTCGGTTTCATAACCGCTCCGAACAAGCAAAGACCCACATCATCATTCGAAATAATGATATTAATACGTCAACTGACTTTCAATTATCGGTTGATGGCTAACCCGGTTTCCACTGGACGTCTGGCAGTTTGAGAAGTCGATCCGGCATCGGTGCTGTATTGACTGCAGCCCGACCTAGCCTTGAGATCATTGAAGGCATATCAAAACGCCGGTTAAACCGATAGTTGAACTCTGATAGATAACGGCCCAGATGCTTGGGGTCGAGCTTATGGTAAGTACCGGTAATCGCTGTTTTCACGTTTCCCAGCATGGTATTTACCCAGGTGAACAACTCATTCTCCATGGATGCATGCCCACCACCGGTAATGATGGCTGTGTGCTGGCATCCGGCATCTTCAATACCCCGGAAACAGGACAAGCCATCGCTGACGGCCCGGACACCCTTTTTCAGGGCATGTTCTGCCCACTCCTGAATGGTTTTTCGCCGGAAGTTATCAACGGCATTGAACTTCATGTAGATAGGGTGGTTATCAGCATCTGTCTGAACTGCGGCCACGAAGGGGGCTTTGTTCTCTGAGCCTCTGCCCCGGCGGCCTCCGTGGCGCTCTCCGCCCCAATAGGCGTCATCAATCTGAACAAAACCACTCAACTGCCAGCTGTTATCTCTTTCCATCATGACCTGCATGAGTTTGTGTTTCATGCGCAATGCGGCATTGTAGGAAATGCCAAGTTGTCGATGAAGCGTCAGGCAAGAAATCCCCGCTTTATTCTGGGTGACGAGATAGATACCCAGAAACCAGGTAGCTAGAGGCAGCTTTGTTGAGTCAAAGATAGTGTTACTGGTAAGCGAGGTTTGGCAACGGCAGCAATTGCACTGGAATTCAGCTTTCCGGTGAAGCTTGCAGAAACTGCGGGAGCCACACTTCGGGCATTGGAAGCCATCTGGCCAGCGCCAAGAGGACAGCGCGTTCTCACACTGCTCTTCACTGCCGTAATTAGCCAGAAATTGCATAATGCCAAGGCCTTTTTGGAACTGAATGGTGTTTTTACACATCAGTTTTACCTCCAAAACACATGACTATCGACGTTTATTATAGCAGCTGGCTCACGACGTAGGGTCGGTGGTAATCAGGTGGGATATTCCCCTGTGAGGCCTTAGCCACGAGCGTAGAAGTGACCAAAACCCCTCCATAGTATTAACATGCACCTCGTAAATACCGTCTTTGTCATCATCACGAGCATACTCACCTTTGCCGTGACAGACCGTTTTATGTCTGAAGCCCCAGCTTTCAAGGTCATCATAGATGTTGTATTCATCGGTATAAATCTGGCTCTGTGGGGCTACGTGTTTCTTGATAAATGGTTCGATTGTCGCCTTCTTAACGTTCGACAGCATGTTGATAATGACCTGACCTCCCCTTTGAATCATTCCCAATACCGGCGGTTTGTCTTTTTCAAGAGTCCCACGGCCCGGAGCGCCTTTAAGCCTTCTTTTTCTCGGTGGACGATCCAGATTTTTTTAATGCTTCAGGGTGTCCCTTGTGACCAGCTACAATGTAGACCTCGTCGAATTCAACTTCGCCATCAAGAATCACTTCAGGCTTTCGGTCAACAACACCATTTCGTAAGACTGTGGTCATATGGTGTGCATCACTGACACACAGATCAAGTTCCTGAGCTATCTGGCTGTTGGAGACGTTCAGCCCCATTAAATAGAGACAGGCAATCCAGACTTTGAGTGGTCGGTGGTGTCCTGCGAAAACCGTATTTGTCAGGTCATCGAAGTAGCGCTTACAGGACTTACAGTAATAGTGCTGGCACTCTACCTGCACATTGTCGTGTCCATTCTTTTTGACATTCTCAGAATCACAGTGCGGACAGAGAACAGTGCCATCTGGCCAGCGGTTCTCACGGATCATCTCAAAGCAGGTGTCATTACTGATGAGATCTGAGATTCGGCCTATATTCATGGTCAATGCTGGCGATGGCTAATTATATCCACCAAGGATAGTTCAGCAGTTCGGAATTCGAAAAGAGCCATTTTATTTATCACGTTAAATTAAACGATGATTATTCAGTAATCAGACCGCCCGATGGAAAAGCCGATAGAAATTATCAGAGGTTTTTGCACCAAGCTCCTCAGCCGTCACTCCTTTTAGCCCAGCAGCAAACCGTGCCACATCAGCAACAAACCGGGGTTCATTCGACTTTCCACGATGGGGAACCGGCGCCAGGTAGGGAGAGTCGGTCTCAATCAACAACCGGTCCATTGGCAGATATTCAACCACTTCTCTCAATGCGGCTGCATTCCTGAAAGTAACGATACCGGAAATAGAGATATAGTAATTCAGATCCAATGCAGCTTTTGCCATCGCCAGAGACTCGGTAAAGCAGTGCAATACCCCGGCAGACTCCCTGGAGCCGTATTCACGGAGAAAATCCAGGGTATCTTCCCGGGCATCGCGGGTATGAACCACCACCGGCAACGCCAGTTCAGCGGCAAGCTCAAGATGATTAATAAAAGACTGCCGCTGAACTGCCTGAGCCCCTTCGGTGGTGGCGTAGCAGTAATCAAGCCCTGTCTCACCGATAGCAACCACTTTTTTATGGCTGGCCAGGGAACGCACGACGTCAATATCCGGCACGATCTCCTTACAGTCCAGCGGATGAACGCCAACCGAGGCATAGACATCCTCATACTGCTCCGCCAGTGATACGACTTCCGGGCCGTTTTCCAGATTGATGCCTATACAGAGCATACGATCCACACCCGCCTCCCTGGCCGCAGCTACTGCCAGGTCAAGGCTGCCTTCATAAGCACTCAAATCGAGATGATCGAGATGACAATGGGAGTCAATAAACATTCTTCTCTCCTGAAAGCTCAGCCCTGACAAGTTTGAACTTTTCAATTCACCTCAGTTTGTCAAGCCTTATGTCAATACCAAAAAAAGACTGCGGCTATGCTGAAGCCATTACAAAAGCAACTTCACGGCCCAGCATACATTTTTTCCTGTTAAAGCGTCAGAGCATTAGAATATCATAAACTCACTTCTGCTTTTCCCACGTTTTTTAATGGCAAGACTGAATTGTGAAAGTTAACTCCACATTATTGATTCTGCTGCTGATGATCATGTTTCCACAGATTGTCGAAACGATCTATAGCCCGGCGCTGGGATCTATTGTCGATGCTTTTTCAGTGAGTACGGTCCAGGCCGCCCAGACTCTCTCTGTTTATTTTTCTTCTTTCGCAATAGGTGTTGCGGTTTGGGGTATCATTGCTGATAAATGGGGCAGAAGACCTTCAATGTTAGCCGGCCTATTGATTTATGGATTGGCAACTTGCACAGCAATGTTAACCGGTAGCTTCACCATATTAATGTTTGCAAGAGCGATGAGTGCTTTTGGCATTGCCGTTGGTTCGGTGATCACACAAACCATGTTGCGGGATCTCTACACCGGAGTCGAACTGGGTAAAGTTTTCAGCCTTGTCAGTATGGGAATTGCACTAAGTCCGATTATCGGCATGCTGGTTGGCGGGCAACTTACTCAAATGGGGGGTTATCAGTACGTTTTTGCTGCTTTGTCTGTCTCCGCATTCCTGTTATTTGTGCTGAATAGGGCGAAACTTCCCGAAACACGACCAGAAAGAATAAAATCGGTAAACCTTGTGTTGCTTGCCAAGCGTCTCTATTCAGATTCACATATATGGCACTCAGCATTGCTGGTAGCACTATACAATGTTGCTCTGTTTTCTTATTACCAGCTTGGCAGCTTCACGTTTCATCAACTTGGCCGCAGTGTTGAGGAATTTGGCAACAGTGGTTTTATCCTGAGTGTTGGAACCTTGATGGGTAGCTATTTAAATAAAAGACTGCTGGAGAGAGATATTAGTCAGCATAAATTATTATGGCTGGCTAATGGTTTTCTTCTATTCGGTGCATTGGGTGTATATCTGTTAAATACCACTATCTGGTTCCTGATACCGATGCTGCAGGTCGTCATGGCTTTTGGAATTGCCATGCCTAATGTTATAAGCTCAGCACTTCAGCAATATCAGGATAATCTCGGCAGCGCTGGAGCTCTTTTTGGCTTACTGTATTATCTAATCATCGGCAGTGGTTTGATGCTGGCTGGCATTGTCCAGGATCTTGGTCTGGTTTTGCCAGGAGTCGCTATCTTAATTTCGCTGGTGATGCTATCCCAAAGCCGAAATTATTTTCATACATAAGTGTGGCCGAGAGTAAATCGGCCATAAGCATTAATGGTTCAACGAAACAGGCTCTTGTAAAACGGGGGCGATCATATAGGCCGCCTGCGTAAGACCGCTCACATTGTGTTGGTTTGGCGGTCCGAGGACAAGGCCCCGGCGATATACTTCTCAATTTTACTGCGTACACTGTCAGTCGGATCATTGAATTGAATACCAATCCCCGCCTGACGGCCACCCTGAGCCCCCATTGGAGTAACCCATACAACCTTACCCGGCACAGGAATCTTCTCGGGCTCATCCATCAACGTCAGACGGATAAATACATCATCCCCAAGGTTGTAATGTTTGTGGGTTGGCACAAACAGCCCACCACCGCTGATAAATGGCATATACGCCTCATAGAGTGATGCTGTATCCCGTATGGTCAGAGACATCAGTCCCTGCATCCCTTTCCCCATGACAACCCTCTCCTTTTTTCCTGAATTCAAATACCGCCGGTTAAGCGCAGACCGACTTCCCAAAGTGGACGATCCGGAGCAACCGATAAAAAAGGTCATGAATCGACCTCTAATCTTCAAAAACCAACCTACATCACCAGCTCAAGATAGTCGCTGAAGACCCCTTCCATCAACATCTGACGGTTCAGGTTCGCACCCTCAAGCAACTGCTGCCGCTGAAGCATGATTTTATCTCTCAATACCAGCAGATCAGAAGCATCAACTTTTTTAGCAATATAGTCGAGCATTCTTATCAGATCACGATTCATGATACAGCTCTCATCGGCAGTCAGCTTCAGTTTTACAGCATCATCCAGCCAGCTGCCCATCCAGGCCAGCAGCTCAATCAAGTCACTCGTGTGCCACTCTTTTGCCATTTCTACGGGGGTGAGATTACCCCGAAACAGTTCCGGCATGGCATTGAACAAGCGCCCCCGAACGGCCAGCGTGTCATTATCAAACATCGTCCTGGCCGTCATGGGCGAGCCTGATGAAAGACTCAACAACTGATCCACAACCAGCAGATCGGCAATATGATCAGACAACCAGGCTTTTGCCTGCGCAAGATCAGGCACGGTGAAAGAAACCATCTGACAGCGGCTGCGAATGGTGGGCAACATATCTCCGGAACGGGCACTGACCAAAATAAAGAGGGTGTTGCCACCCGGCTCTTCCAGACTTTTCAGCAATGCATTGGCAGCATTAATGTTCATCGCTTCGGCCGGGTTGATAACGATAACCCTGCGCCCCCCCTGCTGAGCGGTTTTACGGGCAAAATCGTTGACCTGGCGAATCTGGTCAATCTTGATCGGCTTTCCTGACGCCTCAGGCTGAATCAACAGCAGATCAGGATGAGTTTCCGCCTTTACCAGCTCACAGCTCTTACAATGACCACAAGCGAACTCGCCACTGTTTTGATGACAAAGCACACGGGTGGCCAGAGCACTGGCAAAATAATCTTTTCCAACACCGGGCACCCCCTTCAACAACAGGGCATGGGAAAGCAGTCCTGCCTGCATTCGCTGAATCAGTGGTTGCCACTGAGCCTTCTGCCATGTTAGCGGCCCTGCCTGAAGCGGCCCTGCCACGAAACGATTTACCATATCAGTTGATTCAGAACTCAATTAATTCAACCTTCAACCTCGTCAATGAACATTGCCCGCCACCAGAATAAAGGCAAAAACCCTCAGACTTTTGCCGATAGTGGTTTATGCACAGCAAGGAGGCTATTGACTCCCAAGCCGGGTTTGCAAAGCCTTGATAATGCATGACTCAACCTCTGGAATCGGCTGACTACCATCAATAACAACGTACTGATTCGGAAAACGCTCAGCCCTTTCCAGATAAACATTACGAACCCGGTGAAAAAACTCGATCGCTTCCTGCTCAATCCGGTCCAGAGCTCCTCCCTGTTCAATCGCCCGCCCCTTGGCCCTTGCCAAACCAAGTTCTGGCTCAACATCCAGAAGCAATGTCATATCCGGCCTTCGATCACCCTGTACCAGCTGCTCTAATACCGCTATACGCTGTTCATCAATACCACGACCACCGCCCTGATAAGCATAAGTTGCATCAGTAAAGCGGTCACACACCACCACCTTACCCTCAGCCAATGCAGGCTCAATCCGTTGACTGAGATTCTGGCTGCGCGCGGCAAACACCATTAGCAGTTCGGCAGTATCGGTCACCGACTCTTCATGCTCCGAAAGTACGAGGTTTCTCAGCTGTTCAGCCAATGGTGTACCACCCGGCTCACGGGTTTCCATAAACTCACGGCCAACAGCACTCAGCCATTGCAAAACAACCTTTTTTGCGGTCGTTTTGCCGGCCCCTTCACAGCCTTCAATCGTCAGAAAAAAACCCATCAATCTCTCAATTTTGTCAGTAATCAGTATTTCCGGTGCATCTTTTCTACATGGAAGGTTGCACAGTGGAGCGATAATCTTCCCGCCGTTCCGTAATCTGATACTTCCTGACGGCTCGGTTATGCTCAGCCAGTGTTTTGGAAAAGTGGTGAGTACCATCGCCACGGGCAACGAAGTAGAGTGTTTTCCCATCGGAGGGATTCAGGGCCGCCTGGATGGCCTCGCGCCCAACCGTCGCTATCGGGGTTGGCGGCAGGCCATGAATAACATAGGTGTTATAGGCTGTTGGCTCACGCAGCATACGACGATTCAACTTGCCCTCATAGCGATCACCCATGCCGTAGATAACGGTCGGGTCGGTCTGCAGTCGCATCCTTTTTTCCAGACGCCTGACAAACACACCGGCAATATCAGGGCGCTCGGAGGTCACACCGGTCTCTTTCTCAATAATCGAAGCCATAATCAAGGCTTCATAAGGCGATTTATACGGGAGGTCTTCGGCCTTTTTATCCCATTCCTCGGCAAGGACTGACTGCAGCTTTTGATGGGCTCTTTTCAGAATTGACACCACTGAGGTTCCGGCCTCGAAGCTATAGGTGTCCGCATAAAACAACCCTTCCAGATTATCTGTCTGCGGCGCATCTTTGATAAACGCCCCCACTACCGCCGTCAGCTTTGTCAGCTCTACAGGCGCACTCAGTTTCGGGTGGCTATTCAAGTCTACAAGCAACTCTCTTAATGTCCAGCCTTCCACCAGGGTCACACTGAAGTAACGGACATCACCTTCAACAAACTGGTTCAACAGCTGTCGATAGGTCGTACCGGGAGCAATCAGGTATTCACCGGCCTGAAGGTCAGCAGCCACTCCCCTGACCCTGGCAAACAGCTTGAAAATTTCAGGATAGTTAATCAGCTGATCTGCTGATAATCGCTGTACCACACGCCCCAGCGAGTCACCCGTCACAATAATAAACCCGGCATCGCTGGTCACCGGAACCTTCTGATCACCGTACCAGCGCAGACCGTACCATCCCGCTGCAAGACCCGCCATGACCAACAAGAGGGCTAACAACAAACCACCGAACAGTGTCAGCAGCAACTTCCTAAGCATTTAATTCTTCCAGAACACAATCTCGAATTTGGGCAGTCAGGGATCCAACCCCCCACTCCCTTCCTTCATATTCAATCACAGGCCAGACACCGTTTACACTGTTACAGAGAAAGATTTCAGAGCCTTCCAGATCGGGAGACACCCTCTGTTCGCTGACAGCAATCCCACGATGACGGGCAAATTCAATAATAAAATCGCGACAAACCCCCGCCACCCCACTGAATGACAGATCCGGTGTCACCAGCCCACCGTCATGAGTCACAATAAACAGATTGCTCATAGTACCCTCAATCAGGTTACCTTCGACATCGCACAGCAGGCCTTCGTCGTAAGCACCTCCCCGCCACTCCCCGCTGGCCAGCACCTGCTCAAGACGGTTCAGGTGCTTCAGTCCTGCCAGGACACTTCGCCCAAGGCGCATCCGACAGAGTTTTACCCGCGCGCCATGCAGGCCAGGGTCACGGGACCTTGACGGCAGAGGGTGGAGTGAGAGAATCCGACGCGGAGAGAGACAATCTTCAGGACTATAACCCCGCCCACCACTACCCCGGGTGATAATCACCTTCAGCACAGCCGCACCGACCTGATTATCGAACAGAAAGGCATCAACCTCTTCAAGCAATCGCTCAATATCCAGCACAATACCCAGCTGTTCACAAGAACGCAGCAGGCGACGCCAGTGATAGTCCGCCAGTGTTGGCTTACCCGATGAAACCCGAACGGTTTCAAACAGGCCATCGCCATAGGCCAGTCCACGATCGGAAACCGGCAGAAAACCTTCAGGCACACCGTTAATCCAGACTGGATAGTCACTCACCCGGAACCCCTCATTGGCAACGGCCACTAACGCCCTGGTTTAGCCAGTTTGGAAAATGCCAACGTCACATTGGTACCACCAAAACCAAATGAGTTGGACAACACATGGTCCATCTGCATCTCTCTGGCATGATGCGGCACATAATCAAGATCGCAGCCTTCACCGGGCTCATCCAGATTGATAGTCGGGGGAACCACCCCTTCAATCAGTGACTTGATACTGAATACCGCTTCCACGGCCCCGGCAGCACCAAGCAAATGGCCGGTCATGGATTTCGTAGAACTGACCGCCAGACGCCGGGCGTGTGCGCCAAACACCCTATGAATAGCCCGGGTTTCGGCCACATCCCCTGCCGGTGTCGATGTGCCGTGGGCATTAATATAGGAGATCTCTTCAGGCTCCAGTCCTGCATCCTCCAGGGCTGAAATCATGGCCCGGACAGCACCACGACCATCTTCCGGGGGCGAGGTCATGTGCCAGGCATCACCGCTCATCCCGACACCACTGAGCTCTGCGTATATTCTGGCTCCACGCTTAACGGCATGCTCGTAGGCTTCAAGCACGAGAATACCGGCGCCATCGCCCAAGACAAAACCATCACGAGCCCCATCCCAGGGACGACTGGCTTTTTCAGGTTCGTGGTTCCGGGTAGAGAGCGCACGAGCTGCCGCAAAACCACTCATACCGAGCGCTGACGAACCTTTTTCAGCACCGCCAGCCACCATAAGATCGGCATCACCATAAGCGATGGTTCTCGCCGCCAGGGCAATGGCATGGCTTCCTGAAGCACAGGCTGTAGACGTCGCGAAGTTGGGTCCCTGGAGGTTGTATTTCATAGACACCCAACCTGCCGCCATGTTGACAATCGCAGCGGGAATGAAAAACGGGGATATACGACGTGGGCCGTTGTTCAGCAGCGTGGAATGGTTCTGTTCGATAGACGTCAAACCACCAATACCCGACCCTATCGCCACACCATAGCGATGAGCACAGTCTTCATCAATAATGATGCCTGAATCAGCAATTGCCTCAGCAGCAGCGGCAACGCCGTACTGGATAAAGACGTCCATTTTGCGGGCATCCTTCTTATCAATAACAGCATCAACCACACCGGTCAGGTCAAAGTCTTTAACGGCGGCACAGATAGAGACACTGAAGCCTTCTGTGTCAAGGTGTGAGATCGACTCAATACCGCTTCGTCCTGCCACCAGGCTTGACCAGCTGTCATTAACATTATTGCCCACCGGGGTAATCGCCCCCATACCGGTTACAACAACTCTTCTACGGACTCGCTGCTGCAATCGTTCTGTTATTTTTTCTTCCGACAAGACTGACTCTCCTGCTGACCTGTCGTACAGACTTAATGGTCCGTCATTCGCACATCAGAGCACCGGGAGGCTGTCCGGGGTGTTCCTGTGAAAAACGACAACAACACGATGATAAGTTCACCCTGCAGCCAGCTTTATATAGCCCAGCAGGTTACCATAAACAACAAAAGCCGCTGACAGTCGTCATGCGGCTTTCCATTGGCACACTCCTGAGATATTTCCACAAAAAAGAAAAGGAATCACAAAAGCGTGTCACAAAAAAACAGTTGTGCAAAGCAAGGCAGAATCAGGAGTGTGCAACAACGTAGTCAATGGCTTCCTGAACAGTGGTGATCTTTTCAGCCTCTTCATCAGGAATCTCGGTTTCGAATTCCTCTTCCAACGCCATCACCAACTCAACAGTGTCCAGAGAGTCCGCGCCCAGATCCTCTACGAATGACGCACTGTTAGTGACTTCGTCTTCTTTCACGCCAAGCTGTTCGCAAACAATCTTCTTAACGCGCTCTTCAATGGTGCTCATACCTTGTTGTGCTCCTATCGATATTCGGTGCAGCCTGAGGCTACAGGTGACCTAGTGTATATGGTCAATTATGGGAATTTCAAGCCAGTTCATGGAAAACCAGTAACTGCCCACGCAAATTGACAACAGATTTAACAAAACCCCAAAGCCCAACCCATAAGCACAGGGTTTCTCCACCCTGCTCACTGCTGTTAAAGCACTGCAGGATCAGGCAAGGGAGGATTAATTCATGTACATGCCGCCATTGACATGCAAAGTCTCACCAGTGATATAACCGGCAGGCTCACTGACAAGAAAAGCGACAGCAGCTGCAATTTCTTCCGGCTGACCCAACCGGGCCAAAGGAATCTGGCCAAGCAGCAAGGCCTGCTGTTCTTCAGGCAGCGTCCTGGTCATATCGGTTGCGATGAAGCCGGGAGCAACGGAGTTCACCGTAATACTTCTTGATCCAACTTCACGAGCCATTGCCCGGGTGAAACCTTCAATACCGGACTTTGCTGCCGCATAATTTGCCTGTCCCTGGTTACCCATGGAACCAACAACAGAGCTGATGTTTACTATCCGCCCCCAGCGTGCTTTGGTCATACCACGCAGGACGGCCTTACTCATACGGAAGATGGAGCTGAGATTCGTGTCAATAACATCACCCCACTCATCATCCTTCATGCGCATCAGGATATTATCACGGGTTATGCCGGCATTGTTGATCAGAATCAGCGGTGCGCCATATTCTGTGTTGACAACCTTGACCACCGCCTGGCACTCATCCGCCGAGGTCACGTTCAGCGCCATACCCTGACCATGAATACCTGCCGCCTGCAACGCTTCAGTAATGGCAGCAGCACCGGACTCAGATGTTGCCGTGCCAATCACCGTCGCTCCGGCTTTACCCAGAGAAAGCGCTATCGCCTTGCCAATACCACGACTGGCACCGGTCACCAGAGCCACTTTCCCCTTCAGGCCCTGTCCTGCAATAGCCTGTCCTGCTACAGACAGCCCTTCCAGCTCTCTTTCAACAGTCATTTCACGCCTGTTCCTTATTGGTTAGCTTCTGCCAGCATCTGAGCCATTGTGTCAGCAGACTCCAGCGTAGCAATGGGCGCACGTCGTGCAATACGTTTATTCAGTCCAGCCAGCACCTTACCGGGACCACACTCAGCAAACCGACCAACACCAGCAGCTATCATGGTTTCCACAGACTCAACCCAACGTACCGGACTATACAATTGAGCAACCAGATTCGCTTTAAGCTGAACCGGGTCAGAACAGACGACAGCAGAAACATTCTGAACCACCGGAATCACGGGCTCAATCAGGCCAATACCATCCAGCTCTTTCTGAAGACGTTCTGCAGCAGGCTTCATCAAGGCACAATGGGAAGGAACGCTGACGGGCAGCTCAATCGCTCTTTTGGCTCCTGTTTCCTTTGCACACTCAATGGCACGTTTAACCGCAGCAACCTGACCGGCAATCACCACCTGTCCCGGGGCATTGAAATTGACCGCCTCAACGACCTCACCACCTGACGCCTTCTCACAGGCAGCAACCACATCGGCATCAGCAAGGCCAATAATCGCCGCCATGGCACCTTCACCCGGGGCAACTGCGTCCTGCATAAACAGGCCACGAAGACGAACCAACCGGACGGCATCGGCAAAATTCATCACTCCGGCACAAACCAGGGCAGAATATTCACCCAGGCTGTGGCCTGCCATCATGGCTGGCATTTCTCCCTGGCGATCGCACCAGAGACGCCAGAGAGCCACACTGGAAGCCAGCAATGCCGGCTGGGTGTTCTCAGTCTGGTTCAACTGCCCGGCTGGCCCCTCACTGACCATGGTTAAAAGGTCAAAATCGAGCACCTCTGCCGCTTCTGCAAACGTTTTCTGAACCACTGGTTCAGTAAGGTATTCAGCCAGCATACCAACCTGTTGAGACCCTTGTCCTGGAAAGACAAAAGCAAGCTTATCCGTCATGTCAACCCGCTCTTTACCACAGCTCTCTTTCTACCAAAAAGCCTGAAATTCAATCGAATAAAAGCAAACCGTCCGGTACTGGTTAATGCAGTCTGCCCGGAAACCGGCCACCCTTCCTTAGTAAAAAACCGGGGCAATTATAGGAAAAATAGACAACAAGGTAAGTAAATTTATGTTTCCAGCCACCTGAATACGACAGAAATCCCGGAGATGGGTTGTAACGCAGCAGATTGACTGCCAACTTAGTCAGAGAATGTAACTTCATTTAATTAACTGCTTGTCTGAATCCATAGATGCCTGTTATTCGTCAATTGCTTCGAATAAATCATTACATTCACTAATGTCAAAACCGTCAGCTCGTCTATTGTTAAGGCTCATCGTTATCAACGTCGCTGTTAACGTTGCTGTAAAGCTTTAAGTCGTGCAATTGACCGGGCACCCTCAATAGGGATTTGAGGGCATATTCTATTTTCTCTCAGGTTTTTTATTGCCATGGATAACATTCGCTCGTTTGGTTCCTTCCTCTATTATCCATTCCCCCCAGAAGAAGATGAAGAATATGATGATGATCTTCCCCCGGAAGAAGACCCAATAGCATTTGACCCTATTCTGACCGAACTGCACGAAGCGGCCAGTTCTGGTCATACCGAAGCCTGCGTTTCCCTACTCGAACGACATCCAAAAAAAATTGTCAATATCGAGAGAGCCTGCGTCGGGACTGCACTGCATGCTGCTGCCAGTAACGGACATGCTGAAACGATCAACAGACTGATTGAACTGGGAGCAGACCCTGAAATCGGCTTTCGCAATACCCCGTTGAATATTGCTGTCAGTGGAGGACATACCATGGCAGTAAAAGCACTACTGGAGAATAACTGCAATCCCGAGGGGCTTCGAGATGGGGGGGACTGCCCCGGACCACTCCACCAAGCGTGCGAAAATGGAAATATTGAGATAGCACGAATCCTGATACAGGCAGGTGCAGAGGTAGGCAGGCGTGACTATGAAGGCCTCCACCCCTTGCACCACGCCGCTGGCCATAATGACCCAGACCTTATCCGACTGTTGCTTGATGCCGGAGCTGAACCGAACTGGTTAGCTGACAGTGAACATCGAACGCCTCTGCACAAGGCAGCAACTGCTGGAAATTCAGGAGCCGTCAAGGCGTTACTCACTGGCGGCGCTGACCCTGATGGCTTTCGTGTTAAAATAGTATGCTGTGCCCAGATGCCTGAATTCAATCACTTCCCTCCCATCGGTTTTGCCATCATCAATAATCACAATGATGTGGTCTCGGAACTGGTACAGTCAAATGCCGATCTGAAACCTCCGATAAAAATCAGGGAGGCTATAGAGGAGGTAGATCGTAAAAAATCATTTTTCGATCGTATTGAGGAAACAGCAGACGATAGAAGAAAGCTTCTTGGCAAATTTGAACTGAATCATCCTGTATTCGATGACACTATGGAACCTATCGAGTACAGTGTTTGCACTGAGAAAACCGAAATCATTGGCAGACTCATGATGAGCAGTAAATACTCAAACAATGATATCGATGATTTGATACGTCTGACGGAAATTCACGAGTTGACCAGAAGTCGGCAAGCAATCAATGAGTACGCTTGTTTTATTCCCCCTGAGAGCCTGCAAGTATTGGCGGGCAGATCAGTCAAACAGATCATTAAAGAGAACTTTCCTGAACCTGAACAGAATGCCAGAATCAAAAAATTGCTATTTCCCGATAACTTAGAACATTTTTTACTACAGCCAATTGATATCAACAAACCGAAAAATTCATGATAAGGCCAGTATCTTAAGGTAGACATTAAGCTCCACCCACTGCACAGAAGCCTAATCTTGTACGCCCTGAACAACCATCCCGTGCAGGGTGTTCTCGTTTCGCATTATTTCCCCAGAAGTCCAGTAGCTTTTTAATGCATGAGACCAATGACTTTCCTGCATTTATCAACGATGAAATCACATTACCAAACAGGTGAGTCCCACTTTTCATCACCTTGTGCGTCGAGATTTCCTCAATGCTCCCACTTTCACAGAGGTTCGCCTGTGCAGCATGGGCAAGGTACCTTTTCAACGTCACAACCACAAAGGACATCAGAATCAGGCTAAACACCAGTGTCGCTGATTTGGTGTTAAAACGATGCCACCCTGAATAGGATTTGATCTCTTTGAAAATCAGCTCTATCTGCCACCGTAGACGATAGGCCTGGAGCACATCACTCAAGGTGAACTCCACCCGGTTCAGGTTGGTCACAACGAAAACCCACTTCTGTTTTTTGTCATTCCAGCGGACAACCAAGCGGAATGGCCAGGCTTTGAATCCCGGCCATTCTACATCCAGGTCGAGGCACTGGTCTTTGGGGAAGCCAGACAGTACATCCTTCAGTTTTTGTCCTTTGTAGCGATTGAGATTCTTGCCATCCTCCCGTACCGCGCTGAGTATCGTCGGGTTGATACTCTGAGGTGCCTTGCAGATAAAAGAACCCTCCCTGTCATCAATAGCGGCAAAGAGTTCCAGCTCAAAATAACCGGCATCCATTAGCATCAGGATATAGGCCATGGATGTTGGCAGTGGTGGCAGACAGTCTCTTTCTGAACGGGTATCTTCAGTCAGCTGCACCCGCACCAGGTTGTTGGTGAGAAGATCCATTGTCGTATGAAGCTCGACGGCAGCAGGACTGACCGTTGAGAACCTGCCGGGAAATGCTTCTTTCAGGGCATCATAGACAGCTTGTGACGAACCGTCCTGAATCAGAATGTGCTCAAACTCTGAAAATGGACTGTCTTCATCAAACGCCATGACTTTGCGGGAAAATATTTCCAGACACTGCACCCATAGCCACAGGATAAGAGTAGGCAGCGCGTCCTTTTTAGCTTGATTTGCCCAAGAACGATAAGAGACATTCAGCCCCGTCAACTCGTTAAATTTACGGTGTAGATCCGCCTGGGTATCGCAGTTTCCATCACCAGCGAGGGCATCGATCAGTGAGAGGATAAAATCCAAAGGACGGATATCTCGCTGTCGTATAGTAAAACCAAGCTGTTCCGCCATACTTAGGAGTTCTGACCGGTCGAAACAGGTCAACAGTTTTTTTCAACTAATCTACTATTTGCAGTACTCATCTTGTTCAGCCATTGATAATGGTTTCGAAGCTTTATTGTGGCTGTTCAAGGTGGGTTCTGCCGCCGGAAACGAACCTTTTTTGTAATTTCTCAAAAAGTGCTGGAAGCAGGATAATTTCGGTCAGTCGTCTATCCTCTCACCATGGCTTTTCTAGAACACCAGCAGTTACAACCTGAAGATCTACTGAGATTCATCACTCAGCAGCAAGAGCAGATCATTCAGCTCAAAGAGCAGATAGAATTGCTTGAAGCAGAGATTCGTCGTCTAAAAAAACTGCCCGCAAAGCCTGACATCAAACCAAACACCAAACCTCCCGATGATGACACCGGCAGCCCTGATGGAGATCCATCCGCTCCTGAGGGTAACGATGGAGCCAGCCCAGACACCTCGTCAAAGCAGAAGGTTAAGAAGCCCAACGAGAAAACCAGAAAGCAGCGTAAACAGCCCCGAAAGCCATCGGCGGAAAAATCCATACCCATTGCTGCCACTGATGTTCCGGAGGGATCAATCAGGAATGGAACCACCCCTTTTCATGTTCAGGAACTGACAATACAAACATCCAGTATTGAATATCTTTTAGAGCAATGGGTGACACCCGATGGACAAACCATTACGGCCAAACCGCCAGCCAGCCTTCATGGACATCATTACGGGCCAATGCTGCAGGCCTACGTTCTGCACCAGTATCATGGTTGCTCCGTTACCCAGCCAGAACTGCTGGACTGGCTATGGGACATTGGAATCTCTATTTCCAGCGGGGAACTCAGCCAGCTTCTGACGAAAGGACACGAGCAGTTCCATGCTGAGAAAGATGAGCTGTTGACTACAGGTATTCGCTGTTCAAGTTATATCCAGACAGACGACACGGGAACAAGGCATAAGGGGAAGAACGGTTACTGCACCATCATCAATAACGAGTCCTTTGCCTGGTTCGAGAGCACAGACAGCAAAAGCCGGGAAAATTTCGTAAGCCTACTGCACCGCCCATGGTCAACTTACACGTTCACCGACGATGCCTTGATCTATCTGGAAAAACTGGATTACCCCAAAAAGTGGCTACGCGTTCTTAATCCATACAGAGGCGTCACCTTCCTGAGCCATGAAGCCTGGGAAGAATGTATGAAAGACCTGAGACTAACTGGTAGACGGCGCCAGCAGGCCAGTGAAGCCATGATTTATGGCAGCCTGATACAGCATGGAGCAGGACATCTTACCACCTTCAGTGATGGGGCAAGGCAGTTCGACGTTTTCAAACACAGCCAGTGCTGGATACATGCAGAGCGAGGCTGGCAAAAGTTCATCCGGTCAATGATCAGCAGGCCATGGCTCAGAAATGGCTTCGGACATGTTCTGGGCCATTTACGATGACCTTAAAGACTTCAAGACAGAGCCAACTGAAAAAAAGGCAATAAAAGTACGACAGGGGTTCCAGGCGCTGATCCAAACCCAAACGTGCAGTGGGCTTCTT
Organism: Endozoicomonas sp. SCSIO W0465; assembly: GCF_023716865.1. Taxonomy (NCBI): domain Bacteria; kingdom Pseudomonadati; phylum Pseudomonadota; class Gammaproteobacteria; order Oceanospirillales; family Endozoicomonadaceae; genus Endozoicomonas; species Endozoicomonas sp. SCSIO W0465. The sequence continues at coordinate 4,406,696 of NZ_CP092417.1, forward strand.
CAGGATGCTCTGTCAGGGTTGGCTGTAATCAAGGAAGAGCTATTACTGGTTCTGGATGACCCGAGCTTACCGCTGCACAACAACCTGAGCGAGAGTCAGATACGAGAATATGTTAAACGACGAAAGATCAGTAGTGGGACGCGAAGCGATTTGGGGCGGCAATGTCGCGACACCTTTGCCAGCCTGAAAAAAACGTGTCGCCTGTATGGTCTCTCTTTTTGGGATTATCTGAAAAGCCGACTAATGGGCGATGGGTTATTTCCGAGATTGAGTAACCTGATTGAGGAGGCTTCACGTCATCTTCCGTGTGGTGCTGCCAGCAGTTTTTGAGAAATTACCCTTTTTTGAGCTTAATGTCTACCCTAAGAGGCCAGTATAGATTCATTTTTCAATTGATCATATTGATTAACAAATCATATAAATACAAAGCATCTGTTAATCGGAAATCGTAATCGTAAATCGCTGAGGGTCGAATTAATCAGAACATTCACTAATGACAAAACCGTCTTCTCGGCTATTATTTTTCTCCGCTATAATACTTCGATTTATGCATATCCGGTTAGCCAAGAATCCGTAAATTTTTTATCTCATAGAATTTTGGCTCTTTTCGGGTTACAGACTGCTCTGCAATGAAAATTGGCCAAAGGCCTTGATATACAATGCCTTCAGGAAACTGCTGGCTAAATATTGCCAAGCCCTGCCACAGGAGGATTCCAGCCTGATTTATGAAATCAGCAGTCTGCAATACGAAAAGAGCCAGAATTTTTTATAGCCATGTATAACTTTTACCAAACGACTTATGCCCCTCATTATCCACCACCACATCCAAGAGAAAATGATCCTCTTTTGGTTCAACTGCATGAGGCTGCCAGCTCAGGCAATACCGAAGCCTGCACTGCCCTGATCAAACGACGGCCGCAAATTGTGAATATAGTGAGAAGTAGAGTCGGGACCGCTCTGCACGCTGCTACCGTTGGCGGACATGCGGAAACTATCCGCAGGTTGATTTGGCTGGGAGCAAACACTGAAATTACCTGCAATGAGTGTACCCCATTACATCTGGCTGCCAGGAAGGGTCATACCATGGCAGCAAAAGTGCTATTGGAGCATAACGCCAATCCCGAGGCTTATCATGATGGGGAGGGCAATCCCGGACCACTGCACGCAGCATGCCTGGAGGGAAATATTCAGATAGCCCGGTGCCTGGTACAGGCAGGTGCTGATGTTAACAGGCTCGACTGGGATGCCTGTCGCCCCTTGCACCATGCTGTCAGGCATGACGACCCGGACCTTATCCGCCTGTTGCTTCATGCCGGAGCTAATCCGAACGTTTTAGCTTACGATGAGCATCGTTCACCTCTGCACAAGGCAGCCACTGTCGGCAGTTTGCAATCCGTCAAAGCGTTGATAACTGGCGGCGCTGATCCGAATGGATTCAGGGTGCGAGCATCATGTTATGAGCAAAGACCTGAACCCGACCACCTCTCACCCATCGGCTTTGCCATCATCAACGATCACGTTGATGTAGTTTCGGAACTGGTGCAATCAAATGCTGATCTGACACACCGAATGAACTTCAGGAAAGCGCTCAGCGAGGTTATTAATAAAATACCAATTCGCGAATTCAATGTGAAAAAAAACAAAGAAAAACTACTTGGCAAATTTGAACTGAACCATCCCGTATTTAATGGCACTATGAAACCAGTTAAGTACAGTGTCTTAACTGAAAAAAACAAAATCATTGGTGCACTGATGATGAGCAGTCAATATTCAAACAACGATGTTAACAGCCTGATACGTCTGACTGAGATTCATCAGCTGGCCAGGAGTCGGCAAGCAATCAATAAGCACTCTGCTTTTATCCCCCCTGAGAGCCTGCAAGTATTAGCCGGTAGAGCCGTCAAACAGAGCATCAAAAAAAACTGTCCTGACCGGGTGATATCTGCCTGTATCCAACAATTAACCATCCCGGAGAATTTACAGCATTTCTTGCAACAGCCAATTGACACCAACAAACTGCAAAACTGATTAAAATTTAAGTCCTGTTTAAAAATAGATAAACAGAACCGAAAGGTCGAAAAAATGATTATAAGTACAGAGCAATTAACACAAAAAAATTATTATTATTCTTTTATGAAACCCTTTTTAAGCGACTACCTTAAAGTTCCACTTGATCATTATTCTAACCAAAGCAATAAACCAGAGCAGTCCCATTGATCGACGTTTGATAGCTTTTTTATCTGAATAAATGTTTGCTAAGAAACGTTCAATGAAAATGCCGATTATGGCCGTATTGACAGATGATCATAATAATACCTTGCAATCAATCAGTCCCCGGGAAGGGTTATGAACGCCACGACAACATCCAGCGTCGCGCCAGCATTTGTCAATAAAAACGATGTTATACAACCTCCAGCCAATAAGGCAGAGACGACAGTGGCGCCAATGAAGGGTGTTTTTGTTCAAAGAACCAGACCCATCAGGCATATATGCTGCGCCCCTGGCACGCATCACCATCAGGATAGCAACAAGCCGGTCGCCCACTATGTAGCCTCCGACCACAAAGCCGACAACACAATGGCCAAACCACTGCAGGCTCCTCTGGTTCAGGAAACACCGGGCTTGCTGCCATTTTTTCAATGGCTCAGACAGAACCACACAGAAACACTCTATAACCGTCATTCAGCACCCGTATCAGGAATAAATTTCCTGATACGGTCGCCCAAGAATTGAAATAATAGTCAACTGCCTTTCTTGTAATCCAACCACATGCTTTTCATGTCCATCGACCAATAGCACGTTGATACCCTGAAAGCAGAAAAACACCCAACGCGCTGTCGGGTTTTGGCAGGGTTTCCGCTTCATGTCCGGGAAAAACCGACTCTGTCGTTTTAGCTCATGCCTAATTCGATGCTGAATCGCCGCATACACTAACAGACACAGCGTCATCACCATCAGCAAGGCTTCTATTCGTTCCGGTTTCTTTAAAAACAGCGAAGAAACCAGAAACTCCGGGCTCTTCAAAAACCGAAAGCCACGCTCTACTGACTGTTGTGATTTGTAAGTACTTAGCACTTCTGCTGTACTCAGCCGACTGTCGTCCAGATCATTCGTCGCCAGCACAAAGCAACCCAGAGAACACTCTGCATCTTTGCGACAGTCAACGGATACCCAAGGATATCCGCTCACATAATATTCAAGGCTCTATTTTGATTACGAACTGCTCTACAGTGAAAACTGACTGTAGGTCACGAAAAACAAGGATTGGGCAACATTACCGGACAATATGCTGACAACCTTTGTAGATAAAGGGCTTCAGCAATGTTCAACCCAGTAGCAGTCTGAAATCCTACAAGAGCCATATTCAATACTGTCCGGTTTAGAGCCTTTCTCCGGACGACCTACCTTGGTATAGCAGGGTTTCTCAGTAATGACAGGTTCCGCCTGACAATAAATAGTTTTTGACTGCCATTCATCGAACGCACGCAATGCGTCGGTTTCACACTTGAAGGCTTTTTTGGCCAGTTTACTGGTCAGCGATTCTGCTTCTTTCTCAGACTTCTTTAGCATTTTTTTCAGCAGTGTTTTTTGTTCGCTCTTTCGAGCCTGCTCGCTGCGGACCAGAATCCAGCGCTGGGAGACACCCGCATGATCTGACAGCATTTCATGACTCTCATAGCCCTCAGCACCCTCCACTGGTGTCATTTCACAAGAAGCGACACTGTCAATCAGTTCTCTGGCTTCTTTGATTTTTGACGGAACCCGGGTGATAAATTGCTGGCCCTGCTGATGAAGTATCTGTACGTTATCTGTTGTATAAAGTGCTGCATCACCAATCAGGTAGCGATTATTCAGGGCTTCCCGGTAGGATTTCAAATGGCTGCTGATGACTTTTTTAAAGTTTTTATTGTCGTTTACGTTGCCACTGGACGCTTTCATAAAAACGGGAATACCGGCCTGATTTTCCGTCATCATCAGCAGTATTGCCTGGTTGAGCTCGGGTCGATGATCCCTGCTGTATCCACGACAGAGTTTGATACAGTGCATATCTTCTTCGTCGACGTCAGATTCGCTGTTATAAACGCCGTCCACATGCAAGCTTGTTGAGTCAAGGTTCAGAGCCTTGCACGGCAGTTTTAAGACATTCACTGCCTTGACAGCCAGCGATAAATAGACCTCACTTACATCCAGTTCAAAAAGCTGATCCAGGGCTCTGCCGAGTACACTGTCGTTAATGTGTTCGGGTTTAATACCGGGCCTGATGAGTTTATCCAGCGGTTTATCAGCATGAAACTCCGGGAACATATGAAGCGTGCGGGCAGTGAACCCAAGGCCGTTAAGCAGCATTGATACTACGGTTTCGCCAAAGGAAATATTCCGGTGTTCAGATTGGTTAGGAACCAGGGAATCCAGATGATTAGAGATACCGAGTTCTTTGCACATACCGGCAACCAAACCCATATGATCGATACGTTGAATGTGGAACTGATGAGGATGCATTGGACATGTTCATTCTGAGAATTTTTTACATTTTAGCCGGTGTAGGGAAATTCTCAGATTGAGTGCTGAATGACGGCTATAACAATCTTGCCCATTACCTTATGAACAATACAGCTGATTTTACGGAGGCAAGAGGCCAGCTACCTGACCCGGAAGACCAACATGCTGTTTTTGAGGCAGCAGCTCGGCTGTTATTCCGGGACCGGCAATTATACTCTCAATCATAGTGGTTCACAGCTGCTCTTAATGCCCTTTAATCATCATTAACCGTTATTAACCCGCACCAACGGAAAACCCAATGGACACTCAATCCTATCCATCAATACCTTCCCCCATGATCAACAACACGACCCAGGCTCAATCGTCTGATCGATTAACTCTGCCTCCAAAAAGCCAGGAAACAAAGAGCAATTTCAAGTTTCACCGCGTAGATATCAGTTTGCACGATAAAACAACTAAAAAGATTAACACGTCACCATCACCAGACCATGAAAGCCCAGTCAATATTGAAAAGCATGGATTCTCTCACACACTCAAAGAATTGATGGAACGAAAATCAAAGGGGGAAAAATTATCTGACGGTGAAATCAGAGTGATTGAATTTGCCAAAGAATTAAAAAAAATCCATCAATATTTAGAACATTTTCCTGAAGGTCGCCCTGCTAACGAGATCTCAACCCCGCATACCCTAAAACCTCAAAACACCGGACCGAGAACAAATCCCCCGGAACACGCCGCTACCAGTAATGCAGAACCCGCTGATCAAACCAATACATCCGCCGGGACAACGAAACATCCCGAAGTCACTGAACGTCATGTTCCGGATACGACCACAGAGCCTCATGGGAATGTGACCTTTAAAATGATTCCATCTAATCAGCCAGTAAAGAATTTCCTGATTACCACCGACCCTACGTCGTGAGCCAGCTGCTATAATAAACGTCGATAGTCATGTGTTTTGGAGGTAAAACTGATGTGTAAAAACACCATTCAGTTCCAAAAAGGCCTTGGCATTATGCAATTTCTGGCTAATTACGGCAGTGAAGAGCAGTGTGAGAACGCGCTGTCCTCTTGGCGCTGGCCAGATGGCTTCCAATGCCCGAAGTGTGGCTCCCGCAGTTTCTGCAAGCTTCACCGGAAAGCTGAATTCCAGTGCAATTGCTGCCGTTGCCAAACCTCGCTTACCAGTAACACTATCTTTGACTCAACAAAGCTGCCTCTAGCTACCTGGTTTCTGGGTATCTATCTCGTCACCCAGAATAAAGCGGGGATTTCTTGCCTGACGCTTCATCGACAACTTGGCATTTCCTACAATGCCGCATTGCGCATGAAACACAAACTCATGCAGGTCATGATGGAAAGAGATAACAGCTGGCAGTTGAGTGGTTTTGTTCAGATTGATGACGCCTATTGGGGCGGAGAGCGCCACAGAGGCCGCCGGGGCAGAGGCTCAGAGAACAAAGCCCCCTTCGTGGCCGCAGTTCAGACAGATGCTGATAACCACCCTATCTACATGAAGTTCAATGCCGTTGATAACTTCCGGCGAAAAACCATTCAGGAGTGGGCAGAACATGCCCTGAAAAAGGGTGTCCGGGCCGTCAGCGATGGCTTGTCCTGTTTCCGGGGTATTGAAGATGCCGGATGCCAGCACACAGCCATCATTACCGGTGGTGGGCATGCATCCATGGAGAATGAGTTGTTCACCTGGGTAAATACCATGCTGGGAAACGTGAAAACAGCGATTACCGGTACTTACCATAAGCTCGACCCCAAGCATCTGGGCCGTTATCTATCAGAGTTCAACTATCGGTTTAACCGGCGTTTTGATATGCCTTCAATGATCTCAAGGCTAGGTCGGGCTGCAGTCAATACAGCACCGATGCCGGATCGACTTCTCAAACTGCCAGACGTCCAGTGGAAACCGGGTTAGCCATCAACCGATAATTGAAAGTCAGTTGACGTATTAATATCATTATTTCGAATGATGATGTGGGTCTTTGCTTGTTCGGAGCGGTTATGAAACCGAATTTAGTTGATAATCTGGAGAACAAGCCGTCATGATGCCTGCTCCACCGGTAATACTGGAGAGGTTCTATTATTTCTGGCTCTTTTCGTATTGCAGACTGCTGATTTCATAAATCAGGCTGGAATCCTCCTGTGGCAGGGCTTGGCAATATTTAGCCAGCAGTTTCCTGAAGGCATTGTATATCAAGGCCTTTGGCCAATTTTCATTGCAGAGCAGTCTGTAACCCGAAAAGAGCCTTATTTCTTTACCGGGTTATAGACATAAAGAATGAAAAGCTGCACGTATATTCTTAAATTATCTTTCCCTGTGTCATGACGTACGATCAGTGGTAATCAGGAAGAATTTTGGTGAAATTAGTAACAATCCTATGTCGACTAATTCGACGGACAATAATAAATCAGATACCGGAATCCCTGACCCAACAACAAAGGACGGCAGCATCAACAATGTTGAACTGCCCACTACTGCTCCCCTACCATCGGCATCAACATCGATAACGACCAGGGAGTCAATAGCCACATCAAGCCCGGTAATAACATCGCCATCGACCACTGCTATTAGTCCAACCACGTCACTGCCATCATTGCAGACGCTGGTAGCGGACAGCGTGGAATTCACCTTGATGGCAGGGCTCAAAGAAAATCGTAACTATTCAGCACTGAGCAAAGGCATATTACAGTAATTCCGAACAGCTCTATGAAGTGATTGATATATGTCCATTCCCTGTTTTCTGGCAGACGACAAATAGCTGCGAATCCGTGCAAACATAGAACCACCGTCTGCACTCCTGAAGCAGCCTGAGATTTTCTGCTTTAACTTGGCCATTCGAACATCCCGCTCACTGCCATTGTTATCGAAGGGAATGGTAAAATCTGACATGAAGCGCAGTGTCTCAGCCTTGAACTCAGTGAGTCGTTTGAAGAGATTGTAAGCTTTAGTATTCTTGACTTTCTTGCGCTTAAGCTCCTCTCGTTGCTTCTCCATATAGACGACTTCTTTCATTAGAGCCCGCTGAAGCAACCGGTCATAAATCTTCTCGATTCGTTCACAGACAACACTTGGCATCTGTAGCATACCTATGGTCTTAAAGCCCTTGCAGTAATGCCAGGAAAGCCTCAGTAGCTTCATCAATCGCAACGCCAGTTGATTGCTGTCCCTATCAACAACACCCAAAAGCTCCCTCAGGTGATGGGCATTGCAAAGTACGTGAGTTGCCGCATATGCAAAATAGGATTTCCAATGATCATGAACCAGAACGCCTGCAAATGTTAGCAGTATGCCCATCGTGTCCATGGCCTCACGACCTCGCTTTTCAGACAAGTAGTAGAGCGTCCATTGTTCATCCCGCATAACGTGTAGCCAGTGCAAAGAGCCCTCGGCCCGCATACCCGTTTCATCGGCTCCGGCAACAGACGATTCCCGCAAGGCGTCACGAATAACCTCTTCAGTAGAAGCCAGATTTTCATAGGTTCTGGCCACAAAATTGGCGACAGTGCCTGCACTTACACTCATTTTATAGAGAGTATTAAAATACTCTGACACGCGCTTAAAAGGCAGGAAATGGTATTGGTTAAGATAGACGGCCATAGCCTGTGTGGCTGAGCCATATTGTGCGGCAGCGGTAACACCTTCCGGGAATTCAGCCTGATTCCGACAACCACAAGTGCAGATTTTTACTTCAGCTCTATGGGCCGTTACTTCAAATTCACCCGGTCTCCCTGGTTCAAACACCTGTCGTTCAATATATTTGACCGGCTCACTATCAAGAAGAGACGCCTGACATTTATTGCATTCTTTAACCGGAAGGTACTCAATATAGTCAGGGATATCGACCTGTTTAAGACAAGTGCCCTGATGCCCTTTCTTTCCACCGGCTTTATTACCAGAAGACTGTCTCAGACTTTTAGGATTGGGTTTTTCATCCGATGGATCGGTATCTTTATCTGCGGAAAGGTCGTCAGAATGATCTGGAGAATTACTGTTTTTACAAGGTTTTTGATAACCATCAGACGATGGCGGCTTGCTGCTGTTTTGACTGTTCTTGCCAACCTTTTCTTCCAATTCTCGACATCGCTCTTCCAGACAGGCAACTCTCATCCGCAGCTCTGCATTCTCTTTCAAGAGAATCTCAGCCGACATAGTTGCGGGTAGTTCTGGAATCATGCTGGCGAATATTGTGGAAAAATGGTGCTTAAGAGGATGGTATAAAAATCAGAAAATTCCAGATTTATGTGGGGGTGCTGAACAGTTACAGAAAATCTTTTGTCTTATCAGACACAACACCCAAAAGTCAGCCTGACCCAACTCATCTCAGCTATTGATCAAGAGATAAAGTTTCTTCAGGTTTTCAGTCTGCTGATCATCGTCTCGGCTTTTACCAGATCCATAAAAAAATCTGGCTCTTTTCGGGTTACAGACTGCTCTGCAATGAAAATTGGCCAAAGGCCTTGATATACAATGCCTTCAGGAAACTGCTGGCTAAATATTGCCAAGCCCTGCCACAGGAGGATTCCAGCCTGATTTATGAAATCAGCAGTCTGCAATACGAAAAGAGCCAAAAATCTAATCCTGCTGTTGCTCAACACTATGAAAAAATTCTTCAGAACACCCTGAATGAACTGGAAAGATACGTAAACCCCACCCAAAGCCCCCATGACAGACATCGCAGATCTCCTATATCAGAGATGACAAAACTGCTGTTAAAGAGCCTTTATGAGTTTGAAAAGGCACCAATGAATGATGAGATGAGAGCTTTTTTTAAAGGGTTTGAGCAAGAACGCAGCCGTTTTATGGAATTCATGCGCACGCAGCAGGAAATACCGGGACATGAATTCCAGGAACTATTTAACCAGATAAAATCCCCCGGAGCCATTCTGGTAGCGATGGACCAATATGAGACGGCAATCAAGTCTCTGCTCACTACAGGTGAATTCGGCGAAGTTGGCAAAATAGCCCTTCTTAGGGTAGACATTAAGCTCAAAAAAGGTTCGTTTCCGGCGGCAGAACCCACCTTGAACAGCCACAATAAAGCTTCGAAACCATTATCAATGGCTGAACAAGATGAGTACTGCAAATAGTAGATTAGTTGAAAAAAACTGTTGACCTGTTTCGACCGGTCAGAACTCCTAAGTATGGCGGAACAGCTTGGTTTTACTATACGACAGCGAGATATCCGTCCTTTGGATTTTATCCTCTCACTGATCGATGCCCTCGCTGGTGATGGAAACTGCGATACCCAGGCGGATCTACACCGTAAATTTAACGAGTTGACGGGGCTGAATGTCTCTTATCGTTCTTGGGCAAATCAAGCTAAAAAGGACGCGCTGCCTACTCTTATCCTGTGGCTATGGGTGCAGTGTCTGGAAATATTTTCCCGCAAAGTCATGGCGTTTGATGAAGACAGTCCATTTTCAGAGTTTGAGCACATTCTGATTCAGGACGGTTCGTCACAAGCTGTCTATGATGCCCTGAAAGAAGCATTTCCCGGCAGGTTCTCAACGGTCAGTCCTGCTGCCGTCGAGCTTCATACGACAATGGATCTTCTCACCAACAACCTGGTGCGGGTGCAGCTGACTGAAGATACCCGTTCAGAAAGAGACTGTCTGCCACCACTGCCAACATCCATGGCCTATATCCTGATGCTAATGGATGCCGGTTATTTTGAGCTGGAACTCTTTGCCGCTATTGATGACAGGGAGGGTTCTTTTATCTGCAAGGCACCTCAGAGTATCAACCCGACGATACTCAGCGCGGTACGGGAGGATGGCAAGAATCTCAATCGCTACAAAGGACAAAAACTGAAGGATGTACTGTCTGGCTTCCCCAAAGACCAGTGCCTCGACCTGGATGTAGAATGGCCGGGATTCAAAGCCTGGCCATTCCGCTTGGTTGTCCGCTGGAATGACAAAAAACAGAAGTGGGTTTTCGTTGTGACCAACCTGAACCGGGTGGAGTTCACCTTGAGTGATGTGCTCCAGGCCTATCGTCTACGGTGGCAGATAGAGCTGATTTTCAAAGAGATCAAATCCTATTCAGGGTGGCATCGTTTTAACACCAAATCAGCGACACTGGTGTTTAGCCTGATTCTGATGTCCTTTGTGGTTGTGACGTTGAAAAGGTACCTTGCCCATGCTGCACAGGCGAACCTCTGTGAAAGTGGGAGCATTGAGGAAATCTCGACGCACAAGGTGATGAAAAGTGGGACTCACCTGTTTGGTAATGTGATTTCATCGTTGATGAATGCAGGAAAGTCATTGGTCTCATGCATTAAAAAGCTACTGGACTTCTGGGGAAATAATGCGAAACGAGAACACCCTGCACGGGATGGTTGTTCAGGGCGTACAAGATTAGGCCTTTGTGCGGTGGGTGGGGCTTAATGTCTACCTTAAGAATAGCCCTTAAAGTCAACATCCTTTTCGATTATGGAGAGTACTATGGCAAGTCCGGCCGGTATTCTCAGGCACAAGCATTAGACAATCCTCATAAAGACCTTTTAGAAGATCTTAAAAGATTCAAACAGTTGCATGTTGATGGTCTTGAGAAACTTGCTTTTGGGCTTGATGATCTTTCGGCTTCAATAAGTAGTTAAAAGTTTGCTTATGGATATTTTGATCGTACTATCAGGCAGACAAAGAAAGAGATCCTTAATCTATTATAAGTGGGTCTTGAACTAAAACGTCCCCAACCTATGAAGTATGTCAATATCACTGATGAAGCTGTTGTATTAACTTTGAAATACGCCAAGCACTACGGCCCTCTGAGGTGTATCAGGGAAAGAGCTCATGGTCTTCTATTGAGTAATCGAGGCTTTACCCTTGAGCAAATTGCAGAAATCCTTGAGATTAAATATCAGACCGTTTCCCAATGGATTGATGATTGGGAGGACTATGGTATTCGTGCATTGTATAAGAAACATGGTGGTGGAAGATCTTGCATATATGATGAATCTGAAGTGCAACGCATAAAAGAGTTAGTAGCAGAAGAGCCTCGTCGTTTATCGTATGTAAAATCCAAAATTGAGGATGAGACCGGTAAATCCTCATCAAAACTTACTCTGGCCAACATCGTAAAAAAGTTAGGACTGGTTTACAAAAGACTCCGTAAATCGTGCAAACATAAACGGGACGAAGAGCATTTCCAGCGTTGTAAAACTGCACTGAAAGACGCCCAGGAAGCTGAGCGCAAAGGGTTAATAAACTTGTTTTATTTTGATGAGTCCGGATTTACTCAAGAACCTTGTGTGCCATATGGCTGGCAGGAAAAAGGAAAGCAGCTCAGAATTCCATCAGTCAAAAGTAAGCGCATCAACGTGCTGGGCTTTATGAATCGGAGCTGTGAGCTGTTTCATTACCCTGTTGTGGGCTCTGTGAATAGTGATACAGTGATTGCAGCCTTTGACGACTTCACAGAGAAAATGGAGGATGAAAAATACAGTTCAAATGACCGCTACACCGTAGTTATGGTGGACAATGCCAGTATTCATACCAGCAAAAAGTTTCGTGACAGAATCGCTGACTGGACTCTTGAGAAAAAGTTACTGATCTGCTTTCTTCCAACATATTCACCTGAACTCAATCTGATTGAGATCCTGTGGAGGAAAGTAAAGTATGAATGGCTCAATCTATTGTCAATCAAGAGTTTCACGGAATTTGAAAAGGAAGTTGAACGAGTGTTCGCTTCATTTGGAGAGAGTCATATGATTTCGTTTGCAAATACTAAATAATCGTTCAGTCAATTTATCCGAAAGCAAATTATCAACTACTTACCGCTAGATGAAATAATTAACTATGCATACACATTCTATGACCCCCTGCGCTTGCACCGGCTGATAGATAACGTTTCTGAAGGTATCTGTTACGGAGATGCAATCAGCCTGGCCATAGCAGACCTCTACAACTTATTACCAGATTCGTTGCTAAGCATGGCAGAATCAATATTAACCGGTACCCATTACTCGAAATATGCATTTGAAGTAAAACGCATTTTACAAGAACTATCCTTTGCAGACTTTGAAGATACACCCAATGAATCATTGGCATTTGGATTACCCGATAAAAGTCTCTGGGTAAAAGATCTAATCAATATATTGGAAAATGTCAGAAGGAACTTCCAGCATGGATATCGTACTCCTAATTTTAATTGTCTCAATGACCTGATTAACCAATTACTACCTGATGACAACTTTGCCACTGATCTCCTCCAATATATTATCAGACCAAAAGCAAGGCACGTCGCTTACTGTTCAATCAGGAAATCCACAGATCTGTACAAGCTAACCCTTCATGATATAAATACTGGCCTGACTGTCGTTACCGGCACCACACTTCAAGAGCTGAAAGATGCAATACCCGAAACTCTGAAGGAGTTTGCCAGAATTTATAGAATTCCTCAGAATTCTGTAACCGGAGAAGCAATGGAAAATACAGGCTTTGTCAAAATAGCGGCAAACAGGTTGTCTCCCCTGGAACAACTTCAACCATTTCCAGACTCGGCATTAAGCATCAAGGACATCATGACTAACCCGGCCATGCGCCTGCAGAAGATTGACGTAGAGAAAACCAAGGCGTTTATTGAAGAGTACCTGCATGAAGTTCGCGAAGAGGCAAATCTTCAACGATTAAAACTTCCCAAAAAGCTCCCTGAACATTCTCAGTCACCCGCTGAAACAGTAAATAGCATCACGATTAAAGACCCAATGATTTCACAGATGCGTGAGGTACTGGCCAATCTTAAAGATGTGCCAGAATCCGAAACATTGGATATCAGTGTTATACAACTAAATGCCCATATTATTAAAACGCTCAACACTATTTCCCAACATATTACTGACGCTGAAGCAGAATCATCAGCTGCCGCCAATACGGGCAGTAAGACAGCCATGCCCGCCAATCCCAGCGCCAGTGAATTGATCAAACTGGGCATCAAGCATGACATTCTTGAACTGCTGGAGCCTGGTACAACGGGCATTGAAGCCACTGACCAGCGCCCCGCCCCCTCTAATCCTGACCACAATCCCGCCCGAAATACCGCAGACACACAACATTCCAGCATCGGAGGCAACGTCGCTGGTGGAGTTTCCAGTTTTGCAATGGCGGTTGGCGGGGCATTGACGGCATTCAAGATAGCCTGCCCCGGCTGCCTGTCAGAATTGGCCAGTGAGCTCACTGAGAATGTTGGCGAAAGACTGACAAACGTCGTTGGCCAGATATCTAAAAAGGTAGGTGAGAAATTTGGGAAGAAACTTGTGGAAAAACTTGGAGAGAAACTTGGCAAGGAAGTCGGAAAGAAAGTTGGAGAAAAAGCCGGAGAAGAAACTGGGGAAGAAGTCGGAGAAAAGGCCGGGGAAAAAGCTGGGGAAGAAGTTGGAAAAAAAGCTGGAAGCAAAGCCCTTAAAAAGGGCGTAGAGAAAGCCGGTGAGGAAGTAGGCAAAAAATTATTAAAACAGGCCCTTAAATGCAAACGGTCAATTGGCGGCTGTGGACGTCAGGGAGACGGCGATGGTGAAGGCGGTGAAGGCGGTGAAGGTGGTGAAGGTGGTGAAGGTGGTGGCGGAGGCGGCGGAGGTGGCGGAGGTGGTGCAGCCGGAGCAGGCGTTGGAGCGGGCGTTGGAGCAGGCGCTGGAGCTGGAGCTGGTGCTGGTGCCGGTGCCGGAGTCGGCGTTGGAGTCGGCATTGGAGTCGGCGCTGGTGGCGCAGCCGCTGGTGGTATCGTAGTACATAAAGCAGCCAAAGCATTAGGAAAGTCGGTCAAGGGTATAAAAGACGCTATTGACAAACACAAAAACGATCAACAAAAACAGTCTGACAAGCAAACCACTCAAGGCTCAGTGGCAAAAACACAGCCACCAGTAAAACAGGCGGTCGTCGCAGAGCACACCACGCTGCAGTCAATAACAGAGCCAGTGACATCATCAACCTCCGGGAACAGCAACAGTGCAAATGCAGGTATTGCCATTTTTCCAGATAGCACAACGGCGTCTCCAACCTCCACAGCAGTCAAGGAGGCCACAGCGCAACATTCGGCAACAGCAGCACCGACATCCGACAGCACCCTACAAGAAAAGACCGCTATTATTTCCGATCATACAAACCCAACCGAAAAAATAACGGACACTGCAATAACTGAAGACAACACCAAGGCAGGAGTCACAACAACAGCTAGTACTGTGAGTGGGACCACCAGCGGACAGCTGCCATCTGCCCGTCACTCACCTATCGAAAGTGACACAACCACTTCTTCGCCAACCAATCAACCTACCACTGCAACAACTGAAGACACCACCAGGTCAGGATTCACAACACCAGCAAGCACTGTGAGTGAGGCGACCAGCGGACAGCTGCCATCTGCCCGTCACTCCTCAACCGAGAGTGACACAACTACTTCGCCAACCAATCAACCAACCACAGCAACAACTAAAGCCACCACCAGTGCAGGAGTCACAACACCAGCAAACACTGTTAGTAAGACCACCAGTGGACAACTGTCATCTGCCCGTCAATCCTCTACCGGAAGTGACACAAGCACTTCGTCAACCAGTCAACCAACCACTGCAGCAACTGAAGATGCAACCAGCGCAGAAGCCACAACACCAGCAAGTACTGTGAGCGGGACCACCAGTGGATCGCTGTCATCTACCCGCCAATCCTCTACCGGAAGTGACACAAGCACTTCGTCAACCAGTCAACCAACCACTGCAGAAACTGAAGACGCAACCAACGCAGAGGCCACAACACCAACAAGTACTGTGAGTGGGACCACCAGTGGATCGCTGTCATCTGCCCTTCAATCCTCTACCGGAAGTGACACAACCACTTCATCAACCAATCAACCAACCACAGCAACAACTGAAGACACCATCAGGGCAGGAGTCACAACAACAACAAGCACCACCAACAGCAACACAACCGTTTCGTCAACCACAGAAACCACTGAAGATACAATCAGTTCAGGAGTCACTTCATCAGCAAGTACAACCGGTGAAACAACCACCAGGCAGTTATCATCTGCTCGTCGCTCCAGCAATAGCAGCACAACCACCTCATCATTTACTCTGCCCAATACATTAACCACTGTTGATACGCCCAGCACCGGAGCCACTGCATCAGCAAGCACCACAGGCGAGACCACAATCGCACAACCATCATCTGCTCGTCGCTCTTCTACCAACAGTGACACGGCTGCATCCTCAACCACTCAACCCACCCCATCAACAACCCGGGAAAGGACTGATAGCACTGACAGCGAAGCCCCAACGTCAACAAACACCTCCAGCAAGCCCTCTACTCAACACGATGCACCAAACCAATTGGTTTTCCCCCGGCTGGTTAAGGCATTTTCTGCCAGGAACGAACAGATCAAAGACCGGTTTAACCACTCCATCAACAAAACCTCTGAACAGGCCCTGGAGCATATTCACCAGCTAACCACAACCAGTAAGGAAAAAAAGAGTATCCAAACCCGGGTTATACTCGGAGATACCCTCAATACTCTGAATGATGTATTCGATAAGGGGTTTCTTAACACTTACAAACATGCCCACCGGACACTGAAGGCATTACGCTCTGTACCGGTGGATAATGATCATAGACTACCAGCAGCCCGAACGATCATCACTGATACCCTGACCAACACATTTCAGCAGATGTATGCCTCACTGAACGACCAACGTCTTCAGCTGTTTATTGATGTGGGCTATATCGACCCGGGCAAACTGAGCCAGGAAGAAGTTTTGAAGCTTCGAGCTACCGTGTCCAACCCGGAAGGAAAAGAAACCTTACACCCAGCCAATTTGCTCAAGGTAATCAATGATATCCAGCAACGTGCATCACCTGACTCACCCAATCAATTCAACCAATTTCTTGTTGATCTCTCAATGTTTCTGCAGGGCACAAGCAAAGTTGACGAACTGGAACAGCAGGAAAGAGAGTCCGGCACTACCAGCCCGGTTTTGCAACAACGCAAAGATCTTTGGTCGTCTATTGCCAAACATGGCAGCAAAATGATCAGCAGCGATGTCATCGCCAAACAGTCTGCACCCTATAACCAGCAACTACTGGCGTCGGTCATGGAACAGGAAAAAAACCGGTTTATTGACGACGTTCAGGCTCTGCATCTGCGGGATGAGGGCCACTTTACTGATGAAGCTACACTGAGTGAAGCAGGGGATAATGTGCTGTTCGATCCTCGCACGTTTCTTGATGTCATTAAAGAACCAAACGACTATCGCATTATACTTGCCAATTATGACGATCCGTCAGTCCGGATGCCCCCTGATTCAACGCCTGAACTCCCGATGTACCACAGACGATTGCGCAGAAACATTGACCAGGCACCCACACCACCACAAACCTCTTCGGCTACCCGGCAAACAGGCGTACTGGATTACATCAAAGAGGGACTTGGCAAACTGTTCGGATCGATCGGGGCAATGTCGCCAGCATCAGTGTCGGCCTCCCCCGCACTGGCAGAAATTGCTGATCAGGAGACGTTCCATAATAGTAATAGCCGTCCCAATCAGGCACCCGGGATAGCTAGTTCTCGTCCAAAAACACAACCAATTGAAAACTGTAGATTTTATCCTGAAAAATTAAGTGGAGCCCTACTGCTATCTGGCGACTAAACTTCCCAAGAGCAAGAAACATAAGGGATTGCCAAAAACAGAGGACTCCAAATGCGCAAAAAACGCAACCCGCAGTGTAGTATGGAACTCCATTACGTACCTCATGAAATCTGCTCCCAGCTTTCCGGTATCTCGCAATGGCTTGACGCCCATCCACAGTTCAATGACTGGATTTATGAGGACTTAAGTTCTTGTGATAAACAGAACACTGGGCGGAACGGACTATCAGCAGAATCCGTTCTTCGTGCGGCACTCCTGAAACAGTATTTGAATTGTGATTATGACTACTTGTCGTTTGTTTTGATGGACTCCATGCTCTTTCGAGACTTTTGTCGCCTCGAACCAAACCAGCGCCCCAGTCGCTCCAGTTTGCATGGGCTCATCAGCCTTCTTACTGCATCTACATGGGAACGGATTAATAACTGTCAGCTAATGACCGCTAAAGATCAGGGTATTGAAAAAGGGCGCACTGTGGCTATTGACAGCACAGTCACCGAATCGGATATCAAACCTCCTTGCGACAGTGATCTTTTAGCCAGTTCCGTTAAAGAAATTTGTCGGCTGCTGGAACGGGGACAAACACTGACAGCGACACCGCTTTATGAATATACCCATCACAACCGAGCCGTAAAAGATGCGGCCAGAAAATGCATCTACGCTGGCAAAGAAGAGCGGCATCAGCATTATAAAAAACTGCTGCAGTTGACCCGAAAATCCCGGAAGGTACTTATCGAAGCTACTGTCACGCTAGCAAACGCCCGTCAGCAGGGGCAGTGTCTCCTGGCTGATGATGCCGACAAGTGGCAGGCCGATGTGGATCACCTGTTACCCCTGGTGGATGCAATAGTCTCCCAGACAGAGCGCAGGGTCTTTAAGGGTGAAAAGGTGCCAGCCCAGGAAAAAGTGGTTAGCCTGTATGAACCCCATACGGATATCATCGTAAAAGACAGGCGGCAAGTACAGTATGGCCATAAACTGAACCTGGTTCAGGGAAAAAGTCGATTGATCCTGGACCTGGTTATTGAGGAAGGTAACCCAGCGGATTCGGACCAATTCATTCCGATGATGGAAAGACAAAAAGAAATTTATGGTCGTGTACCTCGCCAGACAAGCGGTGACGGCGGATACGCGTGTCGCGCTAATTTGGAAAAAGCCAAGGCCATGGGAATCAGCGATGTAGCTTTTAATAAGAAGCGCGGACTTGAAGTCGAAGAGATGACTAAAAGTCAGTATGTGTATAAAACGCTCTTTCGCTTCCGGGCAGGTATTGAAGCGGGAATTTCGTGGCTAAAGAGATGTTTTGGGCTATCACGTTGCCACTGCAAGGGTTCTGAGCGTTTTGATTCTCATTGCTGGTTATCGGTGGTCTGTTACAACCTGGTGATTCTGGCCAGACACCCGGCACCATCCTGATAGCCACCTCCACGCTACATGAAAGTACCTTTCCAGCATGGTGGGAGGATGTTTTCTGCCTGCTTTTCGCGTTTTTCTCCAATATCCGTCCCAGATTAGAGAAAAAAAGGGAAGAGTTTTTGCGGCTCTCTGGAATTTCAGGAAATATCAAAACGCACGTACAATCTAATTATGATTGCCTGATGCGTTTTTGGACGAGAACTAACTATGAATATTGTGTCGGCTGAAGAGATTGGCAATGACTCCGAAGACCGTTTGCACTGGGTACTATTGACAACTGAAGATATTGAAACATTCGAAGACTGTCGCTCTATCATTCGATTTTACGAGCTCCGATGGCGAATAGAAGAGTTCCATAAGGCTTGGAAATCGGGAGCAGGAGTAGAAAGGCTTCGTCTGCAATCTCCGGATAACATTGAACGACTTGCGGTCATATTAATGTTTGTCGCTGTCAGACTAATGCAAATCCGTGAAGCATTAATGTTACCGAATGACAGGCAGCACAAAGACAGAAAGCTTTGGAGTGAAAAAACACTCGCGAATGAGGTGGTCAGTGATGATGAATGGCAGGTTCTCTGGCTAACCTATGAAAAAAAAGCGTTGCCCGATAAGCCGCCAACAGTCACTTGGCTGCTTCAAACGATTGCTCGGCTTGGTGGTTGGGGTGATTCAAAGCATACAGGGCAGCCCGGCTGGTTAGTGGTATGGGAAGGCTGGGCGAAATTGCAGGATCGGGTAAAAACCTGGCAGATAGCCCGGCAGTTCAGCGCTGGAGAGATGTGATCAAGAGTCAGCCTCTTACCGACAGGAACGGCTAAGTTACCGTTAATGGTTGAATCAGCTAAACTCCCATAAAATCTACGTTGTAGGGGAGTGATATGCAATCTGAACTCTTCCAGAATTTTATTGATTCCATTTCAACATTAACCAGTGAACAGCGAGACATTCTTAACAACTCGCTCCTTAGTACTCAAATAGAGGTTACCGAGGTAGTAGAAACCACTGACTCTGAACCTGTTTACAGTGAATCTATACCCAATAACGATAATGCAACACCTGACGTAGAAAAGAGCATACTTGCCCAATTTGCCGAAAACCCCAGGTGCCCCAAATGCAAAAGCCATAGCGTTGGTCGCTGGGGCATACGAAATGGCCGACAGCGCTACCACTGCAAGACTTGCGACTCAACGTTTAACGCCTTTAGTGGAACGCCTTTGGCAAGGCTCAGGCACCCTGAAAAATGGAACAAGTACCTCGCAGGTATGACTCACTCTATGGTCTTGCGACCAGCTGCTGCTGAGAATGCCATTGACTTGAAAACTGCGTTCCGCTGGCGTCACCGCTTTCTTGAAGTGATTAATAATGATCAAGCAGAAGAGCTTTGTGGCATTACTGAGCTTGATGAAACATTTTTCCGTGAATCCTTCAAAGGGCAAAGAGAAGGCCTTCCACGGCCAACCCGAAAGCGGGGTAATGATCCCAACAAAGCCCGAAAAGTCCCGGTAATGGTGGCTCGGGACCGTAATCGAAATACCGTTGACGGTGTATTAGAAAACGAAAGTGCTAATGAATTGTGCAGGCATTTAAATGGCCGCATATCGATACAGGCCACGGTCTGTGCGGATGCACACCTCGCTCACGAAAAACTTGCTGACAAGCTTGGATTTGTCTTCAAGGAGCTGGTGACATCAGCAGGTCAACATGTTGTTGAAGGCATCTACCACATCCAGACTGTAAATTCTTATCACAGTCATTTAAAACGCTGGATTGGCGGCGTATTCCAAGGGGTTGCAACTCGTTACCTTCCCCATTATCTGGCCTGGAGGCGAGAACTGACGGCAGCAAAAAAATTAACTGTTGGCCGGTTGATCAGCAGAATTACTGAACATTGGTGCTTCCAACCATTAACGGTAACTTAGCCGACAGGAACTGTTGGACCATGCACCGGGTATGCAACTATTAACCGACAGTCTGGCGATAGCCCCCCAGCTACACAGTGAAGTGGCTGCTTTCATCGATCATTTGAAAAGTCATACCAGCCCCGTCGCCAGTCAGTGGAGCCGTAATGACCTGGTCAATATGGCCATTTTGCTCTCAACACCAGCCAGAATACCCGCCAGAATTACAGAGACTTTTTTGCAGCAAGCCCTCACTTCACCTGCCATTGGTATAAACCATGAGCATCCGGACAATATCTTCAGTACCGATGATCTGGTTCATGGGATAACAAACGCCAAGGGTCCTGCCATAGGGCTGGCAAAAGCCATGTTGCAAGCCATGGCAATCAATCAACTGGCCAGTTATTCTTCGGATAATCATCTGCCAGACCCCCTGCGTAGACAGATCATCCGTCAGGCGGTTCAGTTGCAGACCCGACAGAAGCAAAACACTGCCACCGCGCACGGACAACTGGCCGAACATGAAGATAACATTCCTGACATGATGGGCATGATTAACCAGCGATTAATGCCTGCGCCTGTCGTACAACCGGAAAAAGCCCTGCATAACCCATTGATTAATGCCCTCACCAGGGGCCAGTATGAACCCTGTAGAAAACTGTTCATGCAGCAATCCCTGCAACAGCAGCTGAGAATGGTGCACGAACTGGCTGAACTGCCGGACTATCTGGGAATGGATCATTCTGCCGAACCACTGGCGCAACTGAAGTCTGATCTGCAAAAAGCAACCAGTAGCAAAACTGTGGGCAACAACGAGCTAATGGACTTTAAATCGTTTACCCTCAGCCAAAGAGCCTGGCAGCTGTTCAACAACCTGTACGACACCAAGATTGCGGGCCCCAAAGAGGCCATGAACCGGGTTAAAATTCAGGCCATGATCAACCGGCGGGGCCTCTCTGAACCCAGCGAAACCGGGCTACTCCGGGAGCTGGTGGTGGATTTACTGCCCCGACAGGACAGTGCCAGCGATCACGCCAAACTGGCCATCAAGACGGATAAGGCCATCCCGTCACCGGCAATACTCCATCAATACCACCCCGAACGGATTGCCAGTATCATCAGTGGTTACTTGACGCTAAAGTCATTTGTTGCCGAACAGTTTCCCCGGGTATTTGACCATACTGATATTGATCCTGTGTTGAAAAATGAGCTGATCAGCCAGGTAGCACTGGTTAGCCTTGACGCATTAAAGGGGAAGATCACCGACAATAATTGGCAGTATACGGCCATGGAAAATCTAGAGCAGGAGCACAAAGAATTTAAAGAACAAGATCCACACGTGAAGCATCAGTTCCATTGGGAACGAACAGAAAGCTGATCAGATGTGGCTACGTAAGATAGTGGTGGGATTGGCATTGCTGCCTCCCACTGGTTAATCTGTACTTAGGTTTCTCTGGATAATCCCTCGCACTTTCCGGGCTGTGCCGAGCTTCCACCCATTGAATCCCGGAAGAAGGGCACAAATGCTTTTGGTGATGGATCAAGCGCCGACATCAACGCCTTTTTTCCAGCATCCCTGAGCAATCCCGGCAGGCCTTAACCTTTCAACATTAATTCCACTTCATCAGCCAATCGTCCGGGCACATCGCTGTCCACTTCTCTGACAGCCTCGGCAATAGCCCGGAAGAAGCCCTCTTCGTCAGAATGGCCGTGACTTTTGACCACAATCCCCTGAAGTCCGAGAAAACAGGCGCCGTTGTAGACCACCGGATCAATGCTTTTATTGATTTTGTGCATGACCGGCGCAATCAACAAAGAGAGGAAGCGACGCCAAAGCGTTTGCTGAAATGCTGCAACCAGGCGGTCACGAATAAGACAGGCAACCCCCTCCCCGGTTTTCAGGGCGATATTGCCAACAAAACCATCACAGACCACTACATCCGCCCGACCGGCAAAGACATCATCCCCCTCGATATAGCCGATGTAGTTCAGACGTCGATCGTCTTTCAAGAGCTGATTTGCCAGTTTGACCCGCTCATTACCTTTGATATCCTCAATCCCAATGTTCAGTAACCCCACCCTGGGAGCAGCGATACCTCTCACAGAAGCGGCAAACAAAGATCCCATCACTGCAAATTGATAAAGACTGTTAGCGGAACAGTCAACATTGGCCCCCATATCCAGCAGCAAAACGCTGCCTCCAGCACAGGGAACAGCACCCGCTATGGCCGGACGATCAATACCCACAAAGGTTTTCAGGGCAAATCGCCCCATAGCCATCAGCGCGCCAGTATTTCCCGCACTGACACAGGCGGCAGCACTGCCGTCAGCAACCTGCGCAAGGGCAACCCACATGGAGCTACCGTCTTTGGCCCTGAGAGCAGAGGATGGCTTTTCATCCATGCCAATCGTCTTTTCAGCATGAATAACAGTGAGGCGGGACTGATCAAAGGGCGCCTGATCCAAGGAATCAGAGCAGAGATGATCAGTAATCAGTGTCTGATTACCCACCAGGGAAAGATGAAGATCCGGATAAATTTGCAGAGCCCGGAGGGCAGCCCGAATACGAGAACGGGGACTTTCGTCCCCGCTCATAATATCAAGTGCTATTCTCCGTCCTGGAGCCGTTGACCGTCCTGGCATGGAACGACTCACTCGCCCACTTTACCTTCGAGCACTTTACGGCCACGGTAGAAACCGTCAGCAGTCATGTGATGACGACGATGAGTTTCACCAGAAGTTGCATCAACAGACAGCTGAGAAGCCGTCAGACTGTCGTGGGAACGACGCATATCACGCTTGGAACGGGTTTTTCGATTTTGCTGAACAGCCATGTGTTCTCTCCTAAATTCTTTGCTTGGAACTCTATTTGGGTTCGGTGGTACTTTTTCCCTGATCAGCTTTCAGACTGGCCAGAACACTGAACGGGTTACGACGCTTTTTCTCTTCCGCTGCCCGGGCAGCGGAAGCCTCAGCCTCTTCATCAGATTCAGTAGTAAAGTTCTGCTGAACCTGGCAGGCTTCAGGCGGATGATAAGCCACGATAGGAAGGCTCAACAGGAGCTCTTCTTCCAGCAGGGGCACCAACTCCATCGGCTCATCCCGGAGCATCAGGGGTTCATAGCCCTCTGGCAGGGAACGGGCCTGATCATCGGTCAATACACCCATCAGGTTGAGATCTGAACGCACGGGAAGTTCCGCCACATCAAGACAGCGCTGACAAATCATTTTCAGATTCGCCTCAACATGCCCCTCAAGAACCACTCGATGATCTTCACTCATGTAGAAATGAAGAAATACCTTCACCTCACCCTGATCGTCAGCGAGACTGGCTGCCAGTCGATCAAACTGTTCAAGCGCCAGCGAACCTTCAAACTGTACCCCCTGACGCGCGAGTTTACGCGGATCAACGGTTTTTGGTAATTGGCCTGATAACATAAGCGCGCAATCATAGGGCGATGCCCCTTTTCTGTCAAACATCCTTTTTGGCTGGGATTATCAAAGTTAGGACTTACGCATTGATGACACCGATAAATTTTGGTAGGAGGTGATCCTTCCCCTTTGCAAAACTCTCAATGAAAGCGCCTATTGTCTCTTTAAACAGCCCCCGTTGGTGCTGATAAATATTCGTAAACTCCTGCTCTATCTGCATTTTCTGGAGATAAACAAAAGCTAAAATTGCAGCAAATATATGGTTTCTGACGGGTCGTTCGCTGCGAACCTGAAAGTGCTCAATATGGCAAACCTGCTTGATCGCCCTGTGAAACTGTTCGATCTGCCAGTGCTGGTCATGGATCTGCTTGAAGTCATTGCGTTCAAAAGGGACTTCCTCTGGCAAGTAAACCACGTAGTGGCGACGCTGGTCTTTTAGCATCGTCCTGAACAACCGGATCTTACCGAAGTCTTTGAGCCATACATCCAGACCATTGTCGGGGATGTCGAGGTGTTGAACCTGCTGCCATTTACCTTTTTCCAGTGATACTGTCCTGTTTTTCTCAACGGCAAACATAAACCCAGTCTGATGGTTTTTAATCGTCTTCAGGTTAGTCGTGCAGCTGTACCAGGAGTCACCGGTAACGAACGCTGGCTTCAGCCCCCATACCAGCACTTCAATCAACATTTCACGGAAGTAGTCGTTTTTTGTCTTGTCTTCCGATTTGTCGTATATCCTGTAATTCACCGGCATATGGCGCCCGGATACGTCGGTGTAATAAAGGGTGATGAGGTTAACTCCCTTAACCACTCGGTGATGTTTACCCGACCAAAAGTGGCCAACCAGTGCCACGGAGTAGCTATAAGGTTTGTCGAGCACGCTGTCATCAACGCTCAGGGTGCCGCCAATAGGGTTTAAACTTTTGACTGCTTCATCGTACATATCTTTGGGCTGATAGTTTTCACGCTTAAGAAAGCGGTTTGCGCTATCGTGAGAAAAGTCGGTAACCTCGGCCAGTCTTGTGCATGTTGATGATTTTGGCTCACTAATCAAAAAGCCAATGTATTTTGCAAGAGTGCATCGTGCAGTGGTCGGTCGAGTGGTAGTTCTCACTTTCATCCCTGAAGACATCTGTTTTTTGGCATTATCAAATTTTAGAGCCTGTTGTCAATGCGTAAGTCCTAAAAGTTTCAGCTTTTTATCAAAAACTTCACAATAAACATGCCTGAAGATGGTATTTTTCACAACCCGCTTTCTGATGGCGCAGTCGTATTTCACAAAAATTCGAGACCATGCATACTGTGCTCGACTATCCACACCATTTGGCCGCACTGATTGCTCAAAAGAGAACCATGAATATATTGCTAGCCTCAGGCTCGCCCTACCGGAAACGCCTGCTTGAACGACTCAATCTGAAATTCCATCAAGCCTCACCCAACCTTGATGAAACACCAGAACCGGGAGAGAGTGCCAGAGCCTTGTCAATAAGGCTTTCCCGGGAAAAAGCGATCGAGCAGCTCGCAAACTGCAGCGGTAAACCGGTCGTTTTCCACACCGGCCTCTGCGTTCTGAACACCGCGACAAATCAGCACCAGCTGACTTGTGTAGACTACACGGTCTGGTTTCGAAAACTTTCCAGCACGCAGATCGCCACTTATATAGATGCAGAGAGCCCGCTGGACTGCGCCGGCAGTTTTAAATGCGAAAGACTGGGAATCACCTTGTTTGAGAAAATGGCTGGCGACGACCCCGACAGTCTGGTTGGACTGCCACTGATCACCCTGACCACCATGCTGATGAATGAAGGGGTTTACCCTCTGGGCAGATAGAGCATCAGTTCCGTAGGCTGAACTCGTCCCCACGACTCCCGTGGGAACGAGGTGTATGCTGCATGGGTATTAGCGCTTTTCTTCAACAGAGCAGACTTGGCCATCCAATTACATTAACTGAAAACCATCACCCAAGGCTTCGACAAGAGTAGCGCTGACACCAGCCCCAAAATCCCGGGCAAATTTTTCCAACGGTGAAAGACGAAAGGTATAATCAACAATATCCTCTTCACCCACCACTTCACGGGCCACATAACCCGCACTGCCCAGACCATCAATTAACCCCAGCTCTTTAGCCTGCTCACCAGACCAGACCATCCCCGAGAAGATATCAGATCGATCAGTCAGTCGATCACCCCGTCCGGTTTTCACCGCGTCAATAAACTGTTGATGAATAGTATCCAGCGATGCCTGCCATTGGACAGCAGCCTCACGATCCACGGACTGAAATGGATCGAGGAATGCCTTATTTTCACCGGAGGTATAGGTTCTGCGGGTAACTCCCAGCTTCTCCATCGCCCCGACAAAACCAAAGCCTGAAGAGATAACGCCAATAGAACCCACCAGACTGGCCTTGTCAGCGTAAATTTCATCTGCGGCGGCGGCAATGTAATACCCACCAGACGCACCAATATCCATAATGACCGCGTAAAGCGGCGTATCCTTATGCAGCTCTCGCAGTCTGCGAATTTCATCATAGATATAACCAGACTGCACCGGACTACCACCCGGGCTGTTAATCCTTAGAATAACCGCCTGGGTACCCGGATCCTCAAAAGCTGAACGCAACCCCGATACCACGATATCGGCATCCACATCGCCACCACCGATCTGGCCATCAATCTCCACCAGCGCAGTATGCTCACCGGAGCCATCACTGATCACAACATCGTTGATTCTGGTCGCATTATAAATGACCGCAACAGAGAAAAATAACCAGCCAAACGTCAGCAATTTAAAAAATATACCCCACCGTCTGGAACGGCGCTGCTCCAGCAGTGCCCCTCTGGCCAGGGCATCCACCAGATCCCAGGCCTTGCTATTGTCAAGGCGATCCTGTACCTCAGAAGAGGATTCCCTCCACTTGTCGTGCATAACTACCCCTTTAAGAGATTCTCTAAATCGCCTGACCCATCCCGGCCTGATAGCCAGCCATGCGACAACACGGTTAACACAGTTAAAAACAGTCGAAGCCTATTAAGCAATGCTTCGATCGGACATTCAGCCCGCCCTGTCCCGCTTTCAAAGCTGATCTTTCAAAGCTGCTAACACCTCAGCCAAGTCCTCCGGTAATGGTGCTTCAACTTTCAATCGCTTACCATCCGGCAACTCAAATTCTATACTGGCCGCATGCAGGAACAATCGCTTCAGGCCAAACTGCTTCTGCAACTGGTTATCCGCATCCATACCGTATTTTTGATCGCCAGCAATGGGATGTCCTGCGTGCAGACAATGAACACGAATCTGATGGGTTCGACCGGTGATTGGGTAAGCCTCAACCAGGGTCATATTCGGGAAACGGTCCAGCACCCGAAACGCCGTTCGGGATTTTTTGCCATCCACATGCACCCGAACCATACGCTCTCCGGACTGAAGCACATTCTTCAGTAGCGGAGCATTCACCAACTGCTTTCTGGCTGGCCATTTTCCGACCACCAGCGCATGGTACAGCTTTTCAACTTTTTCTCTCTGCTGCAACTGGTTATGCAGATGACGCAGCATGCTTCGGCGTTTAGCAATCACCAGACAACCTGAGGTGTCGCGATCGAGACGATGCACCAGTTCAAGCGTGCGATTTTCCGGCCTCAACTGGCGGAGTCCCTCAATCACCCCATAAGACAAGCCACTTCCGCCATGCACAGCAATTCCTGATGGTTTATTAATAATAATCAACAGGTCATCTTCATAGAGCACCGACCTTTCCAACTGAGCAATCACGCTATCAGTCGGCCTTACCGGCGCTTCCCTTTCCGCCACCCTGACCGGAGGAATACGAACAACATCATTCAACTCCAGGCGATAGTCTGCCGTCACCCGCTTTTTATTGACTCGCACCTCACCCTTTCGAACAATACGGTAGACCCTGGTCTTGGGAACCCCCTTAAGAACCCGCAAAAGAAAGTTATCAATACGCTGACCAACCGCCTCTTCATCAATGGCAATGAAATTAACTTTTGCTTGTTTCAATCGTCTAACCACATATCTGTTTATACCCTGCCACGGCCTGAAAACCTTTACCTTAACCGATTGAGATAAAAAGCCTTTCCGGGCTTATCACTATTTACGTCCGGGTAATCTTACCAGCTTTATGTCATTTGAAGCACTTACCGATTACTGATATAGTTGTGGCACTGCCTTGTAACTATCCGAAAAGGCAGTTCGATTTACGAAGTCTGAGCATGCCACTGAAGGGATGTTATTACTCAAATACCCCTAAACGGGCCGAAAATAAACTGGAGATACGTTTTACCCGATGAACAAGTCCGGGCTGAGTAACTTCAGGAACAGCCGCTCAGGTAGACATCATGGCAGATGAACCAGTTGCATCCTTCCCGGAGGGCATGAGTTCCTGACATGATTATTGAATGATTAAAGACCACGGCCGCAGCCGTGATAGATAAACAAGTGCCACCCAAGATCAGAGGTTGCGCTCCCGACACCAGGGATGAGGAACAGCGGACGGGTCATATGCTCATGAAAGGCTCCGTGATACCTTTGAACGTATCCACAACCAGCCAGAAGCGCCCGATCAACGCATCCCCCCACTTTACATCCGGTCAATATACGGATGTGGATTGCTATATCGTTACAGCCTCAATCTGAATCAGTCCGGCTGTAAGTCTGATAGCAGGTTAGCACCGACCAAACCGTTCTCATACGGTTGTCGGCCTGTGTATGGTCGGGAAGCATCGAAAAGTTTGTACAGAAACTGCAGGAAACCAGTTGCACAACCAGCCACCTTAAATACGCCGGGTGGCAGGCAGGGTTCTTCCGGAAAAACGATGGATTGCCCGCTAAACCAATGGATGCACTGGATTAACCGAAGTCACGAACGACTTTTCGTACCAGCAACTGATTAGGGTAGCCATAAGTAATTTGGTACTCTATGAAGAGAATGTTAATCAATGCGACCCAGCAAGAAGAGCTGAGGGTTGCACTCGTTGATGGACAGCGTCTGTTCGATCTGGATATTGAGTCCGGAGCCCGCGAGCAGAAAAAAGCCAACATCTACAAAGCTAAAATCACCCGTGTCGAGCCCAGCCTGGAAGCTGCTTTTGTCGACTTTGGCGCAGAGCGACACGGCTTCCTGCCGCTGAAAGAGATTTCCCGTGAATACTTTGTCGGTCATACCGGCGGTCGTCCTAATATCAGGGATGTCATTAAAGAAGGCACCGAGGTTATCGTTCAGGTAGACAAAGAAGAACGTGGTAACAAAGGCGCCGCTCTGACGACGCTGGTCAGCCTGGCTGGCCGCTACCTTGTGCTGATGCCAAACAATCCTCGCGCCGGTGGAATCTCACGCCGTATCGAAGGCGATGAGCGCACTGAGCTGCGTGAGGCGATGAGCAAGCTGAATATCCCTGCCGAGATGGGCGTCATCGTTCGTACAGCAGGCCTTGGCCGCTCTACGGAAGACCTTCAATGGGATCTGGACTACCTCCTGCAACTCTGGAGTTCCATCAAAGACGCTGCAGACAAAAATCCTGCCCCATTCCTGATTTACCAGGAAAGTAATGTCATTATCCGCGCTATCCGTGACTACCTGCGCCAGGATGTTGGTGAAGTATTGATCGACAAAACCTCGGTTTATGAAGAAGCCCTGGACTTTGTTAAACAGGTCATGCCCCAGTACCAGAATAAGATCAAACTGTACAAAGACAGTGTTCCCCTGTTCAACCGTTTCCAGATCGAAAGTCAGATTGAGACGGCCTTCCAGCGTGAAGTCAAACTGCCATCCGGCGGCTCCATCGTTATTGATCCAACCGAAGCCCTGGTATCCATCGATATTAACTCTGCCCGCGCTACCCGCGGTGGCGACATTGAAGAAACCGCCTTCAATACCAACCTTGAAGCGGCGGATGAGGTCGCACGCCAGCTTCGCCTGCGTGATATTGGTGGACTGATTGTTATCGACTTCATCGATATGAGCAACAACCGAAACCAGCGGGAAGTAGAGAACCGTATTCGCCAGGCTCTGTCCGTTGATCGCGCTCGCGTTCAGACCAGTCGCATCTCACGCTTTGGCCTTTTGGAAATGTCCCGTCAGCGCCTGCGCCCATCGCTGGGTGAAACCAGTGGCGTTGTCTGCCCCCGCTGTTCAGGCCAGGGTACTATTCGGGATATTGAGTCTCTGGCCCTGTCTATTCTGCGCCTGATGGAAGAAGAGGCAATGAAGGACAAGACGTCTGAAATTCGTGCACAGGTTCCCGTCCCGGTCGCTGCTTTCCTGCTGAATGAAAAGCGCAAGATGATCGCCAAGATCGAGAAACGCCATGATGCCCGTATCATCGTCATTCCAAATGCCAACCTGGAAACCCCTCATTACGACGTCCAGCGTCTTCGTGACGACAATCTTCAAGAGCATGAGAGCAGCTACGAGATCATCCTTGAAGGTGAAGACTCCAGCCCGGAAGAACTGACCACAGCAACCAAATCACAACCCAGACAACAGGCCGCTGTTCGAAATATTGCGCCTGCACAGCCTGCACCGGCAATCCGGTCACCTGAGTCAAAACACGGGTTTATTGGCAGCCTGCTGAAGTCCATTGGCAGTATCTTCAGCTCCGACAATGATGATGACAAATCCGCTGGCCAGGACAAGTCAATTCAGCAACGCCAACCGGTACGTCGAGATCATCAGGGTGGCCAAAACAGGAAGAAGAGCCGTACTGACTCTCAACGCCGCGACAAGCTGGATAACAATCGTCCTCAGAAAGAACGCAAAAAGAGTCCGCAGGAACGTTCAGACAGTCGTCCTAACAAGCAGGAAAACCGCTTCGAGAGGCAGGAAAGACGCCAGCGAGACAACCAGGAAGTAGCGGAACAGCAGGAACCCAGACAGGATCGGCGTCAGGATCAAGAGTCAGAATCAGGCTCCAATGATCGCCGTCGCCGCCCGAGCTCGGCTCCTCGTCGTCGCAGCAACCGTCAGTCTCAGCGACAGCTGCAGAACGAACCACAATTGCAGCCACTGCTGCCTGAAAGCACTAAAGGGTCTGTTAACGCATCTTCTAACGCTACACAGGAAGCTAGACAGGAAAGCACCGCACAAGAGAAGCATGCTGACCAGAGAGAATCAGTTGCAAGCATTGAGAAACCAGGGATTGATAACAGCAAACCGGCGACAGCAACCTCAGAAGCTACTCAATTCGCTGATCAACTTGCCGTAACTCATGCTACGCCAGCAGACAAGGCAGAGGAAGCCAGCACGGTTTCTGTCGGAAAACAAACGCCGATCGCCAACCCTGAGGCAACTGAAGCGCCAGAAGAAGTGAGGCCTCGTCGCTCACGAAGAGTGAAGAATGACCCACGCCGCCTCAGGGAAGCACAGCATTCTGCCCCCCAAGTCGGTGAACCTGAAATCTCCACAGAGAATAGCTTTGTGTCCCCAGCGGATCAGAAGCCTTCTGTCGATAAAGGGCCAGCAGTTGAGGCCAGGGTTTCAGCAACAGCTGATTCAGAAGCACAATCGGAAAAAGCTGAACAGGTCTTTGTTGAGATGCCCACTCAAGAAAAGCCGGATGAAAAACCAGCCGTTGACCCTGAAGTAATAACCACCGTTGAGCAGGAACCGGTAAAACCTCGTCCTCAGATGACTGAAATGGCAAAAGCCGTTGCCGCTTCCCATAACCTCGACCAACCCGCATTTGGCTCCATACCGTCTGCATTCGAGAAACCAGTTACACCGGGAGCGGAGGCAGACGTTGCAGAACCCAGGGCGATTATGACAGCCACTGAGGCTGAAGAGATGTTGAAGCAGGCACTGAATCAGTCTGATGAAGACCAGGCAGTAAACACTTCGCATATTCCGGAGAGCACACAGGAAAAAACTGCTGAAACCGAAACGGCTCCAGCTACACATCCTGCCGCGGCCAGGAGTATGGCTGTAGAAGCACCAGCCGAACAGACTAAGGATCAACAGGACCAGACTGCTGAGGTTAAGGTAAGTGGAGCAGCAGTTCCTACTGATGAAACCTCTGAAAAGCCTCGTCGTCGTCGCAGCCGGGCCCATAATGACCCCAGAGCCAAACGCCAGACTCAGCAGATCGAACTACCTGAGGTATCAGAAGCTGAAACTCAGGAAGCACCCCAGGCGCGTACTGAAGAAAGCAATCTGTAATATCGATTAATATACGTCTAAACGGGGTGGTTTCCACCCCGTTTTTTTTGCCTTGAAAAACAAGCCCTGAATAGTCTTACTTATTTTATCAACGGTAAAACAGGAATCTTTTTTATCTTTTTCGTGAATTCAGGATCATCAGCTGGAAAGGTAATACTACTCGGATAAGACACAGGCCAATCCAAGTATTTTGGATCACCCGTAACATCCATTATTTCCAGTTTTTCAACACTCCATCCATTCAAGCTGCCAGTTGAATCACCCCCACTCGCCCGTGGTAATTGGCTGCCACCCTTCAGATCTGTTAACACAGGTATAAATGCTGGTTTTGCAGTGTTCATATAGTACTCCTTTACTATTTTGATTAATTTAAGTGATGGTAACAGGGATAATGACCGATTAAACGAACCATTGGGTTAGTAATGCTAACCCGCGAGTTCCATTGAATGATGATAGGGCACCCGATCTACAAAGTGGCGATGCAGTCAAATAGCGTCTTGATTATCCTGATCTCTGCTCCGGTGACGGGGTATTTTACCGATATCATCCATATAAAGCCGCGGCTCCCTTTCCAGCCGAATACCAAACATTTCGTTAACCTTCCGCTGAATCATGCTTGAGAATGAAAGCACATCCTGGCCGGTTGCCCCGCCATGATTAACCAGTACAAGGGCCTGTTTCTGATAAGTCCCCACCCGCCCCTTGCGCTCACCTTTCAGCCCGGCCTGATCAATCAACCAGCCAGCTGCCAGCTTCCAATTTCGTCCAATCTGATAAGCGACAATATTTGGATATTCCTGTTTCAGGCGATCCATCGTTAACTGTGATACCTCCGGGTTTTTGAAAAAACTGCCAGCATTACCCACCTCAGATGGGTCCGGCAACTTTTCACGGCGAATATCACAAACTGCCTGACTGATATCAACAGCGGAAGGCGCCTGATTACCCAAACGTCTTGCTAATAAATCACCTAACTGACCATAGCCAAGATTGGGTTTTAACGTTGCATCAAGATCCAGTGTCACAGAAACAATGACATACTGATCACGCTTTTCTCTTTTGAATACCGAATCGCGATAGCCAAAATCGCAACTCTGCCGGTCAAAGTATTCCACCAGACCGGACTCAAGGCTCATGGCTTCAAGCGAAACGAAAGAGTCCTTCAACTCGACACCGTAGGCGCCAATATTCTGGATAGGCGCAGCACCAACGGTACCCGGTATCAAAGAAAGGTTCTCCAGTCCGTAAGCTTTATTCTCCAATGACCACAATACCAGCTCATGCCAGTTCTCCCCTGCCTCAGCCCTGACCCGAACACAGTCCCGATCCCGACTCAGCACCGCCTTTCCCTTGAGATTGACATGCACAACCAACGCATCCAGAAACTCACCAAACACCACATTACTTCCGCCGCCCAGGGGAATAACAGGCAAATGTTTTTCCCTGGCAAAAGCCAGTGCACAACGCAGTTCCGTAACCGAGCCTACCTCAGCGTAATATCTGGCAGTAGACGGCAAGCCCAGGGTATTTTTCTGCAACAGAGAGTAATTGTCGTAAATCTTGTGTGGAAAGGTCATTAATCGTTGATTCAAAAAAATTGAAGATACTTTTTATTTCAGCTTATTACAGGCTATTGCAGGGGTTTCTGCAAATGATCCAGCAACGCAAAGCCGCCAAGCTCAACAAGGTTAAGCACACGTGCAAAGCCTTCATTACCGCCGTAGTAGGGATCCGGAACTTCAGTGACCGGCAGGTCAGCATAGTCAAGAAAGAGCCGTAACTTATGGGCATGTTCTTGCGGGCAGATCGTTTGCAGGCTGTTAAGGTTCTCTCTGTCCATAGCCAGGATATAATCCTGCTCAACAAAATCAGACGAGGTCACCTTTCGGGAGCGAATAAATGAAAGATCATAACCATGATCTGCGGCATGCTGCATGGAGCGACTGTCTGGCAAGCCCCCATCATGCCAGCCACTGGTGCCAGCTGAGTCAACTCTGATACGGTCCGACAATCCTGACTCAGCCACCTGATGAGCAAATACACCGTGAGCCGTGGGTGACCGGCAGATATTCCCCAAACATACAAAGAGTACTTTAGTCATTATCTTTATGCCCTGACCGTCTTTTTATCTGGCTCAAGGCTGTCATCGGGCTCAAGGCTGTCATCGAACTCAAGGCTGTTATCGGGCTCAAGGCTATCTACCTCGTGCCTTCTTTCAAACAATGCACGAACGGCCAGCAGATCCTGCTCCGTATCGACACCATGGGGAGGCGTTTCAACCGCTTCAGCCACGTGAATCCGATAGCCATTCCACATCAGTCGAAGCTGCTCGAGAGACTCCATTTTCTCAATCGGGCTCACACCCCAGGTTACATAATGATTCAGCAGCCCAACGCGATAAGCATAGATACCTATATGACGCTGAAAGCAGGCATCCGCAAACACTCTTTTTTCTTCCGTCGCAAAACCATCCCGTGCCCAGGGAATGGGTGCACGGCTGAAATAGAGCGCATAACCTCTGGCATCAGCAACCACTTTGACAATATTGGGATCAAAGATCTGTTCCACCTGCCTCAACGGGTTGGATAACGTCGCAGCACCTGCTTCAGACGACACTTGCAGATTTCTGGCCACCTGATTAATTACGGATGGAGGAATCAGAGGTTCATCGCCCTGGACGTTGACAATGATTTCATTATCCTGGAGACCATAGATTCTGGCCACTTCCTGTAATCGGTCGGTGCCGGAGGGGTGGCCGGGCAGGGTCATACACACCTCTGCCCCAAACTTCTCGGCCACTTTCAGAATTCGTTCATCATCCGTAGCAATGATGACCTTTTGGGCATCACTGGCCAGTGCCCGCTCATACACATGCTGAACCATCGGTTTGCCGGCAATATCAGCCAGAGGTTTGCCTGGTAAGCGACTGGAAGCAAAACGGGCAGGAATAACGACAGTAAAGTCCGAGCTTGCTGCCGATAAGGAGCCTTCTGCCGATAAGGAGCCTTCTGCCGATAAGGAGCCTTCAGCCGATAGGGAGCCTTTAGCTGACAATAAGCCTTCAGCCCTTTGAAAGCCTTGTGTCATCAGGACGCCTCATCCAAACGTTCATCAACGGTCAGAGCGCGCGCCTCTCCCTCCAGCATGACAGGAATACCGTCACGTATAGGATAAGCGAGACCACAGGGCCTGCAGACCAGCTCCTGACGGTCTTTATTTGGCTGCACCTCCCCTTTACACAGTGGACAGGCCAGAATTTCAAACAGAGTCTTATCCATCATTTTTCCTCAGCTATAAGCCAGACGATACTGGCTTACGAGCTTCAATCATTGTCACCAGCCGCTCAACACATGAGTCCGATACATGGGTCGTCACTGGCAGATACCAGTGCCTCTCGTCCGCAAAATCGGCGCATTTAACCGCATCCTTAGCGGTCATAATGACTGGAAGATCATCATTGAAACAGACGTCTTCCCGCACAAATGAATGGTGATCAGGAAAGGGATGGCCAATAACATCGTATCCCAGTAAGCGCAGTGTATTAAAAAAGCGCTCGGGATTGCCAATCCCGGCAACACCATGAACCCTGACGGTATCGGGAATCTGTTGCGAAATACCCGTCATACTGACCGGCGCCGAGGGTTCAAGGAAAAAATAGTACAAATTTCCCTGCTCCTGAGGCTTCCTCCCCAGCACTTTTTCCATTTCCTCAGTCCTCACTGATAGCGAGGCATTATTGGTATTGACCAGAATCATATCCACCTGATTCATTCTTTCCGGTGGCTCCCGAAGAGGGCCTGCGGGCAGACAGAGTTTGTTGCCAAACAAGCGGTCACCATCCATGACCAATAACTCTATATGCCGTTGCAGATTATAGTGCTGCAATCCATCATCTGCGATAATCAGATTACAGTCTGTCTGATCGCAGAGATACCGGGCCGCCTTTACACGATCAACACCGACTACCAAAGGGACATTTAACTGCCGGGCCAGCATAACCGGCTCATCCCCTACCTTTGCCGGGTCTGACTCCGGCGTAACCGGTATCGGTGTAACGCCAGTTTCCGCACCAAACCCACGGCTGATAATCCCCGGCCGGTAGCCCCTTCGCAGAAACTCCCGCACAAGGGCGGCAACCAGAGGGGTTTTGCCGGTGCCTCCTACCGAAATATTACCCACCACAACGACGGGCACAGGTGGCGTCCACCGCGATGACTGCAGTAAACGCTGCTTTCTTCTCTCTGCCAGCAAGGAAAATAACCAACTGAGAGGCTTGAGCCAGCGAGTCCAGCCACCAGAAGGACAATACCAGGAGTCTGTAACTGATTGGCTGAAACGTTGCCAGAACTTCACTGATCAGACTCGGTGTCTTTTCGCGTGGTCATGCTCAGGTTGCTAAAACCCAGCTGTCCAGCCGCATCCATTGCCGTCACTACCGCCTGATAGGGCGTCTTGGCATCAGCGGTAATAATCAGAGGTACCTTGCTGTTCCCCTGGCTTACTTTACCCAGTGCCCGTTTGAGCGTATCCAGTTGCCCGTTAACCAGCCCCTGACCATCAACCGCAAAGTCGCCGGACTTACTGATGGTAATCTCAATCTGCTTCGGCTGCTGCTGCAATACTTCTCCGCTAGATTCCGGCAAGTCAATAGCCAGATGGGTCTCCTTGGTGAAGGTGGTCGAGACCATAAAAAAAATCAGCAGCAGGAATACCACATCAATCAGCGGCGTCAGATTGATCGACACGTCCTCCTGATTGCCCCCTCTTCCACGAAAGCGCCGGAAATTCATTTTTTTCTGGCCCCGCTGCCCAGAGCGGATGAAAAGCCCTGAGCGGATGAAAAGCCCTGAGCGGCAGATCCCTTGCGCTCACCCTGCAGCACTTCAACCAGCTTGATCGCATCCTGTTCCATAGCAACCACCAGCTCGTCAATACGTCGGGTAAAATAACGGTGAAAGATCAAAGCCGGAATAGCCACGGTCAAACCCGCCGCCGTGGTGATCAATGCCTTGGAAATCCCGCCAGCAAGTACGCCGGCATTACCCGTGCCTTCAACCATCAGCACGGTAAAGACATCAATCATACCGATAACGGTACCCAGCAGACCAAGCAGCGGAGCAATCGCAGCAATGGTGCCCAGGGTATTGAGATAACGTTCAAGGTCGTGAATCACCTTGCCAGCCTGCTCTTCAATACTCTCTTTCATAATTTCCCGGCCACTGCGGGCATTCGTCAACCCGGCAGCCAAGATCTCACCCAATGGTGATCCGGCTCTCAGCTGATCCAGCTTTCGATTGTCCAGTCCATTACTTTTGATCCATTTCCACACTTGAGAAAGGGTATTTTTCGGTGCAATACGAGAGGGTCTCAACGTCCAGAGCCGCTCGAAGATGATTGCCATGGCAATGACCGAGGACAGTAGGATAGGCACCATCAGCCAACCACCGGATTTCACCAGTTCGAACACAATAATCTTCCCTTACAGTGACAGATTCATGGTTGCCGGAATTATCTAATCAGGTATGCCAGCTTCCAAGGCTATTAGCATGACTGTATCACAGAGATTGGCACCATTTAAGCAGTAACTGTTCGCTTTGAGATAGTGTTAGCGCCACCAGTAGCGAGAGTGCGTTTTACGGTACGCTGAAACCTTGATATTGCCGCTGCCAAGGGTAAAAGAAAGAGAGCCGTCTTCAGCGGTATTAAAGGTTTCTGCCCCTGAGTTTTGCACTCGAGCCACGGTTTCCGGGGCAGGATGACCGAAGCGATTAGCAAAGCCAGATGAAAAAATAATCGCACCGGGCTGCACAATCGATAGGAACTCGGAACTGCTCGAAAAACGGCTGCCATGGTGCGCAGCTACCAGCACACTGGCTTTGAGTTCAGTGCCCTGCTCTATTAACCGTTTCTCAACTCGCCCACTAATGTCTCCGGGCAATAGAAGACTGTCTGTCCCTGCTGTCACTTTCAGCACACAGGATGAATCATTGCTACGCCGATAATCACCACCGGCCAGTACCTGAAAGTAAACTCCGTCCCATATCCAGTGATCGCCAGGTTGGCATTTAACCCATTCTTTCTCAAGGCCAGGCAATCTTGTACCACTGACAACCGGCACGTCCGGATATCTGGAAAGCAGCGATGGCAAACCACCCGAATGATCCTGATCACCATGAGAAATCATAATGCGATCAATTTGGGTCACGCCGGATTTGGCCAATGCTGGAAGGATAACACTCTCTGCCGCTGACATTTTTTCTGAGAAGCGGTCTCCGGTGTCGTAAACCATTAAGTGCTGATGCGTTCTGATAAGCACAGATAACCCCTGTCCTACATCCAGAACCGTCACTTCAGCCTGGCCTGCCGGTATCACCAGTGGTTTTGAGCAGAACGACGGCATCAGCATCACGGGGGCAAGCCAGCGCAAGCGCAGAGTTGCCGGGGCTATCAACAGCAACATGCCCGCAACAGCCAGAAAGAGGTCAGGCCAGGAAAGCCCCTGTTGTGGCGGGATAAGAACCATCAAACCAGACACCCACGTTAACCCCGATTGAAACCCCGTCACCAGGCAATCAAGCCCTGCAATAATAAAGCTGGCAACCTCAGGCAAGGCATATTGAACAAGTGCACTGAACAGCAATAAAGGAAC
Organism: Endozoicomonas sp. SCSIO W0465; assembly: GCF_023716865.1. Taxonomy (NCBI): domain Bacteria; kingdom Pseudomonadati; phylum Pseudomonadota; class Gammaproteobacteria; order Oceanospirillales; family Endozoicomonadaceae; genus Endozoicomonas; species Endozoicomonas sp. SCSIO W0465. The sequence continues at coordinate 4,445,402 of NZ_CP092417.1, forward strand.
GACCGCAATGCCGATCAGTGGAATGGCCAGAAGATTGACCAGGGGAGACAGTGGTGATACCGGCTGGCCATTAAACAGCAGCAAAGGTGTCAAGAGTACAAACACCAACCATTGAGGCTTCAATACTGTTGCCCACCAGCTCCCCCTGTTCCGACGCCCGGCCATACCGAAGAGGAGTGCGGCAACGGCAATGAAAGAGTACCAGAATCCATTGCTCGTTATGGCAAGAGGGTCAATAGCAAGCACTGCCGCCAAGGCCAGCAACCAAAGTGTTAAGGGAGAAGCTCTGATGCCCACCGATGGAGCCAACAACGCTGCGAACGTCATTACCAGGGCACGCTGGACCGGCACACTGAACCCGGCCAACAAAGCATAAAATAACGCAAACAACAGGCCTGTCAGCACCTTGACCACAGGTAATGGCACTGTTCGCAGTGGAATCCCCCCAAACCGCCCGACAATGGTTGCCAGAGAAAAACCTAACCAGGCCATAAGACCGATGTGCAGACCGGAAATCACCATCAAATGAGTCGTTCCCGTTTCATTGAACATCTGCCATTGCTGTGTATTGATTGCTGTTTTATCGCCCAGCAGGAGTGCCGAGAAAATACCTCTGTTGTCATCGGATACCACCGAGTACAGCCATTGCCTCAAATGGGCCCTTACCTGCTGAAGACGGTATACCCCTGTGACCTGCTCATTGAGTAATGCCCCGGACTTCACGTACCCCGTGGCCTGTATTCCCTGACGCAATAGCCAGGCCTCATAATCAAAAGCACCCGGGCTTGAAAAACCATGGGGTTGACGCAACCTCACCGTTATATGCCAGGTCTGTCCAGCCTGTAAATATGGCGCTTCATACCAACTGAGCCTGACCTTCCCGGGGTATTGGCCGGACTCTGAATGACTGACTGCAAAGTCAAAACGCGTGGCCATTCCAGTTATCACCGGCAGACTGGCAACCTTTCCCACAATATCGATATCCCGCCCCTGAACATGGCCATCAAGACGAGTGAACGCATAGTGCGTTGCATATAATGAGCTGACGAGCGCTCCTGCCAGAAGAGGTAGAAGCCACCAGTGCACCCGCAAACCATTAGCTGGCAATAAAATCCAGAGAAACAGCATGAACAGTGGCAAACTGATTGACAGCAGGACTGACAGACTAAAGGTCTGCGAAACCAGACTGATGGACAGTGCAAAAATAAGCAATCCCTTTGCTGGCTTTACTGTCGGGTGAGTGTTATCCACGTAGTCTTGCCTGCCATTTCAGTGCATAATTCCCGGCCTTACTCACTCGAGGTATTGTGTTGCTCTACCTTCAATGGCAGTCATTACCCTGTGACATGATCAACAACTCTTTATCTGAAAAGCGACATGTAATGGCCGATGAAAAGCAGCAAGCATAGATGAATTTCAGACAGATAAAACCAACCCCGCATTTGGGGAAAGTGCAAGCAAGACTTTCATACTGAAAAGCTGGCAGCCTCTACAGACCATGAACTAAAGTCATAGCTTAGAGCATGATGAGTTGATGTAACGATAGCTGTAACATAGTGGAAAGATATGGCGAAAAAACTGATTAAAAGGTATTTGCCGGAACCAAAAACCATCAAGGAAAATCGCCACCTGCGGTTTCTGGGGTCTGCATTATATGATGCAAACCTGTGGCAACTGAATCGCCGCTCTGCCGCTGCCGCATTTTTTGTCGGTATATTTGTTGCGTTTATTCCCATGCCTTTCCAAATGGTTCTGGCGGCATGTCTGGCCATTGTTTTTCGTTGCAACCTTCCTCTTTCCGTAGCACTGGTCTGGATTACGAACCCATTGACCATGCCCGCCATATTCTATTTTACATACAAAATCGGCTGTTTTATCCTTCAGACACCCGTAAGCGAGGCTTCCTTTGAACTGACGATTCAGGGCTTGGGTGCTGGACTTGCCCGTGTCTGGAAGCCTCTTTATCTGGGGTCGCTGGTGTCAGGCGTTGTGCTTGGTTTTATCAGTTATCTGTTGATTCGGGCGGCCTGGCGCTGGAATGTTGTCGTCAACTGGCATCAAAGAAATAAACGTCGCTCCCGAGCCGATCCATTCAACTAACGGCTATTCAAATATCTCTAGAGAAAAAAGCCCCATGCAAAGAAGTTTTCAAAAGCGCCAGCCAAAACTGGAAGGTCGTGGTTTGCTTGAAGCTATCAATACCGATGGCCCTCACAGCGACTGGCTGGGGATGCCAGATTACTATATCCATACTCTGACTGTCGCCGGCGATGATTACAAATATCTGTCGGCAGACAAGCAACTGGATGTCAACATTGGCGATACGGTTGTCTTCAGGTATCAGGAAATCGGCAAGACTGAACACAAGGAAAAGCGCATTGATAAGCGCTCCCTTGGTCTCTACATTGACCCAAGCCAATACCTTCAGGAATCGCCCTGAAGCCCACCTGCAAAGAAAACCGTTTGCACCGGGTGAATCCAGCGTCCAGACGGTTTATTACTGACAAAAGATCATTCTGAAATGGAGTAACAGTTCTTACCCATCAAAGACTCACCAGGCCCTTTACTGCTGGATTGTATACCGCCTTAAATGATTGACTGCGCCTGTTCAATTTAAGCAATAACAAGGAACTAAATGGCATAAAAAGCAGACGATATCTTCATTAACGTATTTCATTGACAGGAGCCAACAATTTACAGTGCAGATCACACTGCTGATTTTCTTAACCCGACACCTCATTCTTTGAAGGCCTTGGTTTTTTTATGTTGCACTCAACCTACTCTTCCTGTCCCTCCAGCACTTGCTCTATTGCAACCATATTGATTGCTGACTCGGCGACTTCACCTTGAAAGCTATCCTGAGCAACACCATTTGACCGGCATAATGAACGCAAATCGCTTGCCGCATAAGAAAAGGGGGCCTTAGCCAAAGCCCATCCTGTTTCGCCGTTTTTCATTGCCCTTGCAATATTGACTGCACCATAAACAACAGCTCCTCCTATAGTAATACCCCCAAGAATCCCTAAACCTATAACCCCTTCCATAGAAAGGGTCTGTGTTTCTTGTGGCACCTGAAAATCCGATGGCATGTCTTTGTGAGCCAGCCCATGAGGAATGCTGTGTTTCACCGTCTTGTCTTCACCAATCACGGGGCTGAACGGTGAAGTCTGGGCTGCCTGAGCGGAAAGAGTCGGTTTAGACGAAGTGCTTGATAAAGCTGAATGCGACGAGGTCTTTGATGCAAAAGTAGCAGGTTGTGATGTCTGAAGAACCGGGTTGTGAGTAGCATTTGGCAAACACGCATCAACACAGCTTGCGGCTTCACAGTGTTTATTGACAAGCTTGTCATTAATTTTGACATGACAAGCTGTGACATTTTTGATCTCAGGATCGCCAGTGATAGATGCTGCAGCAACTTTTGCGTTGCCATGACCGTCATCCAATGTACGTACACTTCCCCCACAAGCAAGAATATTTGATAGTTGAGAAGTATCTTCAAGAACACTGGCGCCCACTGCTGCACTGGCCATCTTCCCTTTTGCTTCAATATGGCTACAGAAAGCTCGAATATTCTCGACTTTAGCGCTGTCTGAAAGTTTACCAGCCCCAACCGCTGAATGACTGGATCGGCCTGAACCGATTATATAGTTATTTTTACTAACAACACCATCAACCCGGCTATCGCTTCCTGCAAAACCTGCCCCTGCCGCTGCGTAAGCACTGTTACCCCTGGCAATAATGGTTGAGTCTTGGACCTGAGTATTTTGCAGCACTGCATTACCCGTCAGTTCCCCTGCTCCCCCCGCATTGCCATTGGCTTCACAGGATTGAACTGTGCTGTTATTTACCCGGGTATTGGTAATAAAACCATTGCCTGCAGCCTGACCAACAGAGAAGCCAGCATCTGAATCACTGGCAGTTGTTGTAATATTCGAGAAGTTAATAGTCGTGTTATCAACACGCGCATTACCTGCAATATTTCCAGCACCGCCACCAGCGTCTGAATCAAGGCCTTGAGTTAAAAGATGGCAGTTAGTTAATGTCGTATGGCTAACTCTGGTATTGTCTCTGAGTATTCCGGCCCCACCGCCAATATCGCTGTTTCGTCCGTAAGAAATTAGATGGCTGTCGGCCGCATTTGCGCCCTTAATTATGGTATCGCCGGACGAGTATCCGGCCCCGAATCCTATGTGGGAAGAAACTCCATGAGTAGATATACTCAGGTGATCAGCCTCAGTGTTGGACACCTCTACACGCCCCTCAATCTTACCTGCTGCCCCCCCGCTATTCGAATGACTACTCCCGGTGGATAAAGTACAGTTAGCTGAATGGGTATTAGTAATTTGAACCTTCTGTTTAGCAGCACCGACCCCAATAGCTACATTGGCATTTTGCCCAAAACTGTTGATACTGGAGCCATCAACTTTGGAATTAAAAACTTTAAGATTTTCTTCAGCCTTACCAACAATCACACCCGCATCTGAATAAGAAATACGGGTAATAATTCTGACATTTCGGGCAACAGTATTTCGTATTTCTGTGTTGCCACTCGCGTATCCAGCCACACCACCGACATTTTGATTGTGACATGTTTCGTCATAATGAGAGGTACATGAGCTTTCCAGATTGATATCGGTCAGTGTGGATGATTCAATTTTTACGTTTCCCAAGGCTTTACCCACCACAGCAGACGCTCTTGAACCCCCATACTTAACAATAACGGAAGAGCCACTGACATTGCTGCCTGAAACGATTGAATATCCTTCTGCAATACCGGCAATTAAGCCCACTTGCTCTTTTCTGGAAGCATCTATTCTGCAGTTATTCACTTGATTGCCGGACATCTGTACTCCGCCACTTGCTTGCCCAACAATTAAACCAAGGCCCTGTTCAGGGGGGTATTGCCATGTTTTTTTATCCGTAGTAACGACTGAATTTGCCACTTGGTTACTTGTAAAAAATGCTGATTCCTTTGCTGCACAGGCAATAAAACCCCGGTGCCTGTTAGGTTCTCGTTCGCCAATATTCATGTGTGAATGAGTGATAACAACCTTTTTCACCGAACCATCGCAGCTGACTGTGTCAAACAAACAATCTGTCAATCCGGAAATTGTCGTGCCATTACCATAATAGGTGCCAAGAAAAGGTTGCTCTTGACTGCCTATTGCTTGAAATTCATCACCAGTAACATGAATAGGACTTGTTTGTATATAATTCCCATTCAATGGCAGATGTTCCTTTTTCCCAATTTGTTGCAGTGTTGCAGCATCGTTAATTTCAATTGGACCTCGGGAAACAGAATGAGCAGCACTGCCAACAATATGGGTCATCATAGCCATAGGCACTGCTAATAATCTGTTATTATTGATAAACTCCAAGCCGCTAATCAGCAAGTTAGCACTAGGTGAGACAGTTTTTATTACTGACTTGGCAAATACCTCAGGCTGAAAATCAAACTGTATCCCATCACCATCATTCTGCTGATGATAACCATGATGAGGGTTAATTGACCGGACAAATTCATAACCACAATTAAATATTGTCGATAAAAGTGAAGCCTTTGGATTTTGCGTGTTCTCAGTGGAGCAGCTTGCTTCACCCATAGAACAGCGGGGTAAAGAGTTAGATATTGCACCTTGTTGCATTGTTTTTAATAACTCCTCTAATTGATAAACCCAACTTCCGCTCTGATGAACCATATAAATTCAACCTTATTAAAATAAGCGTTAAGTAAGTGCCAGACTGAAAGCTATCGATCTATCTTAGGCAAACTGAATACACATGATAATCATTCTCATTCAGACTAGTGCATTCTAAAAATATTGCCTTTATTTTTTTGCAATAGTTCGACAATACTGAGAGCCTGGCTAAAATAGTTGTGACTTGGATCGTGCAAAAACTTGCTAAAACACACTTACCAAATCCTGTAAACAAAGAAAAAAGTGAGGCTCTTATTGGATTACAGACTGTTCCCAGATTGAACCTGGCTGAAGCACTTATCATTAAAGGCTCTCAGAGCTTTGCTCGGCAATTTGCCCTCAAGCCTTACATTGCGTGGTCCACATCCAATTTTCACTGCAGAGCAGTTCGGAAATCAAATAGAGCCAAAAGTGATATTCCTGAAGTAAATTTCCAAGAGATTTAAATCACTGTTATTAATAGCCTTAGCAGATATTTACATTTTTTTGAAATTAGTATTGAATAGCCTGCTTAAAGGAGAAACTTTTGCAATAAGCAGTGGTCATAGCTGTAGTTCAATAAATCAACACTTCAATAATTCAATGGATCGCACTAACAACTCATCTTCATTCAAATCTACTTTTTCTGGTCTTAATACCAAACCATCGGATTTAGCAGAACAATCACGCCAACTTCACGCCAGTGAACAACAATCCGCCTATCAAGGCATGCCTGTTCAGACGGTGGACGCTCCTTGCTCTACTTACAATAAGCAATCAGCCAAACAGCAAAACAACACTAACTCTATTAGTTCGTTGAATAAATATATTATTTTACCTCTAACAAATACCGTTCCAGAAAACCATTTCAGAACGGATATTCCCGATGCAAATTCTGGTAATGATCCTGTTCATTATGCACTATCATCAATATCCAACACGCGCCTTACCCGGCAGCTTCACCAGTCAGGAAACAAGCCTGAGACCGAAGAGCCAACATCAGCAAGGCATACGAATCCGTCTTATCAATTAACCAACATTTCTTCCGGACTCATTAATCCACAAGATTTACGACCCGTTGCTTTAGTTAGTTCTCGTCCAAAAACGCATCAGGCAATCATAATTAGATTGTACGTTCGTTTTGATATTTCCTGAAATTCCAGAGAGCCGCAAAAACTCTTCCCTTTTTTTCTCTAATCTGGGACGGATATTGGAGAAAAACGCGAAAAGCAGGCAGAAAACATCCTCCCACCATGCTGGAAAGGTACTTTCATGTAGCGTGGAGGTGGCTATCAGGATGGTGCCGGGTGTCTGGCCAGAATCACCAGGTTGTAACAGACCACCGATAACCAGCAATGAGAATCAAAACGCTCAGAACCCTTGCAGTGGCAACGTGATAGCCCAAAACATCTCTTTAGCCACGAAATTCCCGCTTCAATACCTGCCCGGAAGCGAAAGAGCGTTTTATACACATACTGACTTTTAGTCATCTCTTCGACTTCAAGTCCGCGCTTCTTATTAAAAGCTACATCGCTGATTCCCATGGCCTTGGCTTTTTCCAAATGGCTCTATTTTGATTACGAACTGCTCTACAGTGAAAACTGACTGTAGGTCACGAAAAACAAGGATTGGGCAACATTACCGGACAATATGCTGACAACCTTTGTAGATAAAGGGCTTCAGCAATGTTCAACCCAGTAGCAGTCTGAAATCCTACAAGAGCCTTCCAAATTAGCGCGACACGCGTATCCGCCGTCACCGCTTGTCTGGCGAGGTACACGACCATAAATTTCTTTTTGTCTTTCCATCATCGGAATGAATTGGTCCGAATCCGCTGGGTTACCTTCCTCAATAACCAGGTCCAGGATCAATCGACTTTTTCCCTGAACCAGGTTCAGTTTATGGCCATACTGTACTTGCCGCCTGTCTTTTACGATGATATCCGTATGGGGTTCATACAGGCTAACCACTTTTTCCTGGGCTGGCACCTTTTCACCCTTAAAGACCCTGCGCTCTGTCTGGGAGACTATTGCATCCACCAGGGGTAACAGGTGATCCACATCGGCCTGCCACTTGTCGGCATCATCAGCCAGGAGACACTGCCCCTGCTGACGGGCGTTTGCTAGCGTGACAGTAGCTTCGATAAGTACCTTCCGGGATTTTCGGGTCAACTGCAGCAGTTTTTTATAATGCTGATGCCGCTCTTCTTTGCCAGCGTAGATGCATTTTCTGGCCGCATCTTTTACGGCTCGGTTGTGATGGGTATATTCATAAAGCGGTGTCGCTGTCAGTGTTTGTCCCCGTTCCAGCAGCCGACAAATTTCTTTAACGGAACTGGCTAAAAGATCACTGTCGCAAGGAGGTTTGATATCCGATTCGGTGACTGTGCTGTCAATAGCCACAGTGCGCCCTTTTTCAATACCCTGATCTTTAGCGGTCATTAGCTGACAGTTATTAATCCGTTCCCATGTAGATGCAGTAAGAAGGCTGATGAGCCCATGCAAACTGGAGCGACTGGGGCGCTGGTTTGGTTCGAGGCGACAAAAGTCTCGAAAGAGCATGGAGTCCATCAAAACAAACGACAAGTAGTCATAATCACAATTCAAATACTGTTTCAGGAGTGCCGCACGAAGAACGGATTCTGCTGATAGTCCGTTCCGCCCAGTGTTCTGTTTATCACCAGAACTTAAGTCCTCATAAATCCAGTCATTGAACTGTGGATGGGCGTCAAGCCATTGCGAGATACCGGAAAGCTGGGAGCAGATTTCATGAGGTACGTAATGGAGTTCCATACTACACTGCGGGTTGCGTTTTTTGCGCATTTGGAGTCCTCTGTTTTTGGCAATCCCTTATGTTTCTTGCTCTTGGGAAGTTTAGTCGCCAGATAGCAGTAGGGCTCCACTTAATTTTTCAGGATAAAATCTACAGTTTTCAATTGGTTGTGTTTTTGGACGAGAACTAGTTAACTCACTCAAGTTACGCACCTTGCTGAAAATCAGCCATTATTGGTGGCATGAAAAATGATCTCATAGAACTTTATTCTGACTACCTGTTGTCGTCGTCTGGGAAGACCACTGCAGCGGGAGTGTCAGAGCTTTTGGATAATGTCTACAGTCATGACCAATTCACCCGATTGCTTTCAAACAATGAGTTTACCAGTCGTGACTTATGGCTTTACGTTAAACCCGTCGTGCGACAGGTTGAGTGCAGTGATGGGGTTTTGATCTTTGACGATACGATTCAGGAAAAGCAGTTCAGCAAAGAGAATGCCCTGAACACCTGGCATTTTGATCATACAAAAAATCGCACCGTGAAAGGTATAAATCTGCTCAATGCACACTACCATGCCGGAGATGCGTCGATTCCTGTCGCCTATAAATTGATCGAGAAAACCATCCTGTACACCGACTTGAAGACAAAAAAGGTAAGACGATATGCAGAGCAAACCAAAAATGAAATGATGCGGGAGATGCTGATGATTTGCTGCCATAACCAGCTTATGTTCCGCTCTTAAGGTAGACATTAAGCTCCACCCACTGCACAGAAGCCTAATCTTGTACGCCCTGAACAACCATCCCGTGCAGGGTGTTCTCGTTTCGCATTATTTCCCCAGAAGTCCAGTAGCTTTTTAATGCATGAGACCAATGACTTTCCTGCATTCATCAACGATGAAATCACATTACCAAACAGGTGAGTCCCACTTTTCATCACCTTGTGCGTCGAGATTTCCTCAATGCTCCCACTTTCACAGAGGTTCGCCTGTGCAGCATGGGCAAGGTACCTTTTCAACGTCACAACCACAAAGGACATCAGAATCAGGCTAAACACCAGTGTCGCTGATTTGGTGTTAAAACGATGCCACCCTGAATAGGATTTGATCTCTTTGAAAATCAGCTCTATCTGCCACCGTAGACGATAGGCCTGGAGCACATCACTCAAGGTGAACTCCACCCGGTTCAGGTTGGTCACAACGAAAACCCACTTCTGTTTTTTGTCATTCCAGCGGACAACCAAGCGGAATGGCCAGGCTTTGAATCCCGGCCATTCTACATCCAGGTCGAGGCACTGGTCTTTGGGGAAGCCAGACAGTACATCCTTCAGTTTTTGTCCTTTGTAGCGATTGAGATTCTTGCCATCCTCCCGTACCGCGCTGAGTATCGTCGGGTTGATACTCTGAGGTGCCTTGCAGATAAAAGAACCCTCCCTGTCATCAATAGCGGCAAAGAGTTCCAGCTCAAAATAACCGGCATCCATTAGCATCAGGATATAGGCCATGGATGTTGGCAGTGGTGGCAGACAGTCTCTTTCTGAACGGGTATCTTCAGTCAGCTGCACCCGCACCAGGTTGTTGGTGAGAAGATCCATTGTCGTATGAAGCTCGACGGCAGCAGGACTGACCGTTGAGAACCTGCCGGGAAATGCTTCTTTCAGGGCATCATAGACAGCTTGTGACGAACCGTCCTGAATCAGAATGTGCTCAAACTCTGAAAATGGACTGTCTTCATCAAACGCCATGACTTTGCGGGAAAATATTTCCAGACACTGCACCCATAGCCACAGGATAAGAGTAGGCAGCGCGTCCTTTTTAGCTTGATTTGCCCAAGAACGATAAGAGACATTCAGCCCCGTCAACTCGTTAAATTTACGGTGTAGATCCGCCTGGGTATCGCAGTTTCCATCACCAGCGAGGGCATCGATCAGTGAGAGGATAAAATCCAAAGGACGGATATCTCGCTGTCGTATAGTAAAACCAAGCTGTTCCGCCATACTTAGGAGTTCTGACCGGTCGAAACAGGTCAACAGTTTTTTTCAACTAATCTACTATTTGCAGTACTCATCTTGTTCAGCCATTGATAATGGTTTCGAAGCTTTATTGTGGCTGTTCAAGGTGGGTTCTGCCGCCGGAAACGAACCTTTTTTGAGCTTAATGTCTACCCTAAGATGTTCCGCTATGTCCTTGCAGATAGCTGGTTTTGCTCAAACGACAATATGATGTTTATTCGACACGACTGTAATAAACATTTCCTGATGGCGATGAAGTCAAACCGCAAGGTATCCCTCAGTCTGGACGACAAATTACAAGGCCGTTCACAGCGTATAGATACTGTTGATTTTTCAGAAGATAAGCCTGTACAAGGGTGGATAGCAGGTGTCGATTTCCCTGTTCTGCTATACCGTCAGGTCTTTAAAAACAAAGACGGAAGCACAGGCATTCTCTATCTGGTTTGCAGCGATCTTGACTGTGATGCCGAGACTCTCAAGGCAATCTACGAGAAACGGTGGAAAGTCGAGGTCTTCCATAAAACGCTGAAATCGAATGCGTCAATGGCCAAGTCACCGGCGCATACTGTGAGAACACAGAGTAATCATATCTTTCTTTCAATTTACTCAGCCTTCAGGTTGGAAGTATTGTCATTGAAAGTAAATCTGAATCACTTTCAGCTCAGAGCCAAAATCTATATGGCAGGGCTGAAAGCTTCGTTGGGGCAGCTGAGAGAGCTGTTAGCTGCGTAACTTCAGTTAACTCACTAAAACTACACCAAATCAGAAGTAATAAACAAACGTGCTCGATAGAAGAAATTTCTAATCGCTTGCTTGTTCAGTGCCAAAAGATGCGAATGCAAGACTCCGAAAAAAGAAAGCAAAAAAATCTGCGCGATAGGGAGCGAATGAAAGACCCTGAAAAAAGAAAAAATAGAAATCAGCGTAGAAGGGAACTATATAAAGAAAGAATGAAAGACCCAGAAAAAAGAAAGCTGAAAAATCTGCACCAATGTAAGCAAAGACAAGACCCAGAAAAAAGAAACCTGAAAAATTTGCGCGAAAGGGAGCGAATGCAAGACCCCGATAAAAGAAAAAAGAGAAATCAGCGGCAAATGGAACTGTACAGAGAAAGAATGAAAGACCCCGAAAAAAGAAAACTGAGAAATCAACGTGAAAGGGAACGGTATAATAAGAAAAAGCTAGACTCAGAAAAAAGAAAACCGAGAAATCAGCAAGATCAAGGGCTAAGTTACCGTTAATGGTTGGAAGCACCAATGTTCAGTAATTCTGCTGATCAACCGGCCAACAGTTAATTTTTTTGCTGCCGTCAGTTCTCGCCTCCAGGCCAGATAATGGGGAAGGTAACGAGTTGCAACCCCTTGGAATACGCCGCCAATCCAGCGTTTTAAATGACTGTGATAAGAATTTACAGTCTGGATGTGGTAGATGCCTTCAACAACATGTTGACCTGCTGATGTCACCAGCTCCTTGAAGACAAATCCAAGCTTGTCAGCAAGTTTTTCGTGAGCGAGGTGTGCATCCGCACAGACCGTGGCCTGTATCGATATGCGGCCATTTAAATGCCTGCACAATTCATTAGCACTTTCGTTTTCTAATACACCGTCAACGGTATTTCGATTACGGTCCCGAGCCACCATTACCGGGACTTTTCGGGCTTTGTTGGGATCATTACCCCGCTTTCGGGTTGGCCGTGGAAGGCCTTCTCTTTGCCCTTTGAAGGATTCACGGAAAAATGTTTCATCAAGCTCAGTAATGCCACAAAGCTCTTCTGCTTGATCATTATTAATCACTTCAAGAAAGCGGTGACGCCAGCGGAACGCAGTTTTCAAGTCAATGGCATTCTCAGCAGCAGCTGGTCGCAAGACCATAGAGTGAGTCATACCTGCGAGGTACTTGTTCCATTTTTCAGGGTGCCTGAGCCTTGCCAAAGGCGTTCCACTAAAGGCGTTAAACGTTGAGTCGCAAGTCTTGCAGTGGTAGCGCTGTCGGCCATTTCGTATGCCCCAGCGACCAACGCTATGGCTTTTGCATTTGGGGCACCTGGGGTTTTCGGCAAATTGGGCAAGTATGCTCTTTTCTACGTCAGGTGTTGCATTATCGTTATTGGGTATAGATTCACTGTAAACAGGTTCAGAGTCAGTGGTTTCTACTACCTCGGTAACCTCTATTTGAGTACTAAGGAGCGAGTTGTTAAGAATGTCTCGCTGTTCACTGGTTAATGTTGAAATGGAATCAATAAAATTCTGGAAGAGTTCAGATTGCATATCACTCCCCTACAACGTAGATTTTATGGGAGTTTAGCTGATTCAACCATTAACGGTAACTTAGCCAAGATCAAGCGTTTCCGGTAATAAATCCTTCAAGAGGTATATCACTGTTTTCAGATACTAGTGAACCAGCACCCAATCCGGAGAAACATTGAGATGATGCCCCCAACGCCCTGCTTCTCAAATCAAATAAATAGTCAATATTTGAAGGATATGAAGTTATTGGTTGTCATCCTCTGGATAGATCCTTTATTGCTTTAACGAAATTTCCATTACAGTGATCAAAAATGATGGAGAGAACAATTGGCCTTTCATGGGAAAGCCGTCCTTCCTGCACCTACAAAACAATAGAAAGGATGAAGCCTAAACCAAAGATGATAAAAAAACGTCCTGTCAGCGGAGGTAAACGAACCATCTCAATATCACCTGAATGGTTGGAAAGCAGTTTGATAGGTGCAATAGCAAAAGGCAGTGCTACCAGCAGATAAAGAGGGTTATCCAACTCTCCCAAATAGTGCAGCACAACACTGAGCGGGAAACCGGCCAGCAGAAACAGTGCATAAAGGCATTTCGCTTTAAAAAGCCCTATTCGAACGGTTAAGGTGCGAATATTATGGCTGATATCATCCAGGTAATCCCGGATCTCATTGGATAGGATAAGTGCTGAAGCCAACAGACTTACCGGTATGGATATCCAGACGACCTCATTACTCCATACGCCACCCACAGCATAATAAGCTCCACTAACCATCAACACACCGGTAAACAGGAATACCGCAGGAACCCCCCAGCCTCTTTGCTTATAGTTTACCGGCTCACCGGTGTAGAAGTATCCACCAACAACACCAATTATACCTAGCATCAGCAATGGCCAGCCAACCTCCTTAACCAGCCACAGGCCCATAAGGCAAGCCACAAAAGAAAAAATACCGGCAAGCAGGAAGTTGATTTTGATCTGGCAGATAACCTGTCTGGATAGCTCTCCGGGCTGTTGGCGCCAGAGAACAATATCGGCATAATCATTGGCAAGGTTACAGGCAGCCTGAAGCAGTAATCCCGCAAAAATAACCAGCAATGCCCTGAGTCCATTGCCATTCCCCTGCTGATAGGCCAGAGCCACCCCCAAACCGCAGGTCACCAGGGCAACTGAGAATGAAAAGGGTCTGAGGGCTCTGACAAGTCGATACTTGTCTGGATTCAAATCAAACGTATCCACCGGCAGGCTCCCAGGCAAAATCAGGGAGGATATTTAAATTTCCTGCGGTTTGCTATAGCAAGATACCGATTTGCCAGTCATCAGGGACAAAAAAAAGAGGATAATTCACTTACCCTCTTTTTGGATTTTTTTAGAACTGCCGTTTTATTACCAGCCGGTAATTGCCTTCAATGCTTCACCAATATCAGCAAGGCTTCGAACCGTCTTGACTCCGGCAGATTCAAGTGCCGCAAATTTCTCATCGGCAGTACCCTTGCCACCGGCAATAATTGCACCAGCATGGCCCATACGCTTGCCCGGAGGTGCTGTTACACCGGCAATATAGGAAACCACTGGTTTGGTCACATGCTCCTTAATGTAAGCAGCTGCCTCTTCTTCTGCAGAACCACCGATTTCACCAATCATAACGATGGCTTCGGTCCTATCATCATTCTGAAAGAGTTCCAGAATATCGATAAAGTTTGAACCGGGAATCGGGTCACCACCAATACCCACACAGGTAGACTGGCCAAAGCCATAATCCGTCGTCTGTTTGACCGCTTCGTAGGTCAGGGTGCCGGAACGGGAAACAATACCCACCTTGCCCGGAAGATGGATGTGACCGGGCATAATACCAATCTTGCACTCACCAGGTGTGATGACACCCGGACAGTTTGGACCAATAAGACGGACACCCAACTCATCACACTTGACTTTACATTCCAGCATATCCAGCGTAGGGATACCTTCAGTAATGCAGACAATCAATCTGATGCCTGCATACGCTGCTTCAAGGATGGAGTCTTTACAGAAAGGGGCTGGAACATAGATAACGGAAGCTTCTGCACCCGTCTGATCAACCGCTTCAGCAACCGTGTTAAACACTGGCAGGCCCAGGTGAGTCTGACCTCCTTTTCCGGGGGTTACACCACCCACCATGCGAGTGCCATAAGCAATGGCTTGCTCGGAATGGAATGTCCCCTGGGCACCGGTGAACCCCTGGCAGATAACTTTCGTGTCTTTATTAATTAAAATGCTCATTACTGGTTCCCCGCTGCCTTAACTACCTGTTGAGCAGCCTCGGTCAAACTGTTGGCGGCAATGATATCAAGCCCACTGTTGGCAAGGGTCTGTGCACCCAGTTCAGCATTATTGCCTTCCAGACGAACCACCACGGGCACTTCAACACCTACCTCTTTGACAGCGCCGATAATACCCTCAGCGATCAGGTCACAGCGGACAATACCACCAAAGATATTAACCAGAACCGCCTTCACACTGTCATCAGAAAGAATGATTTTGAATGCTTCTGTAACCCGCTCTTTGGTTGCACCACCACCCACATCGAGGAAGTTCGCGGGAGCACCGCCATGCAGCTTGACAATATCCATCGTCCCCATGGCAAGGCCTGCGCCATTCACCATACAGCCAATGTTGCCATCCAGCGCCACATAGTTCAGCTCCCACTCTGCCGCATGGGCTTCACGGGCATCTTCCTGGGAAGGATCATGCATGGCTTTTAGCTGTGGCTGACGATACAGGGCATTACTGTCAATGTTGATTTTCGCATCAAGACAGTGGAGGTCACCCTCTTTGGTGATAACCAGCGGATTGATTTCAAGCAGAGCAAGATCACACTCTTGAAAGAGCTTGGCAAGGCCAAGGAAAATCTGGGTAAACTGTTTGATCTGTTTACCTTCAAGGCCCAGTTTGAACGCCAACTCACGAGCCTGAAAAGGCTGAGCGCCGGTCAGCGGATCAATGATCGCCTTGAGGATTTTTTCCGGCGTCTCTTCTGCCACCTTCTCAATTTCCACACCACCTTCGGTGGAAGCCATGAAAACAATGCGACGGGTTGCGCGATCGACAACGGCTCCAAGATAAAGCTCTTTATCAATTTCAGTGCAGCTTTCAACCAGTATCTTGCTGACCGGTTGGCCATTTTCATCCGTCTGGTAAGTGACCAGTTTTTTACCTAACCACTGTTCTGCAAACGCACGGATTTCGTCCTTGCTGGTAACCAATTTAACACCGCCCGCCTTACCGCGGCCACCTGCGTGAACCTGTGCCTTAACAACCCACTGATTGCCACCGATTACATCGGCAGCAGCGGCTGCCTGCTCTGGAGTATCCGCAGCGACGCCATGAGACACGGGCAGCCCATATTTGGCAAAGAGCTGTTTGCCCTGATATTCGTGAAGATTCATTCTGACGCGGCCCTCTTTTTTATTTAAGCGTTGTTTTTAAGTTTCTCGTCAATCCATATCCCTGGATATATTCTGGGAGAAGAGAGCAGGTCGACCCTGACCGCTCCACTTACAATAGACAGATTTAGCGCCGCTTGCGATTGGCAATATGAATTGCATGGCCGTCAACAGCCAGAACGGCTTCGTGCAGCGCTTCACTCAGGGTTGGGTGAGAGAAAATGGTCAACGCAAGATCTTCACTGCTGGCGGCGAACTCCATGGCAATAACCCCCTGCTGCACTAATTCAGCAGCACTTGGGCCGACGACATGAACACCGAGAATACGGTCAGTTACCTTGTCAGCAATCACTTTAACCATGCCATGACTATCATTGGCAGCGAGCGCACGACCACTGGCGGCAAAAGGAAAGGTACCCACCTTGTACTCTTCGCCACTGGCCTTGACTTCTTCTTCCGTTTTACCAACCCATGCCACTTCAGGATGAGTATAAATAACCGAAGGAATCAGGTCATAATTCATCTGTGCCTTCTGGCCAGCAATGATTTCCGCAACCATAATGCCCTCTTCACTGCCCTTATGAGCGAGCATAGGGCCTCTAACCACGTCCCCAATGGCGTAAACACCAGGAACGTCAGTTACGCAGTGGTCATCAACGAAAATAAAGCCACGCTCATCCAGATTTACACCGGAGTCAGCAGCCAGCAGGTTTTCAGTAAAAGGACGACGGCCGACAGCAACGATCAACTTATCAAAGGACAGCTTCTGCTCATCACCATTGGCATCCTGATAAGTAACCTCAACCTCCTTACCCTTAACCTCAGAACCGGTAACACGTGCACCTAAACGAATATCAAGCCCCTGCTTAGCGAAGATCTTCCGGGATTCTTTGGCAATCTGCTGATCAGCCAAAGGCAGGAACTTATCCTGGGCTTCAAGAACCACCACTTCAGAGCCCAGTCTTCCCCATACAGAGCCCAGCTCCAGACCAATCACACCAGCACCGATAACGCCCAGACGCTTGGGGACTTCCTGAAACTCAAGAGCACCGGTAGAGTCAACAATCAGACCATCAGTCAGCGGAGTGGGTGGAATTTCAATAGGACGAGAGCCGGTTGCAATCACGACGTTCGCAGCATCAACCGCTTCCACAGAGCCATCAGCCCTGGTTAACTCAACCTGCTTGCCAGACAGCACTTTACCGGCACCTTCCAACAAGGTCACTCCATTTGCCTTGAACAGGCCGGTAACACCCGAAGTCAACTGGTTTACAATTTTGTCCTTACGGGCCAGCATGGCAGGTACGTCGATCTCGACGCCACTGTGCATAATGCCGTGTCTGACAAAATCTTCCTTGGCTTCAATATATTTGTGGGAGCTATCGAGGAGTGCCTTGGAAGGGATACAGCCAACATTCAGGCAGGTACCGCCCAGTCTGGCCTTGCCCTTATCATCGGACCACTTCTCAATACAGGCAGTCTTCAGCCCCAACTGGGCTGCGCGAATAGCGCAGACGTAACCAGCAGGGCCTGCGCCAATAACCACCACGTCGAACTGATTTGCCATAAGTTATTTCCAAAACGTACGGTTTATAAAACAAGGTTTAACAGATCAAGACAACAACGGGGAGCACAGTGTTATAGAAAAAAATAAGGCGCTCCCAGACAATCTGTCATCAAACGTCCAGAAGCATTCTGCCCGGATCTTCCAGCAGCTCCTTGATGGTCACGAGAAAGGTGACTGCATCCTTACCATCCAGCAATCGGTGGTCATAGGACAGGGCAAGGTACATCATCGGTAAAATTTCCACCTTGCCATTAACCGCCATCGGGCGTTCCTGAATTTTATGCATACCCAGAATTGCTGACTGAGGTGGATTCAGGATGGGAGTTGACAACAGTGAACCAAATACGCCCCCATTAGAAATGGTAAATGTTCCACCCGTCATCTCATCGATGCCAAGCTTACCATCCATTGCCTTTTTACCAAACTCGCGTATTTTTGCCTCAATATCGGCAAGACTCATATCTTCTGTGTTACGAAGCACCGGAACAACCAGCCCTCGATCACTGGAAACGGCAACCCCGATATCCTGATAACCATGGTAGACAATGTCGTTACCATCAATAGAGGCATTGACCACCGGATGGCGGCGAAGCGCTTCAACACAGGCCTTGACAAAGAAAGACATGAAACCAAGCCGTACGCCATGACGTTTCTCAAACAGATCCTTGAACTGGGTTCTAAGTTCCATGACCGGCTTCATGTTAATCTCGTTGAACGTAGTCAACATGGCCGCATTTTGCTGGGCCTGAACCAGCCGTTCAGCAACCTTGGCACGCAAACGGGTCATTGGAACCCGTTTCTCTATACGTTCACCGGCAAATACCGGTGCTGTTGCCTCTACCCGAGGTGCTGAAGCTGATGCAGTGGATGCTGCCGCAGTGGATACTGTAGTCGGGGCAGGTGAGACCTGACCACCACCTTCTACATGACGAACCACGTCTTCCTTGGTTACACGACCACCTTTACCAGTACCGGTAATGGCCGCAGGATCAAGACCTTTCTCATCAGCCATCCGCCGTGCTGAAGGACTGAGAACCGGTTCTTTCCTGACAGTTTCCGATGAAGCTGCCGGGGCAGCCGAAGCTTCAGCAGATACCGGGGCAATGCCAGCAGCAGCTCCCTCTGCAAAGATACCAACGACTTCATTGCTGAGAACAACGTCACCTTCAGGCTTGATAATGTCACTCAAAACACCATCTGCCGGGGCAACAACTTCAAGAACAACTTTGTCGGTTTCGATATCAACCAGCAGCTCATCCCGTTGACATTGCTCACCTGGCTTCTTGTGCCAGGTGGCAACCGTGCCATCAGCAACGGATTCAGGAAAAGTAGGTGCTTTAATTTCAGTGGCCATTATTTATCCTTTGCGTCTTCGCCCCATGGAGCGTTATTCACAGAAACTGTGTTAAACGCTCTGGCCAGATCGATAAGTAATACCTGCTGGCCGTTTGACTAACATCACTGCTCAGTCTTGAGCAGAAAATTTTCTTTATTCAAATGCTGAAAGCATCGTTTACCAATTGCTGCTGCTCCTGAGCATGTGTTGACATATAGCCACATGCCGGAGCTGCTGATGCTTCACGCCCTGCGTACTTGAGACTCATCATTTTATTGGGATGTACGGCAACTGAGCGACGCATGTGATGCTGGCTACAGTACCATGCCCCCTGGTTCATTGGTTCTTCCTGACACCAGACCACATCTTTCAGGTTTGGATAGCTGCTAATCAGCTCATCCAGGTCGTCCTGAGGGAACGGGTAGAGCTGTTCAATCCGGATAACAACCGTATCATTCAAACCTTCCGCTCTCTTCTTATCAAGCAGGTCATAGTAAACCTTGCCTGAGCACATAATCATCCGGGTAATCGCTGATGGCTCATGCCCATCAATCTCAGGAATTATGGTTTGGAAACTGCCATCTGCCAGCTCTTCCAGAGAGGAGGTAGCCAGTTTGTGGCGGAGCAGACTCTTGGGGGTAAATGCCACCAATGGTTTACGAAGCGGACGCAACACCTGCCGTCTCAACATGTGGAACACCTGAGCGGGCGTTGTCGGAACACAGACCTGAATATTATGTTCCGCACATAACTGCAGGAATCGCTCAAGCCGGGCAGATGAGTGCTCAGGACCCTGACCTTCATAACCATGGGGCAGCAGCATGGTGAGCCCTGACAGGCGCCCCCACTTGTGCTCACCACTGGAAATAAACTGATCAATAACCACCTGCGCACCGTTAGCAAAATCACCAAACTGAGCTTCCCAGATAACCAGTGCGTTGGGCGTCGTGGCAGAGTAACCATACTCAAAAGCAAGAACGGCTTCCTCTGACAGGAATGAGTCCCAGATCTGGAATCGTGGCTGATCCCGGGAAAGCCTGGCCAGATTGACCAGAGTTGAACCGTCTTTCTGATTATGGAACACCGCATGACGGTGAGAAAACGTTCCCCGACCGACATCCTGCCCGGTAATTCGAACTTCACTACCTTCCATTAACAGTGACGCATAAGCCAGCAGTTCAGCACATCCCCAGTTAATAGGAAGAGCACCTGCTGCCATTTTACGGCGGTCCTCAACGATCTTGCTGACCTGGCGCTGCAGCACAAAACCTTCCGGTATTTCACAGAGCTTCTGACCTAACGCTTGCAGTGTTCCTACTGCAACACGGGTATCATGACGGGCAGTCCATTCGTGGCCAAGATAAGGCGTCCAGTCAACAAAGAGCTCTTTATTTGGCTCTTTTACCAGTGACTTGACCACATGTTCGCCGTTGTCGAGCACATTACGGAAACTCTCTACTAACTCTTTGTCGTCCGCCTCACTGATAACACCTTCACCCAACAGAGCCTTGGCATAAAGATCGCGGGTAGTCATGTGTGTTTTAATCTTGCTGTACATCATTGGCTGGGTTGCGGACGGCTCATCCGCTTCATTATGCCCGCGACGACGGTAACAGACGAGATCAACAACAATGTCTTTACGGAACTCCATCCGGTAATCAAGTGCCAGCTTGGTGACAAACTGAACCGCTTCAGGATCATCACCATTAACATGGAGGATCGGCGCACCCACAATCTTGGCAACATCGGTACAATATTCCGTTGAGCGGGCATCCTCACGGAAACTGGTGGTAAAGCCAACCTGATTATTAATAATGATATGAATGGTGCCACCGGTTTTATAGGCCCTGGTCTGGGACATCTGCAGGGTTTCCATCACAACCCCCTGTCCGGCAAAAGCGGCATCACCGTGAATGGCAATAGGGACGACCTGGTTACCAACTAAATCCTTACGGCGGTCCTGACGAGCCCTGACGGAACCCTCAACAACCGGAGTAACAATTTCCAGATGCGATGGATTAAACATCAGGGCAAGGTGTACCTCACCACCCGGTGTCATCACGTTGGAAGAAAAACCCTGATGGTATTTCACATCTCCGGAGCCTCGCTCAACCAGCTTCTTGCCTTCAAACTCGTCAAACAGATCACCCGGCTTCTTCCCCAGAATATTGACCAGCACGTTCAGGCGGCCACGGTGAGCCATTCCGATAACGAGTTCCTTGGAACCATAGGAACCGGAACGCTGAATAATCTCATCCAGCATAGGGATCAGTGATTCACCGCCCTCCAGGCCAAATCGCTTGGTTCCGGGAAACTTGGTACCCAGATATTTTTCCAGACCCTCCGCTGCAGTCAATCGCTCAAGCAGGTGAAGCTTGGCTTCAACACCCACTTCCGGTCGGCTGCGAACACTTTCCATCCGACTCTGGAACCAGCGACGTTCTTCTGTCTGGGGAATGTGCATGTACTCAACGCCAATTGACTGACAATAGGTGGCTTTTAAGGCGTCGTATATTTCCCGAAGCGAAGCGTATTCTTTGCCGATAAACAGAGTTGACGTCTGAAACCCGGTATCCAGATCTGCTTCATTAAGACCATGGTATGCAAGGGACAGGTCCGGAAACTCTTCCCGTTTCATCACGCCAAGAGGATCGATAACCGCCTGCTGATGACCACGAATCCGAAAAGCGCTGATCAAGCGCAGAACCTGCACCTGCTTGCGCTCATGATCGCTGGAAACAGACGATGTTTGAATCGGGCGGGTAGTCTGACGCTGACGCGCCATAAGAATGAAATTTTCCTGAATGGTAGAATGTGGAACGTCTGCTCCTCCACCACTGACCGGGGGCAACTTTTCAAAATAGTCACGCCATTGAATTTCTACGCTATTGGGATCGCGCAGATAGCGTTCGTACATATCTTCGACGTATGCAGCATTTCCCCCGGCAATGTGGGATGAATTCCACATCCGCTGCATTACACCTTCTTGCATGATCATTACCCCATGTGTCTGGGGCTTATCCCGGGAGTCTGCCTGTTTGTAACAACCCTGATGGGCTGAAAAACAGACGTCACTGATGGTCACGATAATCAGTCAGTGAACAATCCCCCTCAGATAAGATCGGATGTTTTCCGACCGCCCCTGCTGGTTCAAGCTGTTGCGACCCCCATCATCCCGGATGGCAGCAGCACAATTCATTTCATATATATTTAATAGCAGGCTAAATAATACCAGAAGCCGCCTGCACACTCCTGACACAGCTTAGCTAATTTTGCGGCTCCATGGTTCGGAGGCAACCCCAAAAAAAGATTCACAGGGAGCAATTTTTATCGCCAACAACCACCAACACGGTGGAATGACCCACAACCATACCATTACACTATGTTGCACTCTTAAACAACATTTGTCTTATATGACCAATAGCCCGGGTCGGGTTCAATCCTTTGGGACAGACATTGACACAGTTCATGATACCTCGGCAACGGAAAACACTGAATGGGTCATCAAGCTCCGCCAAACGCTCCTCAGTCGCCGTATCCCTGCTGTCAGCAAGAAAACGATAAGCTTGCAGCAACCCGGAAGGCCCAACAAATTTATCGGGATTCCACCAGAAGGAAGGACAAGCAGTTGAGCAACAGGCACAAAGTATACACTCATAGAGTCCGTCCAGCTTTTCTCTGTCTTCAGGAGACTGGAGGCGTTCAATTGCCGGAGCTGGTTTGTCATTAATCAGATATGGCTTGATCTTTTCATACTGTTTATAGAAAAGACTCATGTCGACCACCAGATCCCTGATCACTGGCAATCCGGGCAGTGGACGAATGACCAGTTTGTTACCCTTGGCAGCTTCCGACAAAGGGGTAATACAGGCCAGGCCATTGGTACCGCCAATACTCAAACCGTCGGAGCCACAAACACCTTCCCGGCAGGAACGCCGGTAAACCAGCGTTGGATCCTGCTCTTTAATCAGATTGAGAACATCCAGAACCATCAGGTCCTTGCCTTCCGGGATGGTGACATCGAACGCCATCATATATGGTTTTTTATCGGTTTCCGGATTATAGCGATAGACACTTACCTTCATAATCTTTTCTCCCCTGAACCTATGAACTAATAGCTTCTTGCCTTGGGAGGAAATGCCTCCATTGTTGCAGGGGCAAAGTTAACAGCACGCTTATTGACAGATTTATCAATCGGTGAGTAAAGCGAGTGCGCCAACCAGTTTTCATCATCCCGCCCCTGATAATCATTACGGGCATGAGCACCACGAGACTCTTTTCTGGCCTCTGCAGAAACTGCTGTTGCATAAGCAACCTGATACAGGTTTTCCAGCTCCAGCGCTTCAACCCTGGCCGTATTAAAGGCCAGGCTTTTATCCTGGAGGTGCAGGTTCGCCAGCCGCTCACCCAACTCATCCAGCAGCTTGAGACCCTCCTGCATGCTCTCACCCTCGCGAAATACACCAAAATAGAGCTGCATGGTGTTTTGCAGATCAGCACGTACCCTGGCAACGCTTTCACCACTGCCTGATTGGTTCAGGCGATCAAGTCGGGTCAGGGCTGCGTCCACATCACTGCCAGAAGCATCCACTAAATCGAAACCTTCTTTCAGGTTTTTCTCAATCTGCAAACCAGCAGAACGACCAAAGACCACCAAATCCAGGAGAGAGTTACCACCCAGTCGATTTGCACCATGAACCGATACGCAGGCAGCCTCACCACAGGCATAAAGGCCTTCAATAACCTGATCATTACCCGCCTCATCCTGACGAAGAGCCTGACCACCAACATTGGTTGGAATCCCCCCCATCATATAGTGGCAGGTTGGTACCACAGGCACTGGTACTTTTACAGGATCGGCATGAGCAAAGGTTTTCGACAGCTCGCAAATACCGGGCAAACGAAGATTGAGTGTTTCTTCACCCAGATGATCCAGCTTCAGCAGAACATGATCCTTGTTAGGACCACAACCCCGACCTTCGAGAATTTCGATAACCATGGAGCGCGCAACAACATCCCGGCCAGCAAGGTCTTTGGCGTTTGGTGCATAACGCTCCATAAAGCGTTCACCTTCACTGTTAATCAGGTAACCACCTTCACCCCGACAACCCTCTGTCACCAGCACACCCGCTCCATGAATCCCGGTAGGGTGGAACTGCCACATCTCCATATCCTGCATTGGATATCCGGCACGCAACGCCATACCGATACCGTCACCGGTATTGATCAGGGCATTTGTGGTAGAAGCGTAAATACGGCCTGCACCACCGGTAGCCATCACCGTTGCTTTAGCTTTGATATAAACGGTTTCACCACTTTCAATATCAATGGCAATTACACCGGCAACCTGCCCTTTCTGGTTCTTCACCAAATCAACGGCATACCACTCATTAAGGAAGGTCGTCCCCCCCTTCAAGTTAGCCTGATATAACGTGTGAAGCAGTGCATGACCCGTTCGATCTGCCGCGGCACAGGTTCTGGCAGCCTGACCACCTTTGCCAAAGTCTTTGGACTGGCCGCCGAATGGGCGCTGATAAATTCGACCCTCTTCGGTACGGGAGAATGGCAAGCCCATATGCTCCAGCTCAAAAACCGCCTGCGGACCCACCGAGCACATATACTCAATGGCATCCTGATCACCGATATAGTCAGAGCCTTTTACCGTATCAAACATGTGCCAACGCCAGTCATCTTTAGGATCTGCGCTGGCGATCGCACAGGTAATACCACCCTGGGCAGATACCGTATGAGAACGGGTAGGGAACACTTTGCTGACACAGGCCGTTTTGATTCCGCCCTGGGTAAGCTGGAGCGCAGCACGCATGCCTGCGCCCCCACCACCTATAACGATGGCATCATAGGTAAGGGTACGAAGTGCTGACATCGATCAAAGCCCCCAAAGAATTTGCACGCCCCAGATCACATAACTGAACAAGGCAATAAAGCACACAACCTGAATAGGAAAACGAATTAGAACGGACTTACCGCCAAAAGCACGATCATTTAAATAGTCAGTGGTAATCGTCCACATACCAACCCAGGCGTGAGCCAGAATAGAGACCAACGCCAGCAGGGTAAAAACCCGCATCCATGTTTCATCAAAGAGTTTCGCCCATTGGCCGAACTGTAGATCAGGATTGATGAGCAGATAGCCCAACAGGAAAACCGAGTAGGTAGCAAGAATGATTGCCGTCAGCCTTTGCAGCATCCAGTCATAAAGACCGCTGCGGGATAAGTTGGTGATATTGGTTACCATATCCAAACCCCTGCAAGGATAATCAGCACTATTGACAGAACCAGAGTAATAATGGCCCCCAGCCTTCCTGACTCCTTGCCATCACCCACATCCATATCCATCAAAAGATGTTTCACTCCAGCAACAAAATGGTAAATCAAGGCAGACAGCACGCCCCAAATTATTAGCTTTGCCAATGGAGCTGACAGCAATGCCTTGAGAGAGCCAAATGACTCTTCGGAAGCAAGCGACAGTTCTAATCCGTGTAGCAGAAAACCCAAACCTATAAACAGGATAACACCCGAAACGCGATGCAATATCGAGGTGTATGCGGGCAGAGGTAGTTTGATTGTTGTAATATCAAGATTGACAGGTCTTTTAGTGTTCACTCTTTTGCCCCAACGCTCGGTGGCGTACACAGCAGAATCAGCAAGAACTTCCGGGTTCTCTGGACCCTATCGACAAGCAGGCGGGAAGCGCTGAATGCAGAATAAACGATTCCCCCTCAATGAAAGCCGGGGTTCAGTAAACCAGCCCTTATGCCTTCGGAATCGGAGTATATACACTCTAACAGGTAATTACAATCTTAGGGTAGACATTAAGCTCAAAAAAGGTTCGTTTCCGGCGGCAGAACCCACCTTGAACAGCCACAATAAAGCTTCGAAACCATTATCAATGGCTGAACAAGATGAGTACTGCAAATAGTAGATTAGTTGAAAAAAACTGTTGACCTGTTTCGACCGGTCAGAACTCCTAAGTATGGCGGAACAGCTTGGTTTTACTATACGACAGCGAGATATCCGTCCTTTGGATTTTATCCTCTCACTGATCGATGCCCTCGCTGGTGATGGAAACTGCGATACCCAGGCGGATCTACACCGTAAATTTAACGAGTTGACGGGGCTGAATGTCTCTTATCGTTCTTGGGCAAATCAAGCTAAAAAGGACGCGCTGCCTACTCTTATCCTGTGGCTATGGGTGCAGTGTCTGGAAATATTTTCCCGCAAAGTCATGGCGTTTGATGAAGACAGTCCATTTTCAGAGTTTGAGCACATTCTGATTCAGGACGGTTCGTCACAAGCTGTCTATGATGCCCTGAAAGAAGCATTTCCCGGCAGGTTCTCAACGGTCAGTCCTGCTGCCGTCGAGCTTCATACGACAATGGATCTTCTCACCAACAACCTGGTGCGGGTGCAGCTGACTGAAGATACCCGTTCAGAAAGAGACTGTCTGCCACCACTGCCAACATCCATGGCCTATATCCTGATGCTAATGGATGCCGGTTATTTTGAGCTGGAACTCTTTGCCGCTATTGATGACAGGGAGGGTTCTTTTATCTGCAAGGCACCTCAGAGTATCAACCCGACGATACTCAGCGCGGTACGGGAGGATGGCAAGAATCTCAATCGCTACAAAGGACAAAAACTGAAGGATGTACTGTCTGGCTTCCCCAAAGACCAGTGCCTCGACCTGGATGTAGAATGGCCGGGATTCAAAGCCTGGCCATTCCGCTTGGTTGTCCGCTGGAATGACAAAAAACAGAAGTGGGTTTTCGTTGTGACCAACCTGAACCGGGTGGAGTTCACCTTGAGTGATGTGCTCCAGGCCTATCGTCTACGGTGGCAGATAGAGCTGATTTTCAAAGAGATCAAATCCTATTCAGGGTGGCATCGTTTTAACACCAAATCAGCGACACTGGTGTTTAGCCTGATTCTGATGTCCTTTGTGGTTGTGACGTTGAAAAGGTACCTTGCCCATGCTGCACAGGCGAACCTCTGTGAAAGTGGGAGCATTGAGGAAATCTCGACGCACAAGGTGATGAAAAGTGGGACTCACCTGTTTGGTAATGTGATTTCATCGTTGATGAATGCAGGAAAGTCATTGGTCTCATGCATTAAAAAGCTACTGGACTTCTGGGGAAATAATGCGAAACGAGAACACCCTGCACGGGATGGTTGTTCAGGGCGTACAAGATTAGGCCTTTGTGCGGTGGGTGGGGCTTAATGTCTACCTTAAGTAATTACAATTGCTCACCTTGATAAGCATTTACCACTAATACACCAAACCGAAACAGTATGCTTGCTACGGATTACATCCATATTCAGTTCGTTTGACAAAAAAATATATCGCTCTATAGTGGTCGAACCGTAGAAGGAAGCTAAATAACACCTAATTCGAATATTTAATTCAGATCCCAGCTTTATTTGAGATAAAGTGGCTTCATTTTTCAAAAAGCATCCATCTAAAGTAACTATAACGAGACCAAACGGCATGACAGGAGGCCATAAATGGCTGACAAGAAAGCTCTACTCTCCATTCCCGGCATGGACGACGGCACCGACCATGCTCTGGAGTTACCGATTTATTCAGGCTCTCTGGGGCCTGATGTTGTTGATGTCAGGGGGCTGACTTCCAGCGGTCTGTTCACCTACGATCCGGGGTTTGTTTCCACTGCATCCTGTGAGTCCAAAATCACTTACATCGATGGTGACAACGGTATTCTTCTTCATCGTGGCTATCCAATAGAACAACTGGCTGAGCAGTCTGATTACCTGGAAACCTGTTACCTGTTGCTTTATGGAGACCTCCCCAACCGCCAGGAAAAGGAAAAGTTTGAAAACACCATCATGCGTCACACCATGATCCATGAACAAATGAGTGACCTGTTCTCCGGATTCCGCCGTGATGCCCATCCAATGGCGGTCATGTGTGGTGTTGTCGGGGCTCTCTCTGCGTTCTATCACGACTCACTGGACATCACCAATGAAGTACATCGTGAAATCTGTGCCTACCGCCTGATTTCCAAAATGCCTACGCTTGCTGCGATGGCTTACAAATACTCCATTGGCCAGCCATTTATCTATCCACGAAATGACCTGAGCTACGGCGGCAACTTCCTTCATATGATGTTTGCTACCCCCTGTGAAGACTATGAGGTCAAGCCTGTTCTGGCAAAAGCCATGGATCGCATCTTCCTGTTGCACGCTGACCACGAACAAAATGCGTCCACATCAACCGTTCGTCTTGCAGGCTCTTCCGGCGCCAACCCATTTGCCTGTATTGCGGCTGGTATCGCCGCACTCTGGGGTCCTGCCCATGGCGGTGCTAATGAAGCGGTGTTGGTTATGCTGAACGAGATTGGTGATGAAGCCAATATCGATGAGTATATTGCCAAAGCAAAAGACAAGGATGACCCATTCCGCCTGATGGGCTTTGGACACCGTGTTTACAAGAACTTTGACCCTCGCGCCAAAGTAATGAAGCAGACCTGTGACGAAGTCCTGACGGAACTGGGCCTTGAAGATGACCCTCTGTTCAAGATTGCCAAGCGTCTGGAGAGGATCGCTCTGGAAGATGAGTACTTCATCAAGAAGAAGCTTTACCCCAATGTGGACTTCTACTCAGGCATTATTCTCAAAGCACTGGGCATTCCGACAGAGATGTTTACCGTAATCTTTGCTACCGGTCGCACTCCGGGTTGGATTGCTCACTGGCATGAGATGATCAGCGGTGATTACCGTATCGGGCGTCCTCGTCAGCTATACACCGGTGAGGCGAAACGTGACTACGTACACTTAGCTGATCGCAGTTAACCTTCTCCTCTTTTTCTTTCCCGGTGTCACTTACAAAAGTGATACCGGATTTATTCCCATTCTTCCTTTCCATGCTTCGTCTAAACTCAGATAAATAATAATTAGCCAGAGCCATCTGCTTTAGCGGTACCAAGTCAGCGCTTGAAGCCCTGAACATAACCCTCCCTATTGGGTCACAGCCAATGCTACTGTTTTTAAACGTGAGACCGTTTTAATGAAAGCAACCATGCCCCCTGAGCTGACACTGATTACTGCAGAAGAGTTTGGCATTGACATCGAATTGGCGTATGCAACCAGTAATAATTTTACCGGTCAACCGGTTTATAAAAGCCAGGATTGCTATCTTCACCCAGCGGCCGCACAGGGAATCAAACAAGCTTCAGAGTTATTGCGCCCCCTGAATTTGAAATTGAAAATATGGGATGCTTTCAGACCAAAAACGGCTCAAGCTGAATTATTCAGGTTTTTCCCTGACCCTGATTACGTTTCCAACCCGGACACTGGCTTGTGCAGCCACTGCCGCGGAATAGCAATTGACCTCACCATCGTTGACCATTTCGGCCATGAGCTTGAGATGGGAACACCATTTGATGACTTCCGTCCCCTGGCACACCATGGCAATGAACAGATTTCTACAGAGGCGCAGCGTAACCGTTTACTTCTGGCAGGGGTCATGAATATTGCCGGCTTCGACCCTTTAGATACTGAATGGTGGCACTATCAACTGCCTGGAGCCATGAACTACCCCATTATTAAACCGGAGCTAATACCACTGACACTAAGTAGCTCATCACAAAGTAGCTCATCACAAAGAGTTCGTCGCACTTTTTCACCCCTCGGATGATTTACCTGAAGGGCTAACATCAATTAACGAATCACCTCTTCGTATCCGTTCTATAACCCCATCAGGCAGAAAAAAGTTTCAGCTTGCCAACCTTTCAGATCCACCCTCTCATAATTTAATCATCTGTCGTTTTCAAAGAGACTATGACCAGTTTCTTTCTGAAACTGCCATTATCCGAAAACGATTCGCGGGTAACAATTCCAGGAACAAGCCCGGCTGCAGCCCTATCGAATAAGGCGTCCAGGTCACAGGATATGTGCAAATCCGGATACTTTTCGCGATGGAGCTTAAGGTAATGTTGGTAACGAAAATCAAAATCGTGCCAGTAGCAAGAATCCCCACCTTTGAGACATGGATCGCAGATGCCAAGCCAGGAGTCCTTGACAGTACGATCTGGCACATGACGATCAAGAGTCAAATGTTTGTAGAAACGCTCAGGCTTTCTCTGTTCCACCACCTGGCAGGAGCTGTTGTAGATCTCGGACAGGCTGATGTCTTCTGCACCACCGGATCGGGCAAAACAGGTCACGAAGAGCGTTTTGTATTCCACTTTACTAACATCGCCCTTAGCTTTAAGCGTTGTCAGAGTGCCTGAACTCCAACCGACAACCACAATAGCGTGCTCAAGCCACTGACTCTGGCAGTCGGACGAGGCCGGGCGACTGCTGGTGTCCCGGTCCATCTGGACAAAAACAATGACGTGACACCCCGCTCGAAAGGCATGGTCGAGCAGCAACACCATCTCAACCGGGTCTTTATATGCACGTAAACTGGTGGCCATTCCCATCCTGCTGGCCACTTTCTGGAACAGCTCGGGCGAAGTAATCTCACCGACGGCCGAACCACAGAACTTGGCAATTTTACGCGCGCTTAATGCATTCCTATCACCCTTTTTGTAGGGCAAAAGCTGACCGCAGGCACATAAAACATGATGCACAACGGCCAGGGCGTAAACCTTGCACTGCGGCCCCAATTGCAAACCAAAGTTCTTCTTGCAACGAGTCAGTGGTATGCACCTGGGAACCGACTGGTGAAGACTTTCCATAAACGTGCTGACTGAATAAAGCGTTTGGTATGTAAGACCGATTTGTTCACTGATAGTTCATATGTTTGGTTTACCCGGCAGTGACAAAAATGCTTGCCTATAGGAAAGCGGCAGCTAAGAACACGCTATGGCCATTCCTGAGAAGGAGGTTGTCGCCAAATGCCTCAGAAGATTCCCAAAATTATTTCGCCGTTATGAACCGGTCTCCGTTCATCTAAGTGGAGTCGAAGGATGGCTGGCACAATATGAGGTGCCGGATTTCTCGCCCTTCGGCAGGCTCAGGATGAACGGAACCCCATACCCCGCTAAAAATACAGGAAACCTGTGAAATAGTGACTATGCTTGCTTTTTGCCTTGGTATGGAGACTCCAATGATGATAAATAACATCGGCAATCTGGTTCTGCTTAGCGAAAAACGCCATACGGTAACACTTGATATCGTCTACGCCAGTAGCAACAATTTCACCGGTAAACCTGTTTACAAAAGCAACCTTTGCTACTTACATACTGACGCTCTGACATGCCTGTTGAAAGCGGTTGAACTGCTAAAACCACTCAATCTAAGACTCAAAATCCGGGATGCCTTTCGCCCATTATTGGCACAAAAAACCCTGTTTAAACATATGCCTGACTCCGATTATGTTGGTAACCCGGAATCCGACCTATGCCCTCACTGCAGAGGCGTTGCTATAGATCTCACCATCACTGACCATTTCGGCCGGGAACTGGAAATGGGTAGTATGTTTGATGACTTTCGCCCGCTGGCTCATCATGGCAACGATCTGGTTTCAGAAGAAGCACAGCGCAACCGACTTCTGCTGGCAGGCGTGATGAACATTGCTGGCTTTAAGCCTCTAAGAACCAAGTGGTGGCACTACCAGCTACCCAACCCGGATAGCTATCCCTTAATCCCTGAAGAGGAGACACCTGAGGGAATAATCTAGCCCCCTGTAGCCCATTAACATCAGCGGACGCTGAATACTAAACTGCAATTTAAGTTGATTCATACTAGGCTCTTTTCGAATTCCGAACTGCTGAACTATCCTTGGTGGATATAATTAGCCATCGCCAGCATTGACCATGAATATAGGCCGAATCTCAGATCTCATCAGTAATGACACCTGCTTTGAGATGATCCGTGAGAACCGCTGGCCAGATGGCACTGTTCTCTGTCCGCACTGTGATTCTGAGAATGTCAAAAAGAATGGACACGACAATGTGCAGGTAGAGTGCCAGCACTATTACTGTAAGTCCTGTAAGCGCTACTTCGATGACCTGACAAATACGGTTTTCGCAGGACACCACCGACCACTCAAAGTCTGGATTGCCTGTCTCTATTTAATGGGGCTGAACGTCTCCAACAGCCAGATAGCTCAGGAACTTGATCTGTGTGTCAGTGATGCACACCATATGACCACAGTCTTACGAAATGGTGTTGTTGACCGAAAGCCTGAAGTGATTCTTGATGGCGAAGTTGAATTCGACGAGGTCTACATTGTAGCTGGTCACAAGGGACACCCTGAAGCATTAAAAAAATCTGGATCGTCCACCGAGAAAAAGAAGGCTTAAAGGCGCTCCGGGCCGTGGGACTCTTGAAAAAGACAAACCGCCGGTATTGGGAATGATTCAAAGGGGAGGTCAGGTCATTATCAACATGCTGTCGAACGTTAAGAAGGCGACAATCGAACCATTTATCAAGAAACACGTAGCCCCACAGAGCCAGATTTATACCGATGAATACAACATCTATGATGACCTTGAAAGCTGGGGCTTCAGACATAAAACGGTCTGTCACGGCAAAGGTGAGTATGCTCGTGATGATGACAAAGACGGTATTTACGAGGTGCATGTTAATACTATGGAGGGGTTTTGGTCACTTCTACGCTCGTGGCTAAGGCCTCACAGGGGAATATCCCAAGAGGCTTTACCCCTTTACCTTGGCTTTTTTGAGTTTTTGCATAATATTGGCCGAAGAGGCAAAAGTCTTCTTCAGCCCTTAGTCAACTTGCTGGTTACATAGCAGTCTGGAATTGGAAAAGAGCCTTTAAGTTGATTCATACTATTTCGGCATGACATTGAACAAGTCGCACAATGGCGACGGAACATCCTTACGCTTGATGCTCTGTTGACTTGCAATTTAAGGACGCAGCTTGTCATTCCTCGGGCATCGAGAACCAGGTTACCAGCTTTGGAGGTCCAAATTTCAAAAGAACAGCAATAACACCTCTTTCTCTGAAGATTGCAAAGAGTGCATTCTCACGCGCCTGAAAGTTTTATGATGGGCAAAATATGTGCCAGTGGCTACCGCTAAATGAACTCAACATTTTGCGCTGTTCTGTCGTACTTGAACTTTTTTTTGGTATGACAGGTATTCTCGTCGCTTTCTACAGCCGTTCAAATGCTGTACTTCTGGACGGCTGTTATTCTTTGCTTTGTACATTGACCATGATGGCAAATGTGCGGATATCCCAGATGGTCAAGCTGCCTCCATCGGCTGAAAGCCCTTATGGCTATCCAACCCTTGAACCATTAATGCTGTTTTTTGAAAGCATCATTTTGCTGGGACTGTGCCTTGCCTTGCTGTATTTTTCTACTGGTAAACTCCTCATGGGAGGTTATATACCAGAGTTTGACCTTGCCCTGGCTTATGAGATTTTTTCAACAATCATCGGAGGGGCTACAGCGACACTTTTTTTTCTGCTTCATCGCTCAAAACCATCACCGCTGATCTATTTTGAATTTCAGGAATGGCTGGTCGATGCGGCTGTCGGCGCTGCTGCTGCTACTGCGTTTGCATTAGCATACCATCTGGGGAATTGTCACCCGATCACCCCTTATATCGACTCCCTACTGACCATATTGCTGCTGTTTTTTTTAATCCGGCTACCGCTGAAGACACTGCGAAAAAATTTTAAACAATTGCTGTTAAAAGACGTTGCTACACAAGAGCTTTTAGAGTCGACAAGAAATGCAATTTCTGAACTGTGGGACACTCGGCATATCGATATTAGCATGATCTGGCTTGGCAGATGGCTATGGATAAATATAGAAATAACCATCCATAACAATACCCTACCAAATAAGGACGAACTGCAGAAAATCAGAACTAAAGCCGAAAACACCATTAGCTCAATATGTCGATATTATCGCCTTCAGCTTAGTCTTAGTTTTCTGGAAAAATGACGTCACTCATACAGTCAATAATAATCCCTGATTATAGCCCTCAGGAAACTCTGATAATCAAGCGCTTTATTTCATGCCATATACTGATGAGCAATCGGGTCAGTAATCACAACCGTATCGTCACGAAGCATAAAGTTACCGCCGTGAAGATCCATTGAGCCCACCGTTGATAACTGGGTTAATACATCAAAGAGCGTTTCCAGAAACGCTTGATGGGACTCAATGACACGGTCATCAACAACATCCGAGATATCGTTGTCCGCTCTTTTTGCCAGATTAGAACTTGATCCTTTGATCTTCTCAATAAACACTTCCAGAGTTTTGATTTTTTCAGGGAAATCACTGTTATCCATTCCAAAAGACTGCATGACCGCCTTGAAACAGCTCCATAAAAGGCCAAAGTCATAGTCATGAAAATGCTGAGGCTGTGTTGCCCGCGTCCCATCATCGGTAAAGTCTGAAAGACGCTCAACCACGTATACGCGAACCACCATCCCGCAGGATAGTGTAATAACATCTTCACGGTGAATAACCGGAAGGTGTGGGTTACTCTGATTTTCCGGTGTCATGCACCATCTGGCAAAAAGGTAATACCCATCTTTCTTGTCAGGGCACACCTTAACCACCTTATCCGGCTCATCGGGAAGGTTATAAACGGTGGCATAAACACCCTCTGCAACAGGGCAAAGCTCTGAACAGCGATCGAGATATTGTTCGATATCCTGCTTATCTCTGATTTCATTCTGTTCGACAAGTGCTCTTATTTCCTGGATTGCTTCCAAGTAAATCTTCATTTTGTAACTATTCAGCACTGAGCAAAGGCATATTACAGTAATTCCGAACAGCTCTATGAAGTGATTGATATATGTCCATTCCCTGTTTTCTGGCAGACGACAAATAGCTGCGAATCCGTGCAAACATAGAACCACCGTCTGCACTCCTGAAGCAGCCTGAGATTTTCTGCTTTAACTTGGCCATTCGAACATCCCGCTCACTGCCATTGTTATCGAAGGGAATGGTAAAATCTGACATGAAGCGCAGTGTCTCAGCCTTGAACTCAGTGAGTCGTTTGAAGAGATTGTAAGCTTTAGTATTCTTGACTTTCTTGCGCTTAAGCTCCTCTCGTTGCTTCTCCATATAGACGACTTCTTTCATTAGAGCCCGCTGAAGCAACCGGTCATAAATCTTCTCGATTCGTTCACAGACAACACTTGGCATCTGTAGCATACCTATGGTCTTAAAGCCCTTGCAGTAATGCCAGGAAAGCCTCAGTAGCTTCATCAATCGCAACGCCAGTTGATTGCTGTCCCTATCAACAACACCCAAAAGCTCCCTCAGGTGATGGGCATTGCAAAGTACGTGAGTTGCCGCATATGCAAAATAGGATTTCCAATGATCATGAACCAGAACGCCTGCAAATGTTAGCAGTATGCCCATCGTGTCCATGGCCTCACGACCTCGCTTTTCAGACAAGTAGTAGAGCGTCCATTGTTCATCCCGCATAACGTGTAGCCAGTGCAAAGAGCCCTCGGCCCGCATACCCGTTTCATCGGCTCCGGCAACAGACGATTCCCGCAAGGCGTCACGAATAACCTCTTCAGTAGAAGCCAGATTTTCATAGGTTCTGGCCACAAAATTGGCGACAGTGCCTGCACTTACACTCATTTTATAGAGAGTATTAAAATACTCTGACACGCGCTTAAAAGGCAGGAAATGGTATTGGTTAAGATAGACGGCCATAGCCTGTGTGGCTGAGCCATATTGTGCGGCAGCGGTAACACCTTCCGGGAATTCAGCCTGATTCCGACAACCACAAGTGCAGATTTTTACTTCAGCTCTATGGGCCGTTACTTCAAATTCACCCGGTCTCCCTGGTTCAAACACCTGTCGTTCAATATATTTGACCGGCTCACTATCAAGAAGAGACGCCTGACATTTATTGCATTCTTTAACTGGAAGGTACTCAATATAGTCAGGGATATCGACCTGTTTAAGACAAGTGCCCTGATGCCCTTTCTTTCCACCGGCTTTATTACCAGAAGACTGTCTCAGACTTTTAGGATTGGGTTTTTCATCCGATGGATCGGTACCTTTATCTGCGGAAAGGTCGTCAGAATGATCTGGAGAATTACTGTTTTTACAAGGTTTTTGATAACCATCAGACGATGGCGGCTTGCTGCTGTTTTGACTGTTCTTGCCAACCTTTTCTTCCAATTCTCGACATCGCTCTTCCAGACAGGCAACTCTCATCCGCAGCTCTGCATTCTCTTTCAAGAGAATCTCAGCCGACATAGTTGCGGGTAGTTCTGGAATCATGCTGGCGAATATTGTGGAAAAATGGTGCTTAAGAGGATGGTATAAAAATCAGAAAATTCCAGATTTATGTGGGGGTGCTGAACAGTTACTTCATTTTTATTCTATCCCTATGCCAACTCAGGCGCAGGAAAGTCCGTTCTTTAATCTGTTTTTATGATTATCAACAAGTCTACTAAAGTCTGATTAGGGTAAGACTCTATCATCTGTAAAAGGCCATTGTTAGCATAAATACTTCAACACTCCGTTGCCAAACAGAAATCCGCACTTGCCCCCAGTTTGCTCAATTCTGACCAAGCTCACAGTCACACAAATCATAATGGTGCACTTAGATTCATTTTTGATTGAACTACTTATTGGCAAACCTACCCAGCCCCCTAAAATAGCCCACGATTTTTATTGGTTTCTCTGATATCACAAACTATGGACTATCATTTCCAGCGCAATTATTCTGGGCGACCTGAAGCCCAGTTATCTGTGGATCATGAAGCCATGGGCATCTGGCTGACCGAAGAGCTGGGCAGTAACAGGCAGCAGCTGGAGCATCTGTTACAGGTTATCGATAGCCTGGAGAAAGGGCAGCGTTGGGAATATTTTGATGATGGAAGTGACTACTGCCTTCATCTGACACGCAGTCACGCGGAGGTTCACGCAGCACTTCTGGATACCGAAATGGACGGTGATGAAATGGAAGAGCTGGACTATTACGACAATGAATCCATCAGTCACTGCGGGCTGGATGATTTTAAAACGCTGCTGGTTTGCTGGCAGGACTTTTTGACTATCTAGAAAAGAATGAACTCCATTCAGAGTTCATCTCCAATCTTAAACTGCAATGCCTGAAAAACATGCACTAACTCTGACGTACAGTTTTTCAATTCCACGCGTAGCGTACTGAACTCCCGACGTTCCGGGTACTCTTTACGGAGTAAATCAAACTTCAGCTTGCGTTGAGACTTATCAGCCCCCATCAGCCTTTTTCGCATCACCGCATCATCACGACGGATGTCGTAAACAGAGCGGATTGCTTTTGAACAGGTTGTTGAAAAAGTCATTCCCTCATTGAACTTCATTTGTTTCAGCACCGGCAACGGCGTAATAGCAGGTAGTCGAACCCTGGCCGGAAAACCAAAATGCTGACATAGCGCTTTGTATACCATCTCCGTGCCACGAATTTTCCCATCCAGGCTATAACCGGCAATATGGGGAGTGGCAATATCTACCCGAGCCATCAGTTCCGGATCCACATCAGGCTCATGCTCCCAGACATCCAGCACAACTGTTAGATCTTCACGCTCATACAGACACCTCTTCAAGGCAGCATTATCAATCACAGGGCCACGTCCGGCATTAATCAAAACCGTTCCGGGTTTCATCGCCTGCAGTTGCTGTTCACCGATCAGATAATGAGTTGGATAAGGGCCATCTAGCGTCAGCGGTGTATGAAGGCAAATGACATCCGAACACTCAATCAGTTTATCAACACTGACATAGCGACTATCATCACCGTTACCCGCTTGCGATTCCAGCAAAGGATCACAAGCACAAACCTCTACTCCAAGACTCTCCATCAATTGATACAGACGACCGCCTACTTCCCCCTTGCCAATGATACCGACTTTTCGATCCCAAAGTTCAAAACGGTCACGATCTGCCAGAATATCCAAAGCAGCCAAGACATACTCAACCACTGCCGTGGCATTGCAACCCGGAGCATGGTGGAAAGCAATGCCCTGGCTGGCCAGATACTCCCGATCTATATGATCAAAGCCTGCCGTAGCCGTCCCCACAAATTTAAGTGAACTGTTTTCTACCAGTTGCCTGCTGACTTTAGTTACCGATCGTACCAACAAGGCATCTGCATCCTGCACATCCTCCGGTGAAATACTCCGGCCTGGCAATGCAACCACCTCCCCCATCGCCCCAAAGCATTCCATCAGCAGAGGTATATTTTCATCAGCTACTATTTTCATAAAAGATGTTTCATAAAAAATGTTTAAAAAATTGTTTTCATTAACAGTCAGCGCAGCACCCTAAAAAAGCTAAAAATAATACGCCGGTTATGTTATACCAACATGAAAGCCTCAAAAACAGCATCCCTGACCGAGGGTCCAGTGATCAAGATAACTGCAAAACGGTTTCCAGCCCTGTTACCACTCGCTGTTCTCATGCTCGCTGGATGCTCGGATCACTCCTCGCCAGACTACTTCCTTGAGGAGTACACCAATCGCCTTAACCGGGTTACCGATATCGATCCCCCTGAACCCGATATATCCATACCTGCATTGCCGCCATTGAGGCTACGTGCTTACCCGGTTCCAGACATTCGTATAAAAGCACTGGAAGCACTGGATTTGCTTAAGTGTCCAGCACTCAGTCAAGCTGTGGCTTATCGGAATAGCAGTCTCGGCAAGCAGATGCTTCCCTCTCAACACTATTTCTATGAGAAAACCCTGTTATCATTGATTCCACAGTGCATAGGCTCCTTACGCCAAACGAATGAAGATCAGGAAGGCATTACCAAACTTCAAGAGGTACTCATCAAAAAACAGGCAACATTTCCAACCATTGAGTGGAATCTGGTATTTGCCAATACCGAGTTCAGCAAACAGTTGAACAGTCAGGGCAGGTTGTTACCAGCTGATGGCCAGACGGGCTTCGAGGGCACTCGCGAAGCACTTAACTATCTTTCCGGGCTACTCCCCGATCAAACACTTGACGCCCCCTATACCCTGAGCGATCTGGAGAGTCACTTGCAACAGGTTTCCGCTTCACGATACCTGGGGGAACTCATCTACTCCGCTGCAGCTTTAAGCCAGACTCTGAGCAATGCAGCTAATATACTGGAGCTACGCCTGAAAAAAGGATCTGTTTGCCCCGCATCAAACCCTGCTGAAAAAGAGAGACTGCATAATGTTTTTCGCCTGTTTTATCGAGAAAAGATCCAACCCTATCTTGCCAGAGTCCATCAGGAGGGCAAAATTATCCGGAATGACATCAGGCGCTTACTCGCCTACTTGCCTGCTGCGCCACACGAAGAAGTCCAGAATTATCTCAGTTTGATCACTCAAGAGTCAAACCCTGCCGGTCCCTGGTATCAGCTGGAACAAAGTATCAAACACCATACAACAACGTGGGGAAAATTTCTGGATCAGTGTAACAAAAGCCCTGAGGTTTCAGATCAGCGAGAATGAACAAAGTTATTTCACACCTTAGTCAATTACGCCCTCCGGGTGATTAGCTATCAAGTGATTTTCTTAAGCGCTGATAGCAAGAGGTCGCAATGGAAAAACGTAAAGTGTTTTATATCGAGTTCCAATTGATGTACTCACACTTTCCAATAATACCACCTCAGCAACCGTCATCCGGAAGCTGGGAAGGTTAAAATACTGACTATGGGCGACATGCCCAGGGTGTTTAAACCGCCCCAGGGTAACATGGGGGCGAAAACTTCGGGTTTCAGGACTGAAGCCTGACTGCACAGCAGCCTGCTCACAAATATCAGAAAGCCGTTTTAACTCCTGTCCTGAATGCATCTCCAGGGCAAGCACACGAGGGGTTCGTCCATTTGGAAAGAAACGAAAACAACCGGTCATACTGTCGAAGGTATGGTAATCAGCCAGATCATTCTCAAGGTCAGCAACTAACTGCTGTAATTGCTGAGGATAACTATTTCCAAGAAATTTGAGGGTAATATGCTGCTGCTGGGGAGCTACCCAGCGCAAGTCATGAACATGCCTTTCACCTGCTCGATG
Source organism: Endozoicomonas sp. SCSIO W0465 (assembly GCF_023716865.1). Lineage (NCBI taxonomy): Bacteria > Pseudomonadati > Pseudomonadota > Gammaproteobacteria > Oceanospirillales > Endozoicomonadaceae > Endozoicomonas > Endozoicomonas sp. SCSIO W0465. The sequence continues at coordinate 4,485,402 of NZ_CP092417.1, forward strand.
AATGGCCTTCTTATGAAGCGTTGCAGCAAGTTCAAGGGGAAGTCTTACTGCAAGAAAAGCCCTTACCAGAGAATTACGGGACAGCGTCTCATCAAAGGAGGTAAGGCCATTGGGAGCGTTGTAGCTAATGTGATTATTTTTCATATTATTCTAACTTCAACGTCTGACCGCTAAATTCAAACCAAATGCACTTTGCAACTCAGTTTGACCAAGTTTATGGAGTCCAGTCTAGTACATTGCCGGCAGAAATCTGCCTGTATCGTACTATTATTCCAAAAGTGCCTGAAAAAAACGACGGTTAATCTTGATACCTGATTCTGCAACCTGCTCAGGAAATAAATGGATATGTTTTGGTAATTTGAATTTAGCTAGTTCTCGTCCAAAAACACAACCAATTGAAAACTGTAGATTTTATCCTGAAAAATTAAGTGGAGCCCTACTGCTATCTGGCGACTAAACTTCCCAAGAGCAAGAAACATAAGGGATTGCCAAAAACAGAGGACTCCAAATGCGCAAAAAACGCAACCCGCAGTGTAGTATGGAACTCCATTACGTACCTCATGAAATCTGCTCCCAGCTTTCCGGTATCTCGCAATGGCTTGACGCCCATCCACAGTTCAATGACTGGATTTATGAGGACTTAAGTTCTGGTGATAAACAGAACACTGGGCGGAACGGACTATCAGCAGAATCCGTTCTTCGTGCGGCACTCCTGAAACAGTATTTGAATTGTGATTATGACTACTTGTCGTTTGTTTTGATGGACTCCATGCTCTTTCGAGACTTTTGTCGCCTCGAACCAAACCAGCGCCCCAGTCGCTCCAGTTTGCATGGGCTCATCAGCCTTCTTACTGCATCTACATGGGAACGGATTAATAACTGTCAGCTAATGACCGCTAAAGATCAGGGTATTGAAAAAGGGCGCACTGTGGCTATTGACAGCACAGTCACCGAATCGGATATCAAACCTCCTTGCGACAGTGATCTTTTAGCCAGTTCCGTTAAAGAAATTTGTCGGCTGCTGGAACGGGGACAAACACTGACAGCGACACCGCTTTATGAATATACCCATCACAACCGAGCCGTAAAAGATGCGGCCAGAAAATGCATCTACGCTGGCAAAGAAGAGCGGCATCAGCATTATAAAAAACTGCTGCAGTTGACCCGAAAATCCCGGAAGGTACTTATCGAAGCTACTGTCACGCTAGCAAACGCCCGTCAGCAGGGGCAGTGTCTCCTGGCTGATGATGCCGACAAGTGGCAGGCCGATGTGGATCACCTGTTACCCCTGGTGGATGCAATAGTCTCCCAGACAGAGCGCAGGGTCTTTAAGGGTGAAAAGGTGCCAGCCCAGGAAAAAGTGGTTAGCCTGTATGAACCCCATACGGATATCATCGTAAAAGACAGGCGGCAAGTACAGTATGGCCATAAACTGAACCTGGTTCAGGGAAAAAGTCGATTGATCCTGGACCTGGTTATTGAGGAAGGTAACCCAGCGGATTCGGACCAATTCATTCCGATGATGGAAAGACAAAAAGAAATTTATGGTCGTGTACCTCGCCAGACAAGCGGTGACGGCGGATACGCGTGTCGCGCTAATTTGGAAAAAGCCAAGGCCATGGGAATCAGCGATGTAGCTTTTAATAAGAAGCGCGGACTTGAAGTCGAAGAGATGACTAAAAGTCAGTATGTGTATAAAACGCTCTTTCGCTTCCGGGCAGGTATTGAAGCGGGAATTTCGTGGCTAAAGAGATGTTTTGGGCTATCACGTTGCCACTGCAAGGGTTCTGAGCGTTTTGATTCTCATTGCTGGTTATCGGTGGTCTGTTACAACCTGGTGATTCTGGCCAGACACCCGGCACCATCCTGATAGCCACCTCCACGCTACATGAAAGTACCTTTCCAGCATGGTGGGAGGATGTTTTCTGCCTGCTTTTCGCGTTTTTCTCCAATATCCGTCCCAGATTAGAGAAAAAAAGGGAAGAGTTTTTGCGGCTCTCTGGAATTTCAGGAAATATCAAAACGCACGTACAATCTAATTATGATTGCCTGATGCGTTTTTGGACGAGAACTAGCTATCTTGCCTGCCAGCCTCTCTTTTGTAAATGATTCATTCAGAGTGCCGTCCACAGTCTGAACATAAGCAACAGGGCGCTGCCCATACTCAGGATCAGTCATGGATACCACCACGGCCTGGACAATTTCCGGAATAGCCAGCAAAGCCTGTTCAATCTCTTCCGGATGAATGTTTTCACCTCCTGAAATCAACATATTATCCATACGACCACATACCTGTAACTGCTCACCGACCCAGCGTCCTTTGTCACCGGTGTAGAACCAGCCATGATTATCCGACAATGGAGTAATAACGCCATTTTGAAAATACCCCATTGCCAGCGTTTCGCCACACACCTGAATCTCACCTTCCTCTGTCAGTCGAACCTTTCGCCATGGCAATACAGCGCCGGAGGTAACACCACTACCGGTAAACAATGGTTCTCCACAGATCTGGGAAGCCATCTCAGTCATGCCATAAGTGGTCAGAACCGTTACTCCCTGTGCTTTTGCCTCCTCCACCAGCTTGGGGGAAGCAACACCTCCTCCCAGCAAAATATAACGTACTCCCGCATCATAGAGTGACAACCCGGACTGAACCAGCCTGTACAGTTGGGTATTCACCAGAGAAAGATGAGTCAATCGTTTCCTGGCCAGAATTTCTTCCAGAGGCAGTTTGCGTTCAAACAGCACCATTGTGACACCCGCAAGCAGGCAACGAAAAACAATAGCCAGTCCACCTACATGAAACAGTGGCAAGGATAATAGCCAGGTATCGCCATAGGTTAATGGCAACGTATGCATCGAGCCCAGGGCACTGAAATAATGATTTTTATAACTGTGCGCTACTGCCTTTGGAACGCCTGTCGTTCCAGATGTTGCGATCAAATCGTAAACTGCGTCAGGAAGGACCTCAATGGGCCGAAGAGCGCTCTCTGAACGTGGTCGTTTTGCCGTCCGGCAACCATGAAAACCGATACCGGAGCTGTCTGCTACCAGCGTAGCGCCAATCCGATCACGATACCCTGATCTTTGCTCTTCTGGAAAGGCTGGGTTTACCGGGCAGAAAATCCATTGGGAACGAAGGCAGGCCAATGCAACAACCACAGTATCCAGTGGTTTACTGGTGACAAACAGAAGACGGCTGCCGACCCTCATCCCCTGACCCCGGTATACACGACAACACTCATCCACCCGTTCATCAAGCAACCGAAAAGTGACACAGCCCTCCTCCAGCTGAATCGCGGTACAACTGCCTTGATGAATGGCTCGATGACGTAATGGGCAGTATTGCAATTCAGGGAAAATGGTCTTCATCATCGGCTTTCTTCCATGCTTCTTTCCAGCTCTGCCTCTCCCGAACGGACAAAAGCGTGGTTAATGGAAACCGGCTGCCCGGAAATAATCATGTCAGAGGTCAGGCTATCGATAAAAACAGCTGAGGTGTCCAGCCCCGGCGGCTCCTCTGGTGTCCATTGAGCGCTGAGCTGCCCCAGTATATGTAAGCCAATGGCTGACTCGTAAGAAGAACTGAAAACCGTCCTGACACCAAGACTTTTAGCCGTTGTCAACAGGTGCCGACAACGCGCCAAACCACCCACCAGTGTCAGCTTTATAACAACAGCAGCCAGCCCCTGCATGGGTCGTAGAAGATATTCCGGGTTCTGCACAGTTTCATCCAGGGCAAAGCGAAGGCCAGTCTGCTCGTAGAGTTCTGAAAATTCGGCCACATGAGCAGTCGGCTCTTCAACAAAAGTAATTCGCTCTACATCAATAGAAGCAGCAACCCGGATGGCTTGATCCAATGTCCATTGCTGATTGGCATCCAACTTGATATTGACGGACTTCGGCAAAGTCTGCAGAACGTTGCTAATTCTGACACAGTCGTCTTCAATTGAGTCGCGTCCTATCTTCAACTTGAACTCTTTCGGCCAGTGTCCTTGCCATTGTTCCAGCCGGTGGAGAATCTGTTCGGTGGTACCCTGCAAAAGTGGTCCGATTTCCGGAGGGGCAAACCAATGATTCTGCTCCAACCACCACAGTGCGGATTCAATACCAAATATCACCGACGGCATTGACAATAACGGCAGTCCATCTGAGAGAAAAGCACAATTCTCCAAATCATTGAAAGATAAAGGCTTAACACTGCGATCATTAAATGCCCGGCAGAATACCTGAAGTTGTTCTTCAGCTTCTGAAAGGCTCTCACGGCTAAACCCGGGCAGCGGGGCTACTTCGCCATAACCATAGCGATCACCACTACGCAAACGCAAAACCAGCCCTTCCCGCTCATTCAACAGGGAATGCTTTAGTAATAACGGCTGTTTTAAAGGGAGCCGATACCTCAGGATATCGGCTTTACACTCTTTCATTGATCTTTCAGGATAGTGGCTTCAGGGATTACGACCAAAGCGGCTGAAATCTGGCTGACGTTTTTCCAGAAACGCATCACGTCCTTCCTGTGCCTCTGCACTCATGTAGAACAGCAGGGTCGCGTTACCAGCCAATTCCTGAAGACCGGTTTGACCATCACAGTCGGCATTCATGGCTGATTTCAGACAGCGAAGCGCCAATGGAGAATGCCGCAGAATATCACGACACCATTCTACGGTTGTACGCTCCAGCGCTTCCAAAGGCACAACGGTATTGACCAGTCCCATTTCTTCCGCCTGTTTAGCATCATACTGACGACAGAGGAACCAGATTTCCCGGGCTTTCTTCTGTCCAACGACACGTGCCAGATAGCTGGCGCCATAACCACCATCGAATGAGCCCACTTTAGGGCCTGTCTGACCAAAACGGGCATTATCTGCAGCAATAGTCAGATCACAGACCAGATGCAGGACATGACCACCACCAATAGCATAACCGGCAACCATGGCAATCACTGGCTTTGGACAGGTCCTGATCTGGCGTTGAAGATCGAGAACATTGAGATGATGAGTCCCCTTATCATCCTTGTAGCCAGAATCACCGCGAACACCCTGGTCACCACCAGAGCAGAATGCCAGATCGCCAGCACCGGTCAGAATCACCACCCCCACCGACTCATCAAAACGTGCTGACTCCAGAGCCTTCTGGATTTCTACTATGGTCTGTGGTCGAAACGCATTACGCTTTTCCGGGCGGTTAATGGTAATCTTGGCCATACCTTCTGCCCGATGATACAGAACATCCTCGTAATCACCGCTGAGGTTTTCCCAGATCACGCCGGAATCCAGCTGTTTGCTCATATTCAACTCCTTATAGCCCTTTAGAAAAGCTCTCTGAGCAACCGGGCCATAACGTCTGGTTGCTCTCGATGAACATTGTGTCCACACCCAACCACTGGATGGATACTGTGTATTACCTGCTCTGTCAGTAAATGCTGTCCAATCTGCCCAAACTTGCGGTCATGTTCACCATAAAAATAGTGGACAGATGGGAAAAGTGGTGAGCCAGTCCTTTGTTGACATTCAGCCTTGAGCCGGGAAAGTGCCCGGCAATAGTTTGGCTGTTTCGATAAACTGAATGACATCAAGGCATCGGCTAATAACAAACCACTGCCTTTTGAACGTTCATGAATCAAAGATCGAATCTGGCTATCATCCAGGTCTGAAAAAACCGGCTGTTTATACCAGTCCCAAAGAACATCAGCCACTGGCTCGTTCCGAAAACGCCCGGCCCAATGAAGGTCTGACTGGTATCGCTCGCTTCTTTCCTGCTCACTGATCAACCCCGGATGGGCACCTTCCAGTAACAGCTTCTCAACTCGCTCCGGGAAAGCAATGGTATAGGCCATAGCCAGACGCCCGCCCAGTGAATAGCCCAGCAGGTTGAACCGTATCAGGCTACCGCCTTCCATCTGTTCAATAGTTTGGACCGTCTGTTCCAGACGATGGCAGAAATAGTCAGCTCCCTGCACATCATCTTCTACCCAATGACTTAAGCCATGTCCCGGCAGGTCAACAGTAATCAGATAATAGTCTTCTTTCAGCAATGCCAGCAGGGAGCACCAGTCACTTGCACTGCCCAGAAATCCATGCAGTAACACCAGCACGGGTGCGTTGACATTACCGGAGCAATAGTAGGACAGGCTCACAGTGTTTTAGCCATACTGATGGCCTGCTCAATACTTTTTGCCCCCAAACCTGACTCAGTAAAGACTTCAATAATGGTACATCCGGTTTTAGAACATGCTTCATTAAACTGCGCTATAAAGTCATCAATTGATGGTGGCGCCGAGTAGTCAATATTGAATAGCTCTGCGGCATGCTGTGCTGAAAGGCCATGGGGGGTGACAAAATAATCATTAGCTACCTGAGCAGCATCATGGCTACACCCTCTGGTGGTTACATAGAAAATACCACCACCGTCGTTATTGACCAGCACAATCACCAGTGTCGTTTTACACTGAGCAGCCAGTTGCAAGGAATTGAGATCATGGAGGAAAGCGATGTCCCCAATCAGTAAAACCAATGGTTCCTGATTTCCTGCGGCACACCCTGCTGCGGTGGCAATGAGTCCATCAATACCACTGACGCCACGACTGGCATAAACCCGTGGCAAATGGTGTATCGAGAAAATATCCACCATGCGAATGGGCAGACTGTTGCCAAGAAACAAACTGCTTCCGGGAGGTAACAGCCCCCCCAGCGAAGCACCGAGCCATTGCTCATTAAGCCGGTCTGTCGGTTGACTTTTCAACACCTCACCAAGCTTCTCTGCCTGCGTCGTCAATGCCAGGCTCCATCCGATATTAGCTCTATTAACCCGTACCTCTCCACAGCGGAGCAACAGCAGATGACAAATGGAATCAATATCTCCCACCAGACGTACACTCTGCCGTTGCCCCGTATCGACTCGCCTGGGAGCAGGATCGAGCATCCAATACTCCGCCCAATGGTGCCGACCAATAAACTGATCCAGCCGTTTGGACGTCAGGTAACCGCCAATCTGCAGCACACGATCCACTTCATTGAATATGCCTGCACCGGCAGAACTGGCCAATAAAAGGTCAGCATGCCTGATAGCTTTTGGGTGACCGTGCAGCTGCGATTGAACATCCGCAATCAACGGCCAGCCCAAGCGCTCTGATAACTGCACAATTACATTAACATCAGTCCCCGGCATCACCCGCCCAGCAACAATCAAACCTTTGCCATCGATAAAATGCTGCCATCGACCAATATCAGGAAGCCGGGGTAAAGCCGACACAAAGTACTCAGTATAAGGCGTTAGAGATGCAACCCATTGTTGAATACTGGCAAGATAAACATCATTTTCTGTAGGAACGTTTTCTTCCACCTGATGGGGGTAAAGCGGTTCCCGAAACCTGCAGTTGATATGCAATGGCAGCCCCTGTGCCGATGAGCGGGCATAGGCCTGATCAATACTGCCCAGCAACCAACGAAGAGAAATGGATCTGTCCGGCGTTGGCAAATCCAACCTCGCTCCGGTGTAGTTACCAAAGATATTCAGCTGATCGATCGCCTGATTGGCACCGCAATCAATCAATTCGGGAGGGCGATCAGCCGTCAGAACGACCAGGGGTATACCTGATTGGTGAGCCTCTATGATAGCCGGATATAGATTAGCAACAGCGGTGCCTGAAGTCGTGATCAAAGCCACCGGTTCGCCAGTGGCTTTAGCCAGACCCAGGGCAAAAAAACCGAGCCCCCGCTCATCAAAATGAACATGACGGGTCATACCTTCATGGTTTGCAACGGCAAATGTCAATGGTGCCGAGCGAGACCCCGGGGCAATGCAACAGTGCCGGACACCCAATCGCCATAGCTCTTCAATCAGTACTGCAGACCAAATGCCGTTGATATTTCCATAGTTGCTTTTAAATGTCATGAACAAACTCACCGGCCCGGGCAGGCGGCCATCAATGAAGAATTACAGTCTTTGCTCTGTTGACGATCAAGAACATCCAATACCGTCGCAATTTTATTATCCAGTTCGAACCACTCCTCGTCGGCCACCGAGTCTTTCACAATGCCTGCTCCGGAGTACAACATCAGGGAGTTATCAGCCAAACGGGCACTGCGAATAGCCACACAAAAATCGCTCTTTCGAACACCAACAATTCCACACACACCGGCGTACAACCCGCGGGCGTAGGGTTCGTTTGTTTCAATAAACGACAATGCTTCCTCTCTTGGTGTTCCCCCCACTGCAGGGGTAGGATGCAGGACATCCAGTAACTGCTCATCACACACATCATGGTTCAGTACTCCACGAACCTGATAACGCAAATGCTGAATATGACGAAGTTTCACAACAGAGTGGCTGCGATCCGCTTCCAGCGACTGACAGAGAGGTTGCAGCTGATGACAGATATCATCCAGAACCAGACGATTTTCATGGATATTTTTACGATCGCTCAACAGCAGGCTTTCCAACCGGGAATCTTCAAGCAAGTTCTGACCACGAACAATGGTGCCTGCCAGGGCCTCGGTAGAAATAATATTTTCCAGTCGTTTGACCAGTCGCTCAGGAGAACAGCCAAAGAAAGTTTGTCCCTGTCCCTGAAATAAGAACTGATATGAATGCGGGTTTTCCTGCTGCCAGGTGTAAAGCAATGATAATGGGGAAAGCTGTCCCTCAAGTTTCAGACAGGTTTCCCGCGACAACACCACCTTATCCAGCGCTCCTGAAACAAAGGCATGCCTGGCCTTGCCAAGAAGTTGATACCAGACGTTTGCATCTGGCTGATAACTTTCAAGCTGAAAAGTAAAGCTGGTCTGAAACAACTGCGGGCTGTAGTTCAGTGCCGTGATAAACGCCAAAGCCTTACGAATACTGCTCTGGTACTCCAGGATATTGTCAGATCTAAGGTTCACCCCCAAAACCACGCCCCTGCGAGTCTGTGACAATTCCAGCAGTGGCAAGATGACCATTCCATAACCAAAAGCAGGCCATATTGAAGATTCATCGTCCGCAAACGAGAGGTAGCAAAGGCAGTGATTACTGGCATGCTCTGGCAAATGACTCAGGAGTTTGCGGGCACTGGTAAAAGCAGAAGTCAGATCCTGGCGACTGAATAGTTTTTCTGACCAGCTATAACCAATAGCCGCTATAGCATAATCACCTTCCCGGTCTCTCCAGAAGGCTTTTTCAGAGCAGTCCTGTGCAGCCAGAAACCCCTGCAGGTGAATGGCAGGCAAAGGGCATTCAATTCTGACCATGAGCTTTTCAGGCACAGGCTGAGATAACAGCTTTTCCAACTGCTCCACCATAAACACAAACTGAGCCTGAATTACACTGATCAAGAGATCCTGCCAATAAAAATTCGGTAAAAAATAAGGCTCTTTTCGAATTCCGAACTGCTGAACTATCCTTGGTGGATATAATTAGCCATCGCCAGCATTGACCATGAATATAGGCCGAATCTCAGATCTCATCAGTAATGACACCTGCTTTGAGATGATCCGTGAGAACCGCTGGCCAGATGGCACTGTTCTCTGTCCGCACTGTGATTCTGAGAATGTCAAAAAGAATGGACACGACAATGTGCAGGTAGAGTGTCAGCACTATTACTGTAAGTCCTGTAAGCGCTACTTCGATGACCTGACAAATACGGTTTTCGCAGGACACCACCGACCACTCAAAGTCTGGATTGCCTGTCTCTATTTAATGGGGCTGAACGTCTCCAACAGCCAGATAGCTCAGGAACTTGATCTGTGTGTCAGTGATGCACACCATATGACCACAGTCTTACGAAATGGTGTTGTTGACCGAAAGCCTGAAGTGATTCTTGATGGCGAAGTTGAATTCGACGAGGTCTACATTGTAGCTGGTCACAAGGGAACCCTGAAGCATTAAAAAATCTGGATCGTCCACCGAGAAAAAGAAGGCTTAAAGGCGCTCCGGGCCGTGGGACTCTTGAAAAAGACAAACCGCCGGTATTGGGAATGATTCAAAGGGGAGGTCAGGTCATTATCAACATGCTGTCGAACGTTAAGAAGGCGACAATCGAACCATTTATCAAGAAACACGTAGCCCCACAGAGCCAGATTTATACCGATGAATACAACATCTATGATGACCTTGAAAGCTGGGGCTTCAGACATAAAACGGTCTGTCACGGCAAAGGTGAGTATGCTCGTGATGATGACAAAGACGGTATTTACGAGGTGCATGTTAATACTATGGAGGGGTTTTGGTCACTTCTACGCTCGTGGCTAAGGCCTCACAGGGGAATATCCCAAGAGGCTTTACCCCTTTACCTTGGCTTTTTTGAGTTTTTGCATAATATTGGCCGAAGAGGCAAAAGTCTTCTTCAGCCCTTAGTCAACTTGCTGGTTACATAGCAGTCTGGAATTGGAAAAGAGCCAGAAATGGCTCTATTTGATTTCCGAACTGCTCTGCAGTGAAAATTGGATGTGGACCACGCAATGTAAGGCTTGAGGGCAAATTGCCGAGCAAAGCTCTGAGAGCCTTTAATGATAAGTGCTTCAGCCAGGTTCAATCTGGGAACAGTCTGTAATCCAATAAGAGCCTTCTCTTTTTATTGATACGCAATGAACTGTATCTCCCACGAACCTTCCCGGATGCTTGATTGCAAAATCAAGCATCATCTCAGGATCGTTACACTCCTCCAAAGCAAAGTACTGATCCAATCGGCCAAACTTGGGATAGGACAGCCCAACCCATGAACGATAACTGGCCTGGCTTAAGTAGGTAATAGTTTGCTTTCGGATAAATTGACATAACGATCAGTCAATATCTGCAAAAGAGATCAAATATCCCTCCCCAAATGAGGAAAGGACCCGTTCAACTTCTTTTTCAAATTCCGCAAAGCTCTTGATTGACAACAGATTGAGCCATTCATACTTTATTTTTCTCCACAGAATTTCAATCAGATTAAGTTCAGGTGAATAGGTTGGCAGAAAGCAGACCAGTAACTTCTTCTCAAGAATCCAGTCAGCAATCCTCGCACGAAACTTTTTGCAGGTATGAATACTGGCATTATCCACCATCACAACGGTGTAGCGGTCATTTGAGCTGTATTTTTCATCCGCCATGTGCTCTGCAAAATTGTCAAAGGCCGCAATCACCGTATCGCTATTCACAGAGCCCACAATCGGATAATGAAACAACTCACAGGAACGATTCATAAAGCCCAATACGTTGATGCGCTTACTTTTGACTGCTGGGATTCGGAGTTGCTTTCCTTTTTCCTGCCAGCCGTACGGCACACAAGGTTCTTGAGTAAATCCCGACTCATCAAAATAAAACAAATTGATTAATCCTTTGCGCTCTGCTTCCTGAGCGTCTTCCAGTGCTGCTTTACAGCACTGAAAATGCTCCTCATCCCGTTTATGCTTGCAAGATTTACGGAGTCTTTTGTAAACCAGCCCTAATTTTTTTACGATGTTTGCCAGAGTGAGCTTCGATGAGGATTTACCTGTCTCGTCCTCAATTTTGGATTTAACATAAGATAAACGACGAGGTTCTTCAGCTACCAGCTCTTTAATGCGTTGTACTTCGGATTCATTGTATATGCAGGATCTTCCTCCGCCATGTTTCTTATACAATGCACGAATACCATAGTCTTCCCAATCATCAATCCATTGGGAAGCAGTCTGATATTTGATCTCAAGGATTTCGGCAATTTGCTCAAGGCTAAAGCCACGATGACTTAATAGAAGACCATGCGCCCTTTCTCTGACACACCTCAGAGGGCCATAATGCTTGGCGTATTTCAAAGTTAATACAACAGCTTCATCAGTGATATTGACATACTTCATGGTTGAAGGCATTTATGGATCAATTACCGATTAATAATAGATCAAGAGTCATTGCATTTAACTGTCAGACCGTACGATCAAAATATCCATAACCAAACTATTATCTACTTAGAGGGTCATCATAAGGCTCTGAGTGGTCATGAATGAGGCTAAGAATATCCTCATGAAACGACTGCAACTCGTCATGTGATTCAGGCTGGTAAAGCTCTATGTAGTAGGTCTCCAATGCTATTTTCTCCGTTTAAGGGATTACTCGTTCTTAATCGCCAAAAAAACCGCCTTTAATATAGTTGGTCACCAGATAATGAATATGCTCTGGTATCTTTTGTGCTGAATCCACCTTCTCCAGCTCTTTGATTAGCTCATCAAGCTGCTCCTGATAGTTATACAGGCTATTGCCTTCTGTGTAGTCACGGTAATGCTTCCCTTCATCGTAAACAAAGCCAGATGGGTTGGTGTTGATGGGGGCGGATACCTCCTTGTCGACATAAGAGGCATCAGAGGTAAACAAGGCATACAGAATATGTCGTTTTTCAATGAGGGGAATGTCTTTACGCCCTGTATTTTCATCAGTACCTTTTTTAAAGGCTCTCCCTTGCCGGTTCTTTTTGCTTTTATTATCAGCTTCACTTTTTTCCTCAACATTCACCTCCTGAGCGGGAAAAATATTCAGCCCTCTGCCAACCAGCATTTCTACGTTAACCTTGAACCACCGGGGAACATCCTTTTGGTGTAATCGACTTTCAATAAAGTTAATACAACGAGTCAATGCTTCAGGATCATCAGATTCGATCTCATCCAGTGCCGGCAATTCTTTATAAGTAGTTAAAAGTTTGCTTATGGATATTTTGATCGTACTATCAGGCAGACAAAGAAAGAGATCCTTAATCTATTATAAGTGGGTCTTGAACTAAAACGTCCCCAACCTATGAAGTATGTCAATATCACTGATGAAGCTGTTGTATTAACTTTGAAATACGCCAAGCACTACGGCCCTCTGAGGTGTATCAGGGAAAGAGCTCATGGTCTTCTATTGAGTAATCGAGGCTTTACCCTTGAGCAAATTGCAGAAATCCTTGAGATTAAATATCAGACCGTTTCCCAATGGATTGATGATTGGGAGGACTATGGTATTCGTGCATTGTATAAGAAACATGGTGGTGGAAGATCTTGCATATATGATGAATCTGAAGTGCAACGCATAAAAGAGTTAGTAGCAGAAGAGCCTCGTCGTTTATCGTATGTAAAATCCAAAATTGAGGATGAGACCGGTAAATCCTCATCAAAACTTACTCTGGCCAACATCGTAAAAAAGTTAGGACTGGTTTACAAAAGACTCCGTAAATCGTGCAAACATAAACGGGACGAAGAGCATTTCCAGCGTTGTAAAACTGCACTGAAAGACGCCCAGGAAGCTGAGCGCAAAGGGTTAATAAACTTGTTTTATTTTGATGAGTCCGGATTTACTCAAGAACCTTGTGTGCCATATGGCTGGCAGGAAAAAGGAAAGCAGCTCAGAATTCCATCAGTCAAAAGTAAGCGCATCAACGTGCTGGCTTTATGAATCGGAGCTGTGAGCTGTTTCATTACCCTGTTGTGGGCTCTGTGAATAGTGATACAGTGATTGCAGCCTTTGACGACTTCGCAGAGAAAATGGAGGATGAAAAATACAGTTCAAATGACCGCTACACCGTAGTTATGGTGGACAATGCCAGTATTCATACCAGCAAAAAGTTTCGTGACAGAATCGCTGACTGGACTCTTGAGAAAAAGTTACTGATCTGCTTTCTTCCAACATATTCACCTGAACTCAATCTGATTGAGATCCTGTGGAGGAAAGTAAAGTATGAATGGCTCAATCTATTGTCAATCAAGAGTTTCACGGAATTTGAAAAGGAAGTTGAACGAGTGTTCGCTTCATTTGGAGAGAGTCATATGATTTCGTTTGCAAATACTAAATAATCGTTCAGTCAATTTATCCGAAAGCAAATTATCAACTACTTATGCAGGAAGTGTGAAGTGGTATTCAAACTCTTCCGTTGTGAATGTGATGCATCTGCTTCGCTGATATGTTCTGTTATTCTGTCGTAACCAACGGAAGTTAAGAATGTTTTGAAAAGTAGCCTCTGCCTGATACTTAAAACCTCCCTTATCGCGGTAAAGTTCAAGAAAGTGGATAAATTTTGCTCTCGCGTCGGCCTCAGGTGTATTTGGACGAAAGGCGTTGTTTAAAATATATCCCTCAAACTCAACGACCAGTATATCTCCCGGTTCATTCGTAACAAACTCAGACTGATAGAGATTAGGTGTATCCAAATTTTGATCATTACTACCTCGAAGCGATGCAGAATCCCTAGGTGATCCTTTAAAAGTTAGTCTCTCAACATGCAACACAAACTCCTTGCCAGACATGGAGCTTTTATTGCTCATTTCACCGTCTCCGACTTCAAAGGATCGGTCCGTACTTAATTGGTTAGGATTAAACATTGATCAACCGTTCCAGTTTGACACTATCTACACCGATCCAGAAACCAAGAATTCTCTCTCAGGATTTGGTTTCCAAAAAAGATGATCTTCTTTGCCAAGAATTTCGGCTGATGAGGCTGCATTAAATAAACGGCCCAACCCGATGACAGGTTCAGCAAACCCATGCAGTAATTTCTGTCGTGTATTTTTCCGGTGTAAGTAGGTAGTTCTCGTCCAAAAACGCATCAGCTAATCATAATCAAAATAAACGTACGTTTTAATATTTCCTGAAATTCCAGAGAGCCGCAAAAACTCTTCCCTTTTTTCTCTAATCTGGGACGGATATTGGAGAAAAACGCAAAAAGCAGGCAGAAAACATACTCCCACCATGCTGGAAAGGTACTTTCATGTAGCGTGGAGGTGGCTATCAGGATGGTGCCGGGTGCCTGGCCAGAATCACCAGGTTGTAACAGACCACCGATAACCAGCAATGAGAGTCAAAACGCTCAGAACCCTTGCAGTGGCAACGTGATAGCCCAAAACATCTCTTTAGCCACGAAATTCCCGCTTCAATACCTGCCCGGAAGCGAAAGAGCGTTTTATACACATACTGACTTTTAGTCATCTCTTCGACTTCAAGTCCGCGCTTCTTATTAAAAGCTACATCGCTGATTCCCATGGCCTTGGCTTTTTCCAAATTAGCGCGACACGCGTATCCGCCGTCACCGCTTGTCTGGCGAGGTACACGACCATAAATTTCTTTTTGTCTTTCCATCATCGGAATGAATTGGTCCGAATCCGCTGGGTTACCTTCCTCAATAACCAGGTCCAGGATCAATCGACTTTTTCCCTGAACCAGGTTCAGTTTATGGCCATACTGTACTTGCCGCCTGTCTTTTACGATGATATCCGTATGGGGTTCATACAGGCTAACCACTTTTTCCTGGGCTGGCACCTTTTCACCCTTAAAGACCCTGCGCTCTGTCTGGGAGACTATTGCATCCACCAGGGGTAACAGGTGATCCACATCGGCCTGCCACTTGTCGGCATCATCAGCCAGGAGACACTGCCCCTGCTGACGGGCGTTTGCTAGCGTGACAGTAGCTTCGATAAGTACCTTCCGGGATTTTCGGGTCAACTGCAGCAGTTTTTTATAATGCTGATGCCGCTCTTCTTTGCCAGCGTAGATGCATTTTCTGGCCGCATCTTTTACGGCTCGGTTGTGATGGGTATATTCATAAAGCGGTGTCGCTGTCAGTGTTTGTCCCCGTTCCAGCAGCCGACAAATTTCTTTAACGGAACTGGCTAAAAGATCACTGTCGCAAGGAGGTTTGATATCCGATTCGGTGACTGTGCTGTCAATAGCCACAGTGCGCCCTTTTTCAATACCCTGATCTTTAGCGGTCATTAGCTGACAGTTATTAATCCGTTCCCATGTAGATGCAGTAAGAAGGCTGATAAGCCCATGCAAACTGGAGCGACTGGGGCGCTGGTTTGGTTCGAGGCGACAAAAGTCTCGAAAGGTGGAGGAGTCATGGAGTCCATCAAAACAAACGACAGGTAGTCATAATCACAATTCAAATACTGTTTCAGGAGTGCCGCACGAAGAACGGATTCTGCTGATAGTCCGTTCCGCCCAGTGTTCTGTTTATCACCAGAACTTAAGTCCTCATAAATCCAGTCATTGAACTGTGGATGGGCATCAAGCCATTGCGAGATACCGGAAAGCTGGGAGCAGATTTCATGAGGTACGTAATGGAGTTCCATACTACACTGCGGGTTGCGTTTTTTGCGCATTTGGAGTCCTCTGTTTTTGGCAATCCCTTATGTTTCTTGGTCTTGGGAAGTTTAGTTGCCAGATAGCAGTAGGGCTCCACTTAATTTTTCAGGATAAAATCTACAGTTTTCAATTGGTTGTGTTTTTGGACGAGAACTAGTTACAAAGAGGCCAATGGTTACAGCATTCCCGAGGACTTACAGTTTAAACAGGAACGTCTGAAAAAGATAAAAGCGGCAAAAGAAGCACTGGAGAAACGGGAAAAAGCCCTGAATCCTGATGAGCCGATTGACGACAAAAAGCAGATCAGTTTTGCCGACCATGATGCGCGAATCATGAGCAAAAAAGGGTATTGCGAATACAGTTACAATGCCCAGATCAGCGTAGATGGGGATCATCAGATTATCGTTGGTCAGCACGTCAGCCAGCAAGCTAATGATATCCAGGAAGTAGAGCCTGCATTGAATGCCCTGTCCGAAGCAACCGGTGGCGTGACGGTCGATAAAATGAGCATGGACAATGGTTATTTTTCCGGACCCAATCTGCATGCGCTGGAACAGCGAAACATTGATGGCTATATCGCAACGGATAGAGGTGAAAAACCAGCGGAAGAAGCACTTGAAAATTCGGATCGAAAATTTGTCAAAGCCGATTTTGCCTATGATGCTGAAGCCGATGTGTTTGTTTGTCCAGCCAATGAACGGCTGATCACGAACCCCTTGAGCAAGGCTAAAAGAAAGAGCTACCGGGCCAGCAAAGAGGTTTGCAGTGAGTGTCCATATGGCTCGAGATGCAGTGGTGCAAAAAAAGAGCCTGGCCGGGTTATCCGCACCGACCGGTTTGAATCTGTACGACAAGCCATGAATAAGAAAATGGAAAGCACCGAAGCCAAATCAGTTTACGAACGTCGTAAAGTTATTGCAGAGCCACCGTTTGGGCAGATCAAAAATTCGGGATTTCGGGGATTCAGCCTTCGCGGAAAAGAGAAAGTGGCAGCAGAGTTTTCACTGGTTTGCACGGCGCATAACATCAAAAAATTTGTGAAAGCGGCGACAACGGGGTCAATCCGTCTTGACGATGTAAAAAAGGTTAAAGAAGCAACATAAAGGCTTTAACAAGTCTAAAAACTGCTCAAAAATGGCTAATCAAGCTTAAATTCTGCCTGTTTTTTAAGCAATTTAAATTTTTGTCTTTCTTCTGGTTGCTTTCCTGCTTAGTTCTCGGTCAGCCTCCTAGCCAATTGATACACCTATGCGAAGACCGACTATTTCTGGAGTTGACGTGTTTGTTGTCAATAACTGAAGTTACGCAGCTAACAACTCTCTCAGCTGCCCCAACGAAGCTTTCAGCCCTGCCATATAGATTTTGGCTCTGAGCTGAAAGTGATTCAGATTTACTTTCAATGACAATACTTCCAACCTGAAGGCTGAGTAAATTGAAAGAAAGATATGATTACTCTGTGTTCTCACAGTATGCGCCGGTGACTTGGCCATTGACGCATTCGATTTCAGCGTTTTATGGAAGACCTCGACTTTCCACCGTTTCTCGTAGATTGCCTTGAGAGTCTCGGCATCACAGTCAAGATCGCTGCAAACCAGATAGAGAATGCCTGTGCTTCCGTCTTTGTTTTTAAAGACCTGACGGTATAGCAGAACAGGGAAATCGACACCTGCTATCCACCCTTGAACAGGCTTATCTTCTGAAAAATCAACAGTATCTATACGCTGTGAACGGCCTTGTAATTTGTCGTCCAGACTGAGGGATACCTTGCGGTTTGACTTCATCGCCATCAGGAAATGTTTATTACAGTCGTGTCGAATAAACATCATATTGTCGTTTGAGCAAAACCAGCTATCTGCAAGGACATAGCGGAACATAAGCTGGTTATGACAGCAAATCATCAGCATCTCCCGCATCATTTCATTTTTGGTTTGCTCTGCATATCGTCTTACCTTTTTTGTCTTCAAGTCGGTGTACAGGATGGTTTTTTCGATCAATTTATAGGCGACAGGAATGGACGCATCTCCGGCATGGTAATGTGCATTGAGCAGATTTATACCTTTGACGGTGCGATTTTTTGTATGATCAAAATGCCAGGTGTTCAGGGCATTCTCTTTGCTGAACTGCTTTTCCTGAATCGTATCGTCAAAGATCAAAACCCCATCACTGCACTCAACCTGTCGCACGATGGGTTTGACGTAAAGCCACAAGTCACGACTGGTGAACTCATTGTTTGAAAGCAAACGGGTGAACTGGTCGTGGCTGTAGACATTACCCAAAAGCTCTGACACGCCCGTTGCAGTAGTCTTGCCAGAAGACGACAACAGATAGTCAGAGTAAAGTTCTATGAGATTATTTTTCATGCCACCAATAATGGCTGATTTTCAGCAAGGTGCGTAACTTGAGTCAATAAGCAAAAGTCGTAGCTTCTCAATAAGTGCTGGGAATGCCGAAAATCCATGATAAACGTTAGTACTAATTTTCCGGATACCAAAGCTCCCAGAATTCTGGCACTTTGGTTTACCAGCAGTTTTTGAGAAGCTACCAAAAGTCGGCCTTCGCGTACTGGTGGCATTTTGCTATTCCTGATGTCTGTTTTAACCCTTTGACAACAGGATTCAAAGAAATATCAATTGTGGCGGTGAAAGTCAGGTAACAGTCCACTTCTCCAGTAACTGTGCCTGCGCAGTAATGCGCGAAAACACCAGAGCATTAGTAAAGTGAAGAGGATGGGCAGGATAAATACCTCGAGTAGAGTGATTGCCACGTAGCGAGTCATATTGGTAGCAAGGTGGCTGGTTTTTTCAGACAGCTTAACCTTGATATTGCTAAATTGTTCTAGTGAAGAACTGGCGTCGTCTTTAATGGACTTGTAACTGTCTCCTTTCAAGATATGGTGTCGTGTATCTCTGATAGCATGATAGCTATCATGAAACAGCGCTTCGGTAACTGCCTGACTGGTTTTGCTGACAGCATTGACAGATAGTGGAAAGATGAAAGCCAGCAAAACTACAATAATCAGCACACCTTCACCAAAGCGTATCAGTGACATATGCAAGCGACTGCGAGTGGGTAGCCAGGTATCCGTTGCAACGATGGCAATCATGCCCACTTCAGCCACCAGCACCAGCCATGGTGTTAGCCACTGAATCATGGTGAGCAGTGTATCAATGCTATGCAGTGCTACCAGGTTAAAAAGGGCAAAGTTCCTGCCATAAGCCACCATATCGGTCAGTTGGGAAATAATATTCCCCAACTGGATATTGGCATTCACAAAAAAGCTGATACCAAATTCACTACTTTGTAATACCATTAATCCGGCGTGCAGCTCAGCCAATAACAGCGTTATGGACCTGGCCCGTCTTTCAGCATCCTCAAGGAAGCCAGTGTTCTCCCTTATCAGGTTCCCCATTAACAAGTGGTCCAGATGCTGGAGCTGACCATTGCCTGCCAGCCACCAGGTGACAGCTAGCAGAATGCACAGAGCGGCGAGTACAACGTATTTGAAACCATTATGCAGGTGATTGACCGGTAAGTGTTGTGTGCTGTTCATACCCTGCAACTCCCCAGTTCTCGCATAGATTGTTCGTTTCCGCGATAAAGGCTCTGGTCAACATGGCCACCAATACCATGAACAATACTATTGTCTGAGTATTGCCAGAAGCTCCATGGAATACCTGCAATTTTACCTTGGTCAGAAGTGTAATCGCTGATCCAGAGGGGGTAGTCGGAAAAACGCATTTTCAGATATTTATTCCAGAACGACTTGTTGGTATAAATAATGGGCGTACAGCCGGTGCTTTCACTCACTTTATCCAACCACTGTTGGATATCATCATGAAACCCAGCCAGGTCTTTGCCCGGATGGACTTCAATATCTAAAACAGGAGGCAGTGTAAAATCATATGCGCTGGTGTGCTCTAAGAAATGTCTGGCCTGTTCAACTGGGTCTGTATCACGTGTATAAAAGTGATAAACACTGAAATTCATTGAAGTATCTTTTATTTCATTAATATTATTGCGTAGTTGAGGATCAACGTAATGTTTGCCTTCCGTCGCTTTGATAAAGGCAAAGTGAAATTTTTCTGATACGCCTTGCCAGTCTACACTACCCTGATAGTGGGAAACATCTATACCGTGAAGATGCTCGCTGGCAACATCTGTCGTTAATGGCTGACTACTCTGAACAGAAGAACTACTTTGTGTGGTGGCAATTATGCGGTGATAACTTGCATAAACAAGCACAATAATGGCAATACCAATCATGGTATCGAAAACATAAAACCATAGCTTAAACTTTGGTTTGAAAACCTGATCCATAGCCGTACCTTATTGCATAAATTATTTGTTGGTGGACTATCCCTTAGTCATCGGGAAAAATCAATAGTAACTATTCAGCACTGAGCAAAGGCATATTACAGTAATTCCGAACAGCTCTATGAAGTGATTGATATATGTCCATTCCCTGTTTTCTGGCAGACGACAAATAGCTGCGAATCCGTGCAAACATAGAACCACCGTCTGCACTCCTGAAGCAGCCTGAGATTTTCTGCTTTAACTTGGCCATTCGAACATCCCGCTCACTGCCATTGTTATCGAAGGGAATGGTAAAATCTGACATGAAGCGCAGTGTCTCAGCCTTGAACTCAGTGAGTCGTTTGAAGAGATTGTAAGCTTTAGTATTCTTGACTTTCTTGCGCTTAAGCTCCTCTCGTTGCTTCTCCATATAGACGACTTCTTTCATTAGAGCCCGCTGAAGCAACCGGTCATAAATCTTCTCGATTCGTTCACAGACAACACTTGGCATCTGTAGCATACCTATGGTCTTAAAGCCCTTGCAGTAATGCCAGGAAAGCCTCAGTAGCTTCATCAATCGCAACGCCAGTTGATTGCTGTCCCTATCAACAACACCCAAAAGCTCCCTCAGGTGATGGGCATTGCAAAGTACGTGAGTTGCCGCATATGCAAAATAGGATTTCCAATGATCATGAACCAGAACGCCTGCAAATGTTAGCAGTATGCCCATCGTGTCCATGGCCTCACGACCTCGCTTTTCAGACAAGTAGTAGAGCGTCCATTGTTCATCCCGCATAACGTGTAGCCAGTGCAAAGAGCCCTCGGCCCGCATACCCGTTTCATCGGCTCCGGCAACAGACGATTCCCGCAAGGCGTCACGAATAACCTCTTCAGTAGAAGCCAGATTTTCATAGGTTCTGGCCACAAAATTGGCGACAGTGCCTGCACTTACACTCATTTTATAGAGAGTATTAAAATACTCTGACACGCGCTTAAAAGGCAGGAAATGGTATTGGTTAAGATAGACGGCCATAGCCTGTGTGGCTGAGCCATATTGTGCGGCAGCGGTAACACCTTCCGGGAATTCAGCCTGATTCCGACAACCACAAGTGCAGATTTTTACTTCAGCTCTATGGGCCGTTACTTCAAATTCACCCGGTCTCCCTGGTTCAAACACCTGTCGTTCAATATATTTGACCGGCTCACTATCAAGAAGAGACGCCTGACATTTATTGCATTCTTTAACCGGAAGGTACTCAATATAGTCAGGGATATCGACCTGTTTAAGACAAGTGCCCTGATGCCCTTTCTTTCCACCGGCTTTATTACCAGAAGACTGTCTCAGACTTTTAGGATTGGGTTTTTCATCCGATGGATCGGTACCTTTATCTGCGGAAAGGTCGTCAGAATGATCTGGAGAATTACTGTTTTTACAAGGTTTTTGATAACCATCAGACGATGGCGGCTTGCTGCTGTTTTGACTGTTCTTGCCAACCTTTTCTTCCAATTCTCGACATCGCTCTTCCAGACAGGCAACTCTCATCCGCAGCTCTGCATTCTCTTTCAAGAGAATCTCAGCCGACATAGTTGCGGGTAGTTCTGGAATCATGCTGGCGAATATTGTGGAAAAATGGTGCTTAAGAGGATGGTATAAAAATCAGAAAATTCCAGATTTATGTGGGGGTGCTGAACAGTTACAATCAATAAAGACATTCAGAAAAGTTATTTGATTAATACGACAATAGGCTTTTAGTATAAAAATATTATTTTTGCACAAAAAACGCTCTTTTAATGCAAAACCAGTTGTGTAATCATGGCCGCAAAACATTGGTACAGATTATGAAGAAAATAAAAATCCTCGTTGTCATTGACTCTTCCGGGGCGTTAAGTTCGGCTGCCATTGAAAACAATGTTTACATGATTGATTCCAACCGGTGGCTTGGCTCTTGGCAGGAAGGGACTTGCCAGCTCCAAACAGTGGCAGAAGATGGGCAGCTAATCAGCTGGTGCGCGACCGGGATTTCCTCTGACAGTCAGGTCACTATCACAGCCTTTTCCGGTGATATGGTTAGCCAGTCAGTTTGCGTTCCGCAACCGTCAGGTGATGAAGCCTGGGAAGGCCGGATAGAAACCAATGGCGGCTCTGGTCGTTATCTTTATCAGATTTCTATCAATGTGAACGGGCAAACGTTCAGTTTTTCCCCGTATCTTGATGTTGAGTAGTGCTTGGTCATCATTCTTATAAACAAAAAAGAAGGAACCTATGAAAACCATTCAAGTATTGATCGTGGTAGACGCTTCTGCCGCATTAGCCAGCAATGACTTGCAAAGTAATGTCTACCTGGTGGATACCAATAAATACATGGGATCTGGAAATGAAGGACAGGCGGAACTGAAAACTGCCTGTCAAGATGGGCAGCTGATCTGCTGGAGGGTAGTGCCTATCTCTCAGGATAATGAGGTCAGCATCAGCAACTTTACCGGCCAGATGATCAATGACAGCGTATGTGTACCTAAGAGACAGGGCATAGAGGGAGACATTTACTGGGAAGCCAGGGTAGAGGCCCGAGGCACCACGGGTATCCAGCAATATGCCACGGTACTGGTGATAGATGGCAAAAGCATGACCTTTGATCCTTATCTGGATATCAGATCCTGAAGGGGTACCGGTTATGTTAAATCCTCATGTTGACACTGCCATCAATATGCTGACAGAAGTTTATAACGATATCCGAGGCGTTTCAAACTTCGCCAATACCTGCAACAGCTTTGTGATCGGCCATGTAGCCTCCGACCCTGATTGGTTGGTTTCGGCCCGTAGCCGTTCTGAAGCTCTCCGGGGCGTAATGAATGCCTTTATGCGTCAGAAGCCGGATATTATGGCAAGCATTATTGTCTCATTCGTAGATTATCAGACTCTGTTTGCTGCCTTTGCCACCCAGTACAAGCAGTTAAGTAGCACTGACGACTGGCTAAGTATGCTCGAAAGTCTCAAGAGTACTGCCACGGCCAGCATGAATACCACTAATAATGCCAATGCCGGGTTTTCAGATGCCTATAAGAATGTCAGTGACCGGGCGTTTCTGCTGGATGATAGTATCAGCCAGGGCTGGCAGGCGTTGTCCGGTGAAGAGGCGGAAATGACCCGGATTGCCGAGGCGATTGGTGAACTGACCAACTCCATTGCCAGCCTTGGTGCTGAAGTGAATTCCGCAGATCTTCGGGCAGGAAAGACCTATGTCCAGAGTCTGGTGAAAATGGCTTACAGCGTCGTGATGGAAACCGCTTCTTCGGTGCCCTACCTGACCATAGCCACGGGTTTGCTGAGTATTGGCGAAGGCGTATATAACACCCTGAAAAATGCTTCAGATGTTCAAACTCAACTCGATAAACTGACTCAGCTGCAAAATCAGGCAACCCAGGCCGCCCAAGCCACAGCGATCACCAAGGCGGTGTTGCAACAGCTGAACACCCTTGAGAAATCCTTTCTCAGTCTGGACAGTTCTCTGCCCGCTTTATCGCTGCTATGGCAGAATGAGATTGATAAACTCAGCTCAGCTATAAATGCTATTAACGCTGGCTCTGACCCATCACTGTTGTTTGATTTACAGACAGCAGAAATCGCCGCCGCTTCCTGGCAAACCATCACCGACTTTGCAAACCAGTTACATCAGGCTCCCCAGGTGGGCAATAGTATACTGGTAAACTGTGAAGATAAGACTATTTCCCTAATGAATCACGAATAAAAAGGACTTCACCATGTCAAACAACACACAACTGAACAGCACACAACAGTCAACACAGTCAGCTTTTCTGGCGGTTCATGTCATTACTGCCCAATGTCACGCCATTCTAAATACCCAGTTCACGCCACCAAGTGTTAAGCCAGAATGGTTTGACGACCTGAATACCAAACTGGATACCGCCAAGTCCGTGGCAAAAGACTGGGTTGATAATCTTGCTCCGGAAGTGTCTGCATCTATTCCTGCGCAGATTATTGATTATAGCGCCACCTTTAATGCCTCTGTGACGGCGATACACGAGTTGTATGGCCAGGACCCTGGCGCCAGCGGCAGCGATAATGCAACTGTCGTACAGGCCAAGGCCATTATGCAGAACCTGTCCACCGAGGTTGGGAAAAAGCAAGCCGTAGTCACGGAGATGCAGGCCAAGCTGACGGCCTGGGGTAGCCAGATGCAGTCAGCCCATGATGACCTGGTCACGGGTGCCAGTAATATTCAGCAGACCATCATTGATTTGAAAACCGATATTGAAAATATGGATAACGCCATTGCCAATAACCGGGCCGCTATTGAAAAACTTAACAAAGACCTGGTCTATGCCCAGGTAGCGGTGGGTGTCGGTGTCTTTATGCTGGTCGCCGGTGTGGCCCTAACGGTTGCCACGGCTGGAACGGCAGCGGTTGTTTCCGGTGGCATTGCAGCAATGGGCGCAGCTTCCATTATTGGCGGTGCGGTCACCTGGGGTGTCATTCAAGGACAAATCAACGACGATTACGACAAGATAGCCCAAGAGCAAAAGCAAAAATCGGCAGACCAGCAACAGATCATCGCTCTTCAGGGCCTGTCCAATGCCAGTAGCGCGGTCGTCAGTGCTATCGAGCTGTCGACCAGCACGCTATCGGACTTTGAAACTACATGGAAACTGTTTGGTGATGAATTGCAGGGCGTGATCGACAAGCTGGATTCCGGTGCGGATATGTCATCCATTATTATGGAGAAAGTGATGACCGATGCAGCCAAAAACGAGTGGGTTGCTGCAGTTGAGCTGGCCAAGCAGTTGGCTGGCGCCACGGTGGCTGTGGAAACCAAGGAAGTAACCCCGGCAGCAGCGTGATGATAGGGCGGCTTCTGTAGATCAGGAGTCGCTTTTCTTTTTTCCAGCAGGCTTTCATTATGTCAGACAGTGCCAGTGAAACCATTTCGTCTCGGGTTTCTAACTCACTCAGTGCCATGGTGTTGTTAAACTCTTCTTGTCAGGCCGTTGTTGAGACTTGGATTTCCCAAGCTTCCGGGACTGGTCAGTCTAATGAACAATGGTATGACAAGGTGCAATCAGGGCTGGATGCCCTACAGAAACTGGTAAGAGACTGGCGGCTCAGTGGTAACCTCTATTTTAACCAAACGCTATTGGATGCTGTGATTACCACTGCTAATGAGTTTGTACAGGCTAAACCACTGGCAGATCAGTACTTTGCCCAGCTCGGCAATGATATTGATACCGACATTCAAAATAATCTGATTGCCTTGGTCAATGGCATTGCAAGCCATGTTAATACCCTTGAGCAGAGCGCCCTGGGATACAATACGGCGCTAAACGACTGGGCAAAGCAGGTAGCAGATGCGCAACAGAATCTGAATCAGATCATCAGCGAGATACAGGCACAGGAATCGCAGCTGCAGGCGGACATTGCCCTGGCTAATGAGCAAATCGCCGATATGGAAAAACAGATTAACACAGCACGGGAAGCGATCAGTAAAGCGAAATCAGCAGAGAAGAAAGGCATCTTCGAGACGGTCTTTGGTGTTGTCCTTGCGCCAGTTACCGGTGGCCTGTCGTTAATTCTGGCGGGCATTGGTGTCAGCTCTATTGTTGAGGCGGAGCAGGCGGTATCGGATCTTGAGAACTCTATTAAAAAGAGTCAGGCAAAAATAGCATCCGATCAGGCAGAACTGTCCGATGACCAGAAGCAGGTAGTCTCCCTGAAAGCGCTTTTGTTAAGTGTTGGTACAGTCATCAATGATTGCACCTGTATCACTAATGCGCTTGAGACGCTTCAGACAACGTTAGGCAGCATTAAACAGGAGGCGAATGGCGTCGCCGATAAACTATCGGCGGCCACAACAGCAGAGCAACTGATTCTGGAGAAGGTCTGGTTCGAAGCGGCCTTTAATGAATGGCAGGATATTCTTGAAACGGCCCGGACTTTGTCTCAGGCCAGCCCTTCAGTTTCCAGTGTGATGGTGGAGTAATTGTCAGACACGAATACCAGGTCAAGGACGCAATTCCATATAGTGAGGTACACAGGGTTGTTCCCTGTGTACCTGCCGATTAGAATTTCAGCCAGCTAAACGCCTCCTCTACTTTCTTTTTGGCAAACCCTGCGGCTTTCATGGCGCTTTTGACCGTCCCCTTGCCAAACCCGGCTTTTTTCATGGCTTTTGCAACACTCTTATGTCCTTTGTTCCACAGATCCCCGGCCTTGAGCATTTTGGCGATATCTTTGGAACCAAAACCGGCACTTCGCAGGTATTTAGCCGCCTTTTCGGAATCAACACGCAAGGTGTTTTTCAGCACTTTGGAGACGTCCTTGACGGCAAATCCGGCACCTTTGAGCAGTTTGCCCACCGCTTCATCACTTTCTCCGATATTCTTCAAAGCGTTTCCTATATCATGGCCATTAACACCTGCCGCCTTCATCTCTTTGGCGATAACCGAAGGCGAGGCGCGGGTCACTTTTCTAAGCGATTTTGCCACGGTATTGGCGCTGTGGCCGATGTCTTTCAAAGTTTTGGTAATATCCTTGGCCCCGCAGCCGAAACTCTTTTGCAGCATCCGGGTGACGCTGTCTGCGTCATGCCCAACATCCTTCAACAGCTTAGCTGCGCCCTGGGCGCTGGTATTGAAACCGTGTTTCAGCTCATTGCCAATCTGCTCCGCTGTTCTGCCACTTTTGTTCAGCAACCGGGTGGTATCTTTCGAGGTCTGTTTATAGCCAGACTTCAGGGCTTTGCCCACCGAGCCAGCCGCTTTTGATATTTCTATAACACCGTCATCCAATGCATTGAGCCACTCTTCAGCAGTGTCGTATAAATCAGCCACTATGGTCTTGATTTCATTCAGCACCAGTTTGCCCAGTTTATCCAACTGGGCATTTTTGGCTGAAGCTTCGATATTGAAAGAAAAGTGTTCTCCAGCAAAAGTGAACCGACCATCCAGCTCGATATAGGCTTTATTATTCTGGTAGCCCATTTCCAGATCGGTACTGGCTGATGTTTTAATCTTCAGCTTACCCAGATTGGCTTTTACATTCAGTAGCCTGGCCAGCTCAAATTTGCCATTCAGCAGGAAATGGATAGCGCCGCTTAGGAACATATCCGTCAGCGAACCCAGGGAACCTTCAATCTTCCAGTCCAAATCATAACGGCCTTGAATAAAGTTCTCTTTGAGGGTGATGGAAGTATCAGACTCGACAATAATGACTACACCTTTAGCAGTAATATTGGCCAGGGTCGCGGACTCCTGCCCCAGTAGTCTCAGTCTGCCACTGAGTGCTATATGCGGATTTCTCAGCGCCTTGATCTCATGTTTGGGCTGCTTGAAGGAAGAAAGACTGATCATCGGGCCTTTCTTGTCGTCATAGTCGCTGAACCGGAAAAAATCCTTGCTAGCAATCTGGATGGGTTTGGTTATATACGACGTTGCAGCAATACCTTTGCGGTCACTGATTTCCACTTGTGTGGCCCAGCGTTCGCCAAGAATTTGCAGGCACCCAGACAGGTAATAACCCTGGGTAAACGTCAGTTCGCCCATACGTGCGCCAATCGGGGCAATATACACCTGTGGTGTTACAGCCACCTCCAGCATCTTATCTTTCAGCGTCACGGTATAGTGGCGCATTCCCTCAGACATATCCGTCAAACTCCAGATGCGTCCTTGCTTTCTTACGACAATCAGCAACATTTCCGCACTGGCGGGAATAACGACGCCTTCATGACTGAAGGCATTGGATACCGCCTCGTGATCTTTGCTGTCCAGTGCCGATACGGTATTGGCGGCAATGGAAAAGGTTCGGACTGAGCGGAGTTTGATCGATTTGAAGGCCTGATTAACCTCTTTGGGCAGATGGGCTACTTTGGCAAATTCCTCAGTAATATCCGCGAGGCTCAGCTGGCTGATGGAACCCGCCAAAACACTTTTTGACGGATCGGTTGAATCGGCAATAACCGCGATGGACGAACTGAACCGTTTGGTATCGATCTGAGCGGCGATGCCCAGACTGGGAATGCCTCCCCAATTGATGCCCATTGCCAGCCCCATATTACTCAGTTTTATATTGCCGAAATGAAGGCTGCCCAGTGCTGAACCGGCAAAGTAAATCCCCCCCGGTAGCAGGCTCATGGCCATATTAAAGTTGACCTGTTGTTTCTGAATCTTAACGGTCAGCTGACCTGTCAGATAAAGCGACACTTGTCCTTTTTCTGTCAGAAAACCAAACTGGGCGGATAGCGGGTGTTTACCCAGCAGACTGGTATTGATGGAGGTGAACACTCGTGTTGCATCCGATGGGTTGGTGGCGACCTGCAAGGTTACCTGCAAAGACGGATCAAGCCCAAGCACCTGTTTTAGTAGTTTCATGTCTTTGGCTTTGGTATCCAGTGTCAGAGTCGCGTGCCCGTTAAAGCCTTTTACCACGCCGCCACTGGTTGGCGTTGGAATCGAGGAGGCATTCAGGGATGGGTTGCTGAAAGACGCCAGTTCCGGAAAGGTAAAACCGGGGCTGTCAAAACTGGAAACCAACAGGGTCAACTGGCTCAGGGTGAGTTTGTCGTCGATGACCCTGAGCGCTTTAAGACCCGGTAGCTTTGAGAGTTCAGGCTCGTTCAAAACCAGACCAAATGCTGAACCCCATTGGCCAGACTGTTTACCAATATGTAAAGCCAGCGTACCTATGTCATTCACTTCAGTGGCCAGCAGAAAACTGTAGTCAGAACCGGTTTTGTGCAATTGAATGGTGTTCTCCACAAAATCCAGATCAAAGGATTTTGGTAAAGACAGCTCTCCAGCGGTCAACGTTGCCAGTATCTCGCTGAGGGAAGTTTTCGGGATATAGCTGTAGATCAGCACATCACCGGGGGTGCTGTAGGTCAGCCGGAGCTCATTCTTGTTAAGCATCATCTTACCACTGACCGAGCCGCGGAAACCCTGACTCTGCTGGTATGCGATGTACATGGAAACATCATCAACTTCCAGAGTGGTGGGGCCGACGGGAATAGAAAAAGAGCCATCCTCACCATACATGGTCATAGCCATACTGTATGATCGACCAGGTTCTACGCCAAGCCTGAGCGTGCTGATAGTCATGTCAGCCGGCAGCGGGATTTCCGGGGCGTATTTGTTCAGCAGTTGTCCAAGCGGAATACTTTCCCCGCTGTCCATTGTGGCGTACAGCGCAAAACCATCGGAAGAATCAGCGGTCACGCTACATCCCACACTCCCGATATTCATCCTTGCAGTGAGTTTGGTGGTTGTTCGTCGATCCTTGTTAGAGAATGGGTTGCGAACCTTGAAGGTACAGGCAATGCTGCTTAAGGTGAAGAGGTCGGGCCATATTTCCCAGTCCAGTTCGGGCATGCCGACGACAACGGTAGCATCTTTGACGTAGATGTCGCTCAATCGGGCATAATTGACCAGCAGACTGAAACCAGTCAGTTCCAACTTTCCAAGCCCCTTTACTAGTTTTTGTAGTTCGTTTGGAAGGTGATCAATAAAACCATTGTCGCTGCCACTGATGCCGGCCATGGATGAAAGATTGGTTAGAGATAGCCCTTCGCATTCGGCAATGCCATACCACTCATTGATACCGGGTTCGTACGGCATACTGAGGATTGTCTGGATGCCAGCATTGGGAAGGGCTACAGACCCGTTAAACGCCTGAACTGGTCGAAATGCCGGATTAGTATCAGTCAGAACCCACTCATCACTGATGGGTGTGTAGACGATAAGGCTATCGCCTTTTATTTGAATGACTTTCTGACCAAAAACGCTGTTGATCCCCACCTCAATGGTCAGCAGTATGCCCGGTACAGTACCTTCCATCTGATTAGCCACATGCCAGGGAAACAGGAAGTTGCTGCCATCTTGCTGGAAACGGGCTTTCAGATCAGTGGGTGTTTCTCCTTGAACCGGTGGCCGGATGGTTCCGGAGACGGTTAGTGCGGTGGTGACCTGAAAGGCGTTGGCGGCTATAGCCACAGGGCCTTCAGGGCGAACCATGCCAATAAAGTTTATGCCAGTATTTAGCTGGCGTTGGTCACGAGGATCGATCAGGTTGCCGCTGCTAACAACAAAAGAAGCATTGAAAAAGCTAAAATCATCGAGAGGAACACGTTCAGGCTGCCAGCTCTCGCCGGTCTGGCGATTGAACAGCAGGAATTCATTTTCATCTGCGGTCTTAGGCAGCTGAGGGAAGCTCTTTGAAAATCGCCAATCGTTGGGACCAGGGTTTTCATCGAGCAGTTTATAGTAAGTGACCATCTGGACATTTACATCGTCGTCTATCCAGCTGATCAGCTCCGTTTCGACATTGGGAACGTTCAGATAAGCGCTTTTGCCTTTAATTCGAATGGACTGTTTGTCTTCATCATACTCAACGAGTTCAATGCTGTTCAGGTTGATCGCACGATTTTCGTAACCCCGGGTGAAAAACGAATTGAGTGAGTCAGGCAGGTCGTTGCTTTTTAACGAGAGGGTTTTGTGCTTGAGCGCCTGGTTCTGTATGCCAAACAACTGAGATAATGTGTTGAAATCCATAACCCATACTTCTCTTAAATTTCACGAGGTTCATAAAATGTGATGCCTTGTTTGTAATAAGCCCAGTCCTTCATATTCGCATCTTTTGGGGGAACCCAGTACAGGGGGTGTCCCTCTGTAAAGGGAATCTCGTGTTCCACAAACGGGTTTGGCTCCGTCATGGCCTCCATGTCAGTTGGCACCAGATCTGGGTAGCTGGTGTCGTGCCAGCGATCAAAATCAGTGAGGGTGCTGTTAGTGTTCCTGTAGCCTTTGACCACTCTTAATTCCCAGCGAACGCCTGAGCCGTGATGCCCGTCGACCCGCATGAAAATGCCATTTTCCGTAGTGACAACATACTTTTTAATTAACCGCTTGCCGCATGAGACCAGAAGCTGCGCAACGATATCTTTGGTGACAAAAGGATAGGCTTTCAGGGTGTTATGATCGGCGCAGATCTCCATGCCCATTCTTACGTTGCGAAAATCGATGATATGTTCAGAAACATTGGGCCACATACCCGAACGCTTGAAATATTCAGCCTGATTTAACCACTCGCCGTCGTATTTTATACCTTTGGGTTTGGACTTTTCGTCGGCAGACATTCGGTAGGACGGCATACCATCAGTTTTGATTGGCCGAAGCTTATCGACCTTGACGCCGCCGCCTAGCTCAATGCCGCCATTGATGACCAGTGCCGTATTATTGTCCACCAAAACCTTTTCATCAAGGCCTGCCGGGTGAGGTTCCTCTCTGGTCCACATAATGGTGCCGGGAATCACCAGCCAGTGTTTCAGTGCTTTTTTGGTGGCAATCGTCTGGGTTAATACATCAGAGATGGCCTTATACATGTCAGCCGGATAGGAGCGTGGTTCTTCCGGGGGACGAAAGAAAAACTCCGGCATGGCAAAAATATTAAGGACGCCATCTTTCTTCAGATCTTTCCGGTATTCCAGCGTCGTGACAGCCAGTTCAAGGGCGGTAAGGGTGCGTTGAACGCGGGCGAAAACATCCGCATCACCTTTCACCATTTTCAGGTTTTCAGGCTGACCGGACAGTTTTACAGTATAGATGGGTGGCTTCTGTGCCAGCACCTTATCCCTGTCAACAAGACCTGCCGCTACCTTCATATCGGGAAACTGTCGAAAAATCGTTTGCTGTTCCCGATAATCAAGCAGTAAGCCAGCAGGTAGCTCATGCTGTACGCCGGTGCTCATGTAAATTGTGGGGGTGTGATAGGGGATAAAACGAATGTGAGAGTATGCCATTGCGATGATCCATGCTCACTGCTGACCGGTTAAAAACCGTGGGGTGGAAAAATACTTAAGGACCTGGAAGCCTGTTTGACTTAAGGCTGACCTGCTGCGTTTGTAATAAGTTAGTCTAGTTCTCGTCCAAAAACACAACCAATTGAAAACTGTAGATTTTATCCTGAAAAATTAAGTGGAGCCCTACTGCTATCTGGCAACTAAACTTCCCAAGACCAAGAAACATAAGGGATTGCCAAAAACAGAGGACTCCAAATGCGCAAAAAACGCAACCCGTAGTGTAGTATGGAACTCCATTACGTACCTCATGAAATCTGCTCCCAGCTTTCCGGTATCTCGCAATGGCTTGATGCCCATCCACAGTTCAATGACTGGATTTATGAGGACTTAAGTTCTGGTGATAAACAGAACACTGGGCGGAACGGACTATCAGCAGAATCCGTTCTTCGTGCGGCACTCCTGAAACAGTATTTGAATTGTGATTTTGACTACCTGTCGTTTGTTTTGATGGACTCCATGCTCTTTCGAGACTTTTGTCGCCTCGAACCAAACCAGCGCCCCAGTCGCTCCAGTTTGCATGGGCTTATCAGCCTTCTTACTGCATCTACATGGGAACGGATTAATAACTGTCAGCTAGTTCTCGTCCAAAAACACAACCAATTGAAAACTGTAGATTTTATCCTGAAAGGCTCTTTTCGAATTACGAACTGCTGAACTATCCTTGGTGGATATAATTAGCCATCGCCAGCATTGACCATGAATATAGGCCGAATCTCAGATCTCATCAGTAATGAAACCTGCTTTGAGATGATCCGTGAGAACCGCTGGCCAGATGGCACTGTTCTCTGTCCGCACTGTGATTCTGAGAATGTCAAAAAGAATGGACACGACAATGTGCAGGTAGAGTGCCAGCACTATTACTGTAAGTCCTGTAAGCGCTACTTCGATGACCTGACAAATACGGTTTTCGCAGGACACCACCGACCACTCAAAGTCTGGATTGCCTGTCTCTATTTAATGGGGCTGAACGTCTCCAACAGCCAGATAGCTCAGGAACTTGATCTGTGTGTCAGTGATGCACACCATATGACCACAGTCTTACGAAATGGTGTTGTTGACCGAAAGCCTGAAGTGATTCTTGATGGCGAAGTTGAATTCGACGAGGTCTACATTGTAGCTGGTCACAAGGGACACCCTGAAGCATTAAAAAAATCTGGATCGTCCACCGAGAAAAAGAAGGCTTAAAGGCGCTCCGGGCCGTGGGACTCTTGAAAAAGACAAACCGCCGGTATTGGGAATGATTCAAAGGGGAGGTCAGGTCATTATCAACATGCTGTCGAACGTTAAGAAGGCGACAATCGAACCATTTATCAAGAAACACGTAGCCCCACAGAGCCAGATTTATACCGATGAATACAACATCTATGATGACCTTGAAAGCTGGGGCTTCAGACATAAAACGGTCTGTCACGGCAAAGGTGAGTATGCTCGTGATGATGACAAAGACGGTATTTACGAGGTGCATGTTAATACTATGGAGGGGTTTTGGTCACTTCTACGCTCGTGGCTAAGGCCTCACAGGGGAATATCCCAAGAGGCTTTACCCCTTTACCTTGGCTTTTTTGAGTTTTTGCATAATATTGGCCGAAGAGGCAGAAGTCTTCTTCAGCCCTTAGTCAACTTGCTGGTTACATAGCAGTCTGGAATTGGAAAAGAGCCAAAAATAAAACGTCGTAAGATAAAGTAATTGTACGTAGATTCGCCACCGGTATCTGGATCGTATTTACCGAGAAAGCCATGCGATCTCTAAGGAGATAGACAACTGAGTGTAATAGTAGATGAATTTTTCTACTTAACTTTTTATAATTATCCTGCTTTCAACGCTGAAATTCATACCTTTCAAACAAAACTGAACCCTTGATCAGTTTCATCAGTACGGGCAACTATTCACCATGGCCACCAATGGAGAGTCAGCCAGAAAATGGCTGGAAGAGAACAGGGAGCAGATCTCTGAAGAGCGAATTCTCCAGATACGCAGTAACCTGGTAAAAAAAATAAACCAGATGACGGATGCTGATAACCAGAATGTGTCGGATGAACATCAAGGATTGCTAGAGGCCCTTGATGTAATGGATGTCTGGCTTCAGGAACGTACTGCATCAAAGGAGGCAACAATGGAAGCATCAGTACTGGATTACAGTCCGCTCATTCAGGAGCCATCGGAACCTGTCCCTCAGCTGACTCAGGAAGAGAAACATCGCCGCTTTCAGAATCTGCTGAAGGCCACAAAACAATAATCATCAGGTCAATGGCGAGGTTACTCTACATACGCTCAGTGAAGAGACAACCTCATCGGCCGGATGTCGGGGCATCACACTTTCAACCGCTCACATTCCTCAACGACCCGGTCATACGTCCAGTCACCACTGCCGGGATGCTTCACCTCATGTTCAATCAATTTCTGGCACATCTGCATAGGATTCAGTCCCTTTTTAGCCAATCGCTCCAACGTCTGCTTCAGCTCGTTGTCTGCTTCACTGAATTCCTGAGCACTTTTGGACCCCTTCTTTCTGACTGCAACTTTTATTTGTTTCATCGTCAATTCACCTAAAACAATGTGGGACTCAGGTAGGCTACCTCAGAATAGCCCAGCTAGCGAGGGTAGCGAATAACTGCAGGGCAATCTATTCTCAGGGCAGTACCTTGAATAATCTATACTCTTTTCATTGATTCTGCGCGCAGTAAAGCAGGAGTTAATTATGAAACGTCTCTACTACCTGACTGACTCACTCGACAGTGTAACCAACATTACTCAAGACCTGCACCAGGATGGCATCACCGACTGGCACCTCCATGTTTTGAGCCGAAATGAAGCTGGCCTGTATCATAAACAAGTACACAGTGCCAACATGCTGCAGGAAAACGATGTACTTCATTCAGGAGAGCTGGGGGCCCTCATTGGCGGTGCTGTCGGTCTGCTGGCAGCCACACTGATTGAGTGGTGGAACCCGATTGGAATAGATATACCGCTACCCGCCCTTCTGGTAGTTGCTGGTGTATTCACGATGTTTGGTGCCTGGAGCGGTGGATTGGCAGGTGTCACCCGTGAAAATTACAAAACGGCACGATTCCATGATGATCTGATAAAAGGCAAACACCTGATTATGGTGGATGTTTCTAAACATCAGGAGCAACGTGTACGCTACCACCTGAGCAGATACCATCCTGAAGCCTGTCTTGCCGGTGAGGATACCACACTGACACTGCCTTTTAGCCCTAACTTCTGGCATTATCCGCGCCATAACTAGGAGGCTCATCCTGACCGTCACCCGATGACGATTTCACAAGCGACTGCACCTTCTGAAAAGTCCCTGACTCCTCATCAGAAGGTGCCTTCCCAATCAGGCTAAACACCACGATTGCCATTGAAGCAGCGATAAAGCCGGGGATAATCTCGTAAATTTCAAAAATCCCTCCACTGAGCGAGCGCCATAACACGACAGTAACACCACCTACAATAATACCGGCAAGCGCCCCCAACCCGCTCATTCTCTTCCAGTACAGTGAAAACAGCAGTGCAGGACCAAAAGCCGCACCGAATCCTGCCCAAGCATAAGCAACCATCTCAAGTACAGAACTACCCGGATTTAATGCCAGCACCGTAGCCAGTAAAGCAATACCAACAACAGCAATACGGCCAACCATCAGCATCTCACCCTGAGAAGCATTGCGACGCAGCATATTTCGATAAAAATCCTCCGCTACCGCAGTAGAACAAACCAGCAGCTGAGAATCTGCTGTACTCATAATGGCGGCCAGAATTGCAGCCAACAGAATGCCGGCTATGATCGGGTGAAAAAGGAAATTGACCATCAACATAAAAATAGCTTCGGGGTCATCCAGCACCAGCCCCTGCCGCTGGGTATAAATGATTCCGGTCAAACCAACCAGCAAAGCCCCCACCATACAGATTCCGGTCCATGAAACCGCAATACGCCGCGCCAGCGTTAGCTGATTGCTGGACCGCACTGCTTTAAAACGTGCCATAATATGCGGTTGGCCAAAGTACCCCAGCCCCCAGCCCAGTAATGACAAAATAACAAGCAAAGAAAGGGGTTCCCCCCGAACATCAGTGAACATGTTGGTCAGATGGGGGTTCAATTGTGTAATCTCGGCCAGTACCTGCTCGGAGCCACCGGTGACTTCCAGTACCGTCACCGGAACAATCAGTAACGCGGCCGACATCAGTAGGCCTTGCACCAGATCGGTCCAACATACCGCCAGGAAACCACCAAACAGAGTGTAGGAAACCACACTCAGCATTCCAAGGATTACCGCCAGCTCATAGTCAACGCCAAAAACCGATTCAAAGAGCTTGCCACCGGCAACCAAACCTGAACTGGTGTAAAAAAGAAAGAAAATCAGGATAAATCCAGCACTGACCGGTTGCAGGACATACTTTAGGTCGGAGAATCTATTGGAAAAAAATTCGGGAAGCGTCAAAGAATCGTTCGCGACTACACTGTATATTCTTAATCGACGGGCCACCAGGAGCCAGTTCAACCAGGTTCCTCCCAGTAGCCCCAGCCCGAGCCAGATCGCTTCAAATCCGGCAGCAAATGCATACCCGGGCAGACCGAGCAACAACCAGCCACTCATATCAGAAGCACCGGCACTTAATGCTGCTGACCAGGGTCCCAGTGAGCGCCCGGCAAGAAAATAGTCAGAAGAGTTTTGAGTTCTCTGCCAGGCAATGTAGCCAACACCCAGCATGACAATAAAATAAATTAAGAAGGTTATTATAATTTGCATTTAGTTTTCCACGAAGGATTAACTCTTGAAATACCTATTTTCAACAGTAGCTTATATTTTTGATTAGCTTCAATTGGGCATACTTACTGTGGTAACTTGTTATTTCACAAATAAAATCTGCCAAAAACATGACACTGCTTAATTAATCAGAAAGATTACCTTAACGGACAATGGATATCGTATTTTTCTAGATAATTTACGCTACTATTTTTAGACAAAGCTCTAATTTGGACCAAGACATGCATAGCTATAACATTACCACACCTATCAACCCTGAACTGATCAAACTAGACGAACCAGAAAAGGCAAAATACTCGGGTATCGAAGACAATAAAGAAACCAAAATTCTGAATAGCCATGGCAAACTGGTTTCTAAATTGGGACGGAATATTGAGCGTCATCTTGATAAAGTAACTATTGATAAAGAAAAATCTGCTGAAAAATCAAGAATGCATCAATTTCAAAAAGACATGACCAAAAGGCGTGTCGCATTATTAACAAAAGATGTACAAGATGATAAAGACAGATCAGATTACGTCGACAGTATTCTAAAGCTCCCTGACGAAATACCATCTGCATGCACCTATGTTGACAAGGATCAGTTCGAGAGGCTTGTCCAATCCGATACAGAAATATATCTCTCTTATGAAATCAAGCGTTGCAAGTCAGGGGAAAGCCTTGTTGAGTTAAAAAAAGAAGTCAACAGGCTTAAAGAAAATAATAAGCTACCCATCACAGCAATAGATTCACTGAACAAAAAAATAAAGAACCAAATGGCAATTCTTGTTAAGGCAATGCCGAAACACCTGAAAAGCATTCCATACGATGGAGATCCAGAAAAAGACTTTCTTATGACCAGGAAAAAGTGCAATGCTGTTATAAATCTGTTTAATTCTGCTGTAAAAATTGATGAAAATCTAGGCAAGATGCATAGAGAAGAAT
Organism: Endozoicomonas sp. SCSIO W0465; assembly: GCF_023716865.1. Classification (NCBI taxonomy): domain Bacteria; kingdom Pseudomonadati; phylum Pseudomonadota; class Gammaproteobacteria; order Oceanospirillales; family Endozoicomonadaceae; genus Endozoicomonas; species Endozoicomonas sp. SCSIO W0465. Next base: position 4,523,288 of record NZ_CP092417.1, read on the forward strand.
TCAGAGACATGATGATTGATACATTCTCACGGGATGTAAAAGAAGTAAAAAAATTATGCCTTGCACGGGATAACCTGAGAGAGAACCTACAATTATCAAAAGACATTAATAGCTTATGCGGGGATATTAAACCATTTTTTAAACAGGTTTCCTCCCACTCTGAAAAGGACAGCCATAAAATTGAAGCCAGTAAAGAAGCAGCGTTAAGTGAATTAGAAAATCAACGCAAGATTATCCCTAACCTGGTAAGTCGTCTGAATAATGAGTTGAGAGGAGCCTCTGAGCACATCAGAGCAGAGGCGGGTTATATTCTAGAAAAAAATAAACTTGAGACAAAAAAAACCGAACAGGAAGCGAAACGTGAAAAAGCCTGGAAAATCAAAAAGCCATGGGTTGGGCATGAAATAGAAAACACAAAAAAACAAATTGCTAAAAGTGAAAAACGTGCTAAAAAAATGCGCGAAGAATTTCAGGCGAAACAAATTAACTATATTCATATCTATGGTGAACTAGTTCAAAGACTGCAACAATTCACATGCGTCAATGCCATTTATGACGGTCTGCCTCCGGGTGAAGACGTCAACCCACATCCAGAGGAAGTCTTAGCGGCTGCCAGGGGTGGGAAAGTAACTGCACCATTGCAAGCCCTCCATAATATGGACACGGCGACTGTGACAGGAGAGTTTAACTATGCACTGGGTTTGCAGTCCTTCAATGAATCATGCATTCATAATCACTTTCGTAATCCTGCACCAGAGCAACCAGGCGGGCTAAACGAAGACCAGATAAACGAGCTTCAATCGCTGGTTAAACAGGTTCAATCAGAAACCTCCAAACTGAACACAGCCTCCGGCAATCAACACTCTGATATTTTCTATGCCTATGACCAACTGGTTCTAGCTCAAATTGCAAGTGATCTGGCCCAGCAAAATAAAGGTGATATAACCCTGAATCAGTTAAAAGAAGCGCAAGCGTTGAGATTCGACAAAAAGGCACCGCTGCCGCTACCAGATCTGGTTGCTGTACAGGGTTTAAATGGTCAACGCAGTGTAACATCTGACCACGCAAAGACATGGCCAAAATCCAAACTAATGGCAGGGATAGGGACAGATCATTCGAATAGTGATACCTCAGAATTATCATCAAGCAATCAAACCTGGCAAGTTGATGCACATGTTGAACAAGTGAATCAACCTGATGACGATTATGATGATGATGATGATGATGATGATGATGAATGGGATGAGGATGATCGCACTTTGAACAAAGATCCGGCCCCTGAGGATTATCTCGCTTCGAATAAAGATCCAGCCCCTCAGGATTATCTCGCTTCGAATAAAGATCCAGCCCCTCAGGATTATCTCACTTTGAACAAAAATCCGACCCCCAGGGATACTCAAGAGTTTTTTAAAAATGATATTATTAAAGAAACTCAAGAAAAGCATCCTGACTATGCCGGGGAAATTAACCATTTAGGCAGTCACTTTCTGTCCTGGCTTAATCAAGAACTTCATGGGCAGTACCTAAATTACGAAGAAACTTATGCTGAATTTGCCAAACTCTGTGAACAACTTGTTCAGGGAAAGTTCAGTCATATTGATATAGATGATCTGTATATGGAACTTGATCGAGTGATACTATCAAGACTTCCACAAGATCCCGGAGAATCAACAAAGCTGTGATAAAATTCTGTTGTTTCTACTATCTCTTAAAACGTACGAGATTCCGAACTAACCAGTCATATGGGAAGCCAGGAAAAACCACAAGATCACCCCACACCTATCGAACGACAATAGGTGTGGAGATGTAACTAAAAGACAGTGTGTGGCCAGGGGATTATCAACAGAGATAACCCATTGAATTATTTGGTATGAAATAAATGACAAGTTAAACCTAACCAGTACCACCGAAAAAGCAGGGAAATATTAACTCGTCGCCGTAAAGTCCAACATGCGTTGTAAAGGCTTTAATGCCTTGTTTCGCAACTCATCACTGATTTCTATAACATTCAGGTCATTTGGACTTTCCAGACACGCTAAAAGGGCATTAAGGGTATTCATTGCCATCCATGGGCAATGCGCACAACTGCGACAGGTAGCGCCATGGCCTGCGGTTGGAGCCTCTAAAAACCGCTTCTCAGGTGAAGCCTGCTGCATTTTATAGAAAATACCCCGATCTGTAGCGACAATGAATGTACCGTTCGGCATTTCCCGGGAAGCTTTCAACAACTGGCTCGTCGAGCCCACTACATCAGCAATCTCGACCACTGAGTCAGGCGATTCCGGGTGAACCAGCACGACCGCATCAGGATAAACACGCTTCAGATCCTCAATGCCTTTCGCTTTAAACTCCTCATGAACAATACAGCTACTGTCCCAAAGCAGCATATCTGCACCGGTATTTTTTTGAATATAGCTGCCAAGGTATTTATCCGGCCCCCAGATAATAGCTTTCCCCTGAGCATCAAGTTCTTCAACGATATCAAGCGCACAGCTGGATGTAACCACCCAGTCTGCCCGTGCTTTTACAGCCGCTGATGTATTAGCGTAGACAACAACTTCCCGATCAGGGTGCAGATCACAAAATGCGGAAAACTCTTCTACTGGGCAGCCCAGGTCAAGTGAACACTCGGCTTCAAGCGTTGGCATCAGCACCCGCTTTTCAGGGCTGAGAATTTTGGCCGTTTCCCCCATAAAACGAACGCCAGCCACTATAAGTGTTTCGGCATCACTCCGGGCACCAAAGCGAGCCATTTCCAATGAGTCCGCAATAAGGCCACCAGTCTCATCAGCCAGTTCCTGAACGACGGGATCTGTATAATAGTGAGCGACCAGAACCGCCACCCTCTCATCCAGGAGCTGTTTTATTCTGCTTTTACTGGCTTCCTTATCAACCGGATCCTCCGGTAATGAAGCCTTCTGCAAATGGCCCTGAACGAGCTGTCTGTCAATCACTGCATTCATAAAGCTTGCATCCAGCAAAACACTTTACCCTTTAATCTCATTAATGAATGATTTCATATAAAAGACAGGCAAGCGTCTGCAGTTTCCTCTATCAATCAGCTATAAGCCGAAAATAATGCATCACGTCCATCCACAAAATGGAAAGAAATTCAGCGCCGCACTATTTTCATGCCACCCTATTTAGGAAAAAGTGGCAGCAAGTCTAACACAGCATCAGCACTAATAATAATTTTGGTGAAGAGATAATATGGAAGGCTGGAGAGGAGATGGTGGGTCGTGTAGGATTCGAACCTACGACCAATTGGTTAAAAGCCAACTGCTCTACCAACTGAGCTAACGACCCAATTGCACGAATTATACGCGCCTGTATTCGTTTTACAAACGAATTGAATTATACCGTAATACGATAATGCGTAGGATCAATAACCCCTGCTTCAAGAAATCCCTTTCGCCGGTAACTGCAACTATCACAGACACCGCAAGCTGCTCCGTATTCATCAGCCTGATAGCAGGAGACGGTCGCACCATAATCAACACCCAGCTTCACACCCTCAGTAATTATTTCAGACTTGGTTAAATTCAGAAGGGGCGCCCTGATACGAAAAAGATGACCCTCAACACCGGCTCGTGTGGCAAGATTTGCCATATTTTCAAATGCCCTCAGATACTCAGGGCGACAGTCCGGATAATTTGAGTAATCAACAATATTGGCACCGATGAAAATGTCACGAGCCCCCAGCACCTCTGCCCAACCAAGGGCAATAGAGAGAAAAACCGTATTCCTTGCCGGAACATAAGTTAGCGGAATCTGGCTCTGAGCCTCCTTGAGGGGATCACTGAAAGCCGGAACAGCAACACGATCATCCGTCAGTGCCGAACCGCCTATATCAGTTAAACCCAGCGTTAAAACCTTGTGTTCATTCACCCCCAGAGCCTCAGCCACCTTACGGGAAGCCTTAAGTTCGGAACGATGGCGCTGCCCATAATCAAAACTGACCGAGTAACATTCGAACCCCTGCTCTAAAGCCATTGCCAGAACAGTGGCCGAATCCAATCCTCCGGATAAAAGGACAACAGCTCTGTTCATAGGCAACACCCTTTATTCAACAAAAATCATGGGGCTTATTGCTGCTGAACACGCAACAAAAGAACAAAAACCCTAAACACCCGGCAGATCTCCCCAAATCATCCGGTGCAGCTGTAATTGAAACCTCACAGGCAGCCTGTCCTCAAGGATCCAGCCCGCCAGTTCTTCGGCAGGCATTTCACCACTCACTGGCGAAAATAGAACATCGGATACCCTGTTCACCAAGTCATATTGGATTATTTTAGAAACAGACCATTCATAATCCCCACGATCGGCAATCACAAATTTCAACTGGTCTTTTTTTTCAAGAAAACCGATATTTTCGTATACATTCCGATGCGACTCGCCTGAAGCTGGAGGCTTCAAATCCATCACCCTGACCACCCTGGAGTCCACTTCAGAAAGACTGATCGCTCCACTGGTTTCCAATGAAACCTCATAACCCTGGTCAGCCAGACTGGTTAGCAATCCATAACATTCCTTTTGTGCCAGAGGCTCTCCCCCGGTCACCGTCACGTATCTGGGTTTATATTCCGATACCTTGCCCAGGATGACGTCAATAGATAATAAATCCCCACCCTTGAAGGCATACTCCGTATCACACCAGCGGCAACGCAGGGGACATCCAGTTAAACGTACAAACACCGTAGGCAGCCCGGTTGTTCTGGTCTCTCCCTGCAATGAGTAAAATATCTCAGTAATTCTTAGCATGTAATATGCCTGTCAGCATCAAACATTCAAATCAGATGAGGGTATAGAGTTCTGACGGCCGTTGATATTTGTACTACGTAGATCCTGTGGCTATTGATAAGACGAGAGCAGCATGAGCTGCCTATCGGAACCTCAGCTGCAACCTGTAAGAAAATTACGACCAAGAACTAGTGTAGCAAAGAGATAGCACTTGCACCGTGTATTCGATAAATAGAAATTGACAAAGAGAGGAAAAATCAAAGAAGAGTCAAGCTGGTACAAGCACCCCCATACCAGCCATCGGATATCAGGAACCGCCCATGGCTCTCAAATAAGTTTCGGAAAGCTTTGCAGCAGAACTATCAGGATATTGCTGAATAACCGACTCAAGGAGCTTCTTTGCTTCTTGTTGATTGCCGAGCAAGTCGTGAACTCGTCCGAGTTTATAGCTTGCATCGGCAACTTTAGGACTTTTAGGAAACTCATTCAGAATGACCTGGAAGGACACTTTGGCTGCATCATAATCTCCCTGAGCCATATCGACCTCACCCAACCAATAATGAGCATTGTCTGCATAACGGCCTTCAGGGTATGTTTTCAGCTGCTCCTGAAGTGCTTTTTTCGCTTCATCAAACTGTCTGGAGCGAATAAAGCCAAATGCCGACTGGTAAGCGGCTTCCTCAGCTTTCAACGCCGATTGATCTTTTTTTTCTGCAGCCGCTGCCACGGGAGCGTTAACCATCCGCGGCTTTAAGTTAGCAACTGGAGCCTGATCAGCAGCTTCCCCAATTTGACCATTCAAACGAGAGACTCGCTCATCAAGATCAAGATACCTATCCCGGCCTTCCTGCTGCAGTTGGCCAATGCGAAAAGCGTGCTCTTCCAGCAGCCCTCGCATCTCCATCATTTCCTGTCGAAGCTGATCAATCGTATTAAGCAGGTGCGCCGTATCATTGTAATCATCATCGGTATCAGATGAGGATGAAATCATAATCGGTTCATCTGAGATCTTATTGATAACAGCGTGAGATTCAGCTGAAAAACCCAGTGGTCTGGGCTCTTCAACGGGAGCTGCAGCAGTTGCCACTCCACTCAGAACACCAGCAAGCAATACTGGAAAAGCCAGCATCCTTAAAACCAGCGTTGGGTTAGTTTTTCCTCTACGCATTCATCCCCCAGACAAATAAGGATACCAGCCACATTCTGAACTTCTTTTTTCATCGGACTAATTTGCAGGAAGTCCTTAAAAGGAGCATATCAAAAATATGGCTGGCATCATCGATTACTCGGTAACAATTACCGCACGACGGTTTAAAGCCCACGCCGTTTCATTGTGCTCAGGATCCAGAGGCTTCTCAAAGCCAAAGCTGACCACTTCAATACGGCTGGCCGCTACACCTTTAGCGACAAGGTAATCTTTCACGGCCATGGCGCGACGCTCACCTAACGCCAGGTTGTAAGTACGGGTACCACGCTCATCCGTATGACCTTGAATGACGATATTTTTCATGTAGCCCAGATCAGAAGTCAGGTACGCAGCATGCACATCCAGAGACTTGTATGCTTCATCACCCAGCTTGGAGCTGTCAAATGGGAAGAAATAGGTATTCTTCTCAAGGAGCGCCTGAATCTCTTCCACAGACTCATTAATCTTGCCACTATCTACGACGGCCTGAACTGCTGGATCCAGAACGGGCTGAACTTCAACCAGCACTTCCTCTTCAACAGTAACAACCGGTGGCGGGGTTTCAGCAGGGGTCGGCTCCTTCTTGGAAGCACATCCGGCCAGCCAGATAGCAGCGACAGCCATAAGAGCTGCTTTAACAACATTGGCGATTTGCATTTTCTACTCCAATCATTCTCTACGGGGTTGCAAAAATTTGTGCAGTACACTAACAGAACTGAGGTCACCCGACTAGCCCGAGTACCAAGGGATGATAAGATTTCCTCAGATAAAGAGCTACCCAAAAAAAGACAGGTTTGAAAAGAGTGGAGAAAAAGGATGACGGAGTCATTTTAACCACCCCGGTATATCCCAGAAGGCAGACAAAAGTCCGATTGACAGCCAATCATGCAGTATTCCACCGGTGGAAAGTACGAGAAAAGACAACCTTTCCATCCAACAACCTCCGCCATTGCCTCCCCTTACTCAGTTTGAGGCTGTTATCGATCAGCCTATCCATTAACTCCCTGCTGTAAGCTTTAGGCAGCTCATTCACATGAGCAGGTTAAACGAGCATAGCAGCAAGTCGGAAAATCGGCAGGGCGAATACATCTATCTTCTGTCGGCTTAAAGGAACAATTGACTCTGCCTTCGGGTTACCTGAGTTCAATACTCGGACCCCATGCAGGCTCCCTAACATCGCCCTCAGCAGAAGGCAATCGCTGCTTCACACGACCATCTGCAGAAACAATGCCCAACTCACCGTTCTTGCCACCCTGGACAGAATAGATCAGTCTGCGGCCACCCGGAGCAATACTGGGAGAATCCTCCAGTTTGGATGACGTCAGCAGCCTCAGTCTATCTGTATCCAGATCAAGAACCGCGATGTTATAGTCGGCAGCTCCCTGCCCTTTATGCACCAGAGCCAGCGACTTACCATCGGGAAAGACCTTGGCCCGGGCATTGAACCGCCCTTCAAAGGTTAGACGACGAGGCTTACCTTTTGAACTATATTCACCATTACTTTTACGACTGATCTCCTGCTGATAGACCTGAGGACTCCCACCTCGATTTGAGGTAAAAACAATACTGTTACCATCTGGCATCCAGTCTGGTTCAGTATCTATCGCGTAATGAGTCGTTACATTACTGACTTTGTTCGTTGCCAGATCAAGAATATAAACATCTGGATTGCCATCCTTGGAAAGCACCATGGCAATGGATTCACCATTTGGAGCCCATACCGGAGAGCTATTCAGCCCTTTAAAACCAGTCAGTTTTTTGCGGATTCCCGTTGCCAGCTCCTGCATATAGATGGCAGGACGCCCCTGTTCGAAGGATACATAGGTAACCCTGGTTCCGTCTGGCGACCAGCTGGGCGATAAAATAGGCTCACTGGAGCTGAAAACCTTCCTGTTGCGCTTACCATCTGCATCGGCATAATTAAGCTGATAGTCCGTCCTCCTGGCGTCATGCCGCTGTGCTGTTACGTATAAGATCCGGGTTGAAAAATCGCCTGTCAGGCCAGTAATCTTTTCATAGACAGCATCGCTGATGCGATGAGCCATTTCCCGAAGCTGGACACTGTTTCCGGTAAATCCCCCCTTGGCAATACGCTTTCCCCTGATAACATCATAAAGCTGATAGTTCATGGTGTAAGCATTATCCTTAAGAGCCACCTGCCCGGTTACCAGGTAAGAAGCCCCCAGCACCCTCCAGTCACGATAATAAACCTCTGACTCACTGGCCGGAAAACTGAGCATACCAGCCCTTGGCAGCGCCTTGAACAGACCACTGAGTTTCAAATCGTTATCAATAATGGCCGCTGGGTCTTCTGGCAGTATCTTCTCCCCTTGCCAACTGAAGGGTGAAACCGCCATGGACACAGCTTTATCATTTCCCCGGGTTACCTCAATAATGAGCTCTGCCTGAGCAGCAATGCCCCAATACAGACAGCAAAATAATAAAACGGTTTTGAATAAGTGCCTCATTTAACCAGATCCTCGGGTCTGAATCGGAAAGTAATTCGTCGGAAGTATTGATCGAAAATTCGCCGATCAAGATCTTTCAACTCTGAAAAAGGCGACGCCCGGCGTATGGCCTGAATCACTGAGCGATCAAACTCATCATTTCCACTGGACTTTACCATCACAATATCCAGCACATCCCCAAAGGGAGAAAGGCTGATTCGAATTTCTGCCACCATGTTATTGCGTGCACTGGGAGGCCTATTCCAATACTGTGAGGTCAGACTTTTAATCAGCGCTGAGTATTTTGCTTGCTGGAGCTGGTCGTGCTCAAGCTGCTGGGCAGCTTCCAGAGCCTGCCGCTCCATTGCCAAGGCTTGCTCGCGTAATTGCTGCTCTTTGTGCTTTTGTTCCTTTTCCCGCTGACGCCTCGCTTGTTCCTGAAGCTCTCGGGCAGCTTCCTCCTTTTTACGAAGCGCTTCTTTCTTTCTTTCCTCTTCCTGCTTTCTTTCCTTTTCCCGCTTCAAAGCCAAAGCTTTCTGCCGTTCCTGCTCCTTTCGTTGCTGTTCAGCCTTTTTGCGCTTTTCCTCTGCTATTTTTTTTGCTTCTGCCCGCTTTCTTGCTTCTTCTTTGCGCTTTTGTTCTGCCTGAGTCTGTGAAGGCTGCCTCACCGTTTGAGGTTTTGCCGCAGGTTTAGGCAGCTCTACCAAAGCGGCACTGATTGGCATCGGCGGCACTATTTCAGGATTGGAGTCTGTACTCCAGTTGACCAGCAGCACGCCAAACATCATAAGATGAAGAACCAGAGAGAGGGCTATAGCAAAGCCATACCCTTCTTCCCCCCTTGTTAAAAAAGCTGGAAAAGCAATATTAAACCATCTCTTCATCTACCGCTCTTCCATGCCAACCGCCACCGGATCAGTGACCAGCCCTACATGACTGATACCTGAGTTTTGCAGGCCAGCCATTAATTGTACTACCGAACCATAAGCAACATTAGTGTCTCCCTGAATCAACACCTGGATGTTTGGTCTGACACTCACCAGCTTACTGACTTTCTCTGTCAGAGAAGGAAGGTTAACCGCTTTGTCATGATCAGATCCGATGTCCATATAATAACTGCCATCGGCCTTAATAGAGACGACCAGGACCTCTTTATCGTCGGGCAGAGCGATATTGTCACTACTGGTTTTGGGCAGCTCAACTTTCACTCCCTGAGTCATCATGGGAGCACTGATCATGAAGGCCACCAGTAGCACCATCATGATATCGATAAACGGCACCATGTTTATTTCAGACATCGGTTTACGGCGATTTCTTATCCTTGCCCCACTTCTCATCGGCGACATTTCAGTATGATCCCTTTATGCCCGGCTATAAACTTTGCGGTGGAGGATACTCGAAAACTCATCCGCAAATGTCTCGTAATTGGACAACAGGGCTTCTACCCTTGAAGCATATCGGTTGTAGGCGACAACTGCAGGAATAGCGGCCACCAGGCCAACGGCAGTTGTCAACAAAGCCTCGGCAATGCCCGGTGCAACAGAAGCAAGCGTTGGCTGCTGCACAACAGCCAACCCCCGAAAAGAGTTCATAATACCGACAACTGTTCCAAAAAGACCCAGGTAAGGACAGGTAGATCCTACGCTGGCAAGAAAGGGAAGGTTCGCTTCGAGACGCTCCTGCTCTCTGGAAATGGCTACCCTCATGGCCCGCTGAGTACCCTCCATAACCGCATCAGGATCAGCAGTCCCCTGGTTACGAAGGCGGGTAAACTCGGCAAAACCGGCTTTAAAGATGTGCTCCAGGCCTGAGCCAGAATGTTCATTTTGTTGCACTTCCTTGTACAGCAAAATCAGATCCATTCCCGACCAGAAACGGTCTTCAAAAGCAATCATGGCCTGCTGTGCATTGCTAAGCAGGACTCCCCGCTGGATAATCATCATCCATGAAACAACCGATGCAGCGACCAGCAACAACAACACCAGCAATACGATCCAACTGGCATTACCAATCAGAGCCCATAGGGACATACTTTCTGCCACTGACAACCTCTCTATCCATCAATCATCAAGTCGAAAATAGACTGTTCATAACACCATAAACCAGAATAAGGATCAGAACTACTTATAAAGATGAATAAAAGTCAGGAGATTTGCACAGTTTACACAGAAGCTACGGGTCAGGATCATTCAGCAAAACGTTATGTAGTGTCTCCAGCCCCATAACATCAAGTAGTTTACACAACTCGATAATTTTTTCAGGGAAGTTGCCATAGCCCGGCTTCGAAGACCACGCTTCTGCCTTATCTTCAAGTGTGTTCAGATCACCTATATCCAGCGATAGCTTCAGAGCGGCAACCATCTCTTTCTTGCAAGGCTCAGAGAGTGGCAAATCAGCAGACAAACAATAATCGTTTTCCAAATGTTTATAAATACAATTAAACAGTTCATCAAAACGCACAGGTTTTGCAATGAATCCACAAAATCCTGATTCAGCAATTTTTGCTCTTGTCTGTTCTGACACACTGGCAGAGATTGCCATAATCTTGATTGATCGCTGACTACTGATACTGTGAATCGCCCTGGCAGCATCAAAGCCATCCAGACCCGGCATTCTAAGATCCATCAAAATAAGATCGTAGCGAGTCGTTTTGCATTTCTCTACTGCTTCAAGCCCGCCCTCTGCAGCTTCAACATGAAAAGATTTGGACTTAAGTGCCTTCACCAACATATCTCTATTATTAACACTATCATCAACTACCAGAATTTGTCGTTTACTAACGAATTCCGGTTTTATATCAGACTCCGTTGTTTTGGAAGCTGTACCAGCCAAAACGTTTCCAGGCTCCTTATGGATAATCTGGTATGGAATACTGAAGTAGAAACGACTTCCTTTTCCATGCTCACTCTCAACCTGAAGCTCCCCCCCCATTGCTTCCACCAGACGTTGACTGATAGACAGTCCCAAACCAGCTCCTCCAAATTCCTGCCCTCTCTTTAGCTGTGTAAATGGCTGGAACAGCTGCGCCAAATCTGATGATAAAATTCCCACACCACTATCAAGTACTTCAAATTGAAGCTTTTCACCTTTTGCAAAAACCTTTAAATGGACATCTCCATTATCAGTAAATTTTACCGCATTCCCAATCAAATTGATCAACACCTGGCGCAGCTTGACGTTATCGCCAATTATCTCCAATTGCACATGTGGATGAATATCAAATAGTAAATCCAGACCTTTAACCTTCGCAGCTTCTAGAAAATTGGCAAATACCATGTCCAAAGTCACCTTGAGATTAAAAGGCACCATCTGACTGCTCACCGTACCGCTTTCAATCTTGGTGATATCCAAAATGTCATTAATCATCGTCAGAAGGTGTAAACCACAGGCTTCAAGAGATGACAGGCTTTCTCTGTATTTCTCAGGAACATCACTATCCGCTAACAGCAGCTGCGCGTAACCAAGGACACCATTAAGCGGGGTTCTCAACTCATGACTGATATGTGAAAGGAATAAAGATTTTGCCTGACTTGCCTTTTCTGCAGTTTCTTTAGCCTTGAGCAGCTCGCCTTCAATCTGTTTTCTTTGGGTAATGTCACGAACGACGATGGATATAAGCAAACCATCGGCGGTGGTCAGAACATTACTGGATATCTCAACTGGAAATCCATGACCATACTTATCAACCCCCCTGGAGAGCTTGGCATCCAGACAATGACTGCTAATATCATCTGAGTCCAGTTTCCTGAGAAGCATGAGATCTGACCGGTACTCAGGATCAATTAACAGCGCCAGGGGAAGTCCCAGCAGATCGCCCTCATGATAACGAAAGAGGTCTTCAACCCTGGGATTCACAAGGTTAATAACACCGGTAATATCCGTGATAAAAATAGCATCAGGTGAACCCGCTATCAGTGCCTTGAATTTTTCCGTATCACGGACAAGATGGGTAATATCGTTACCCATACACTCAATACTGTTCAAATGTTCAGCGACGTTTTTCTGTGTCAGGGAACTTTTATTGGCTTGTCCTGCACAACTTAATTCTATACAGCGTACTGAACCCTCTTTATGAAAAATTTCCAGTTCAAATGTTTCATGCCAAACTCCTTCTGGCAGTTGCTTTAAGAGGCTTCTAAATGTGTCGTTCATTGCTGAACCTGTTAAATAACCTTGTATTTTTCCAGAAAACTCCTCAACGGTGAAACCCAGGACGGAAGTAATTGATGGGCTAACATAGGTAATATCGCCTGAACTGGCCAGATGAAAATAGAAATACCCTCCCCTCAGCTGCTGAACAAGACTCGCCATATTTTGAGCTCGAGCTTTTTGCAAAGCTTCTTCTCTATTTAAAAGTCGTTCCTTTAATCTGATGAAGCTCCTGCTCAGACTAACAGCCTCATCTTTTGAATCCCGGATGTTTTCACTCGAGTCAACGGGCAAAAAACCAAACGTGTTCATCTGCCGCTTTAATTCATTCAGAGGACGCGTAATCCTTCCTGATACTCCCCATAAACATATAATTGATAAAATCATAGCCAGACCAATCAGGCTTGCACTCAAGGAGGCCTGTTTATAGACTGGCTTCATGATGTCTGTTTCCATTATGCTATAACTGAAAAACCAGCCAGTGGATTTAATAGGAACAGCTGCTGACCATTTGTAACTACCTCTGGTTAAAATACGAACACTGACCAGTCTGCTCTCCTCGACAACATTCTGCAAAACCTCTTTCATAAATCCACAGGGCTCATCAGGCCCGGAAGGTTTAATTGGACTATAAAGTAAATGCTTGAATGACCCCCCGTTCTCGGATGGAAAATTCAGTTCACCACTGCCCTCACAAGGTCCCAGTCTTGAGAATTTTTCAATAGTTCTGTACTTCAGTAGCGATATGCCATTTGCGTAGACAATATTGCCGGATGGGTCTGCAATAATCAGGCGAACCCGAAAATCCTGATTTATGGGCATATTAACCAGTTTAGCGGCATCCAAATCAATCCTTAAAAAACGAATCCGTTGGCTATCATCAGACACTCTGAACAGAAAGCTGGTATAAAATATGGCCCCGGTTAATTCAGTATTAACATACCAGTCATACTCATAATTATTTTTTATCGCCAAATAGACTTGATCCGGAATGGAGTAACCTGAACCTTGATCTTCGGAAACAAGATTTTTAGTCATCTTATCGAAATGAACAGCCTCTTTACTTTTTTTTTCAAAATCGACAATTGATATTGATCTCACATAGGGCATATCACTGAAAATTGAAAGAAATTTAGCGGAAAGGCCATAATAAGAGATCTCAGTAGCGGATAAGGATAATGCCCTGCCAGCCAGGATAACTTTACTGATTCTCGCATCTACGTTCGCCGCATATCGCATGGTTTCATTAAGATGTCTTCTCCCAATTTCCTCAGAAGCCGTACGAAAGGTAAAATACAAAAAGAGAAAAGTAATAATACAGTAACAAAATACAGCGGGAAGCAAATTAAACAGGGTAATTTTCTGACGGATGGATGTGGCCATAACAGCAAATTACTTCCATAAAAACTTCATATTAACTGCAACTGCGCTTATCAGAAAATCATCATCCAAAATGACACGCATTATTGATCTCTATAGAATTTCTCATTGACTTCAAGCTCACACTCCAGAGAACTCATACTATCCGTGTCCAAGTCCATACAGGACGTATATGACCCACCGTCAACGGCTGACTCGAGGGATGGATCCACACAACCATCACCATCTATTTTCTGGAAAAAGTCCTCATCATAACCGCTGCATACTCTGACTACCGGAGTATCATGCAGTAGAAAACTACCCGATCTATATCCATATCCCCCTTCTATAAACATAAAATCCGGTTTGGATGATGACGTTTCTTTGATACTTTTTTTAATCTTTTCCTGAAGCGTATTCATGGTAAGCCCACTATTAAAGTTCATGAAGGAGATATCATTGCCATTTCTATCCTTTGTGAGACGTAACATCCATCGAGCATACATTCTGGTATATGGTGAAGGCGATAGCATGATAAGATACACTCTGGGAGAACGTTCCCTACCAAATTCATCTTGTATCATATCTACATAACCACGGAGCCATGGCTTTAATCGAGTCATGATGCTAGACGACAAATTAATTTTAATAGAGACACACTCATTACCCGGCTCATTCTCCAAGGTTTCTGCACAGCTTCCCGGAACCCATACCACGAGCTTCTTTAGAAAATCCGCATCAGAAAGCTTTTCACTTTTTTCACTTCCAGAGCTTATTTCCTTTCTGGCTTCGTAGAGACTTTTCAGCCCTTGAAGGACATTTTCAAAAAATAATTTTGCATAACTGTCCTGACACGGCATATATTTCACTGGTAATGAGCATTGCAGTTTACTGGTCTGCTCTCCTTTCTTCTTGATAAAGATACTGGACCATGGGTTTACACTAACATCACCAATCAGATAGGAGTTCTCCGGCTGATGATTAACAAGTACCATAGTATCCATTGTCATATTCTCAACAACCTCATGAAATGCCTCAACACCAGAGCATTCTTCCATACGAAAACAGGCATCTTGTGACACAGGCCTCCACTGATATAAAGCCGTTCGAAATACCTTATCATGCCCATGAAAAGGCTCAATCAGGAGAACATTAATTTTTTTGTCATAAGTTTTTCTGATCACTCTTTGAAAGCAAGGTATGGTAATCAATGGAGATTCACTGTTAACATCCTTAGCATCTGCTAGCAACTGATAATCTAATTCAAGGGTGCTGTCGATACTATTACCCTTTACAGGCTTATAGCCATAAAAATCTTCCCAATATTTCAGCCAACGAAAAGCAGCATCACTAAAGGTTTCTTTTGTATTGCAACCATTTGGTAAGAAATGGATAACATCACCTTTAGTTACCATTTTAATCATTACTTTGGATTCAACATCTAGCAGAACACTTTCATCTGCTTCATTATGAGCAGAGACATTCTCGTTCATTTCTTTCGACAAAACATCTGCCAAACTATCTTTTATTCGTCTCATGTGACCAAAAACCACATCAGACAACCGTCGAAGTAAATCCATTCTTTTTGATAAGGGTAACGACTTGATTTTCAAATCACACAATTTAGCCTGAGGAGTTGTACATTTATCAAAATCGATCCAAGGATTCCTTATAAAGTTACCAAAATAATCTGATACAAATTCAGAAAATTCTATACTTAATGGATCATCTTTTTTACAGTCGATAGCTTTCTCAAGGTCTTCAAAGCCTGTAAAAAAATGTACAGCACACCAGGATAAAAATCGACCATCTTCAGCCAATAAAGAAGACACTTTACTGACCACATCGCGCAATGATGAAGTTTCCTCTTTATGTGAATCATGACTAACCGATTCTGCAGCAAGCCTGGATTGTGTTTTTTCAAGTTGACGAAGATCATTGGTCATCATTACCATTACAAACAATTTTGACATCTGTGGGTCTTCAGACATTTTTGAAATAAAGTCATGTCGCTCAGGAAACCAGTCCATCATAAATTGATTTCCTGGCAAAATCTGGCCATCGATGGTAATGGTTGCAGGGGCTACATCAAGGTAAATCAACTGATGTTTCTTTCGATCATAGGCAAAATTTGAAAAATTTCCATCAATAACACATTTTATCACCCAGCCATTGCCTTTTTCCCCGATTATCTTATTAAAGCGATCACACCGGTCTATCAAATCCAGAATACCTTTAATGATTTCAAATTTAACCTCAGGTTTTTCATTGGGATCTTTCAATATATATTCAACCATCTCTCCCTGGTCGTATTTTCTCTGCAATCCTAATACCGATATACGGCACTCTTCATATGATTCCGATTCAACCTGACTGCCATTAGTTGGCATTTTTTCTGTTCTATTACGATAGTCAGGCATCACTGGCTCGTCATCCTCAGCTCTGATCGGAACGGGTACGATGTCAACATTATTGAAAGCATCGGACTCTGATGGACTATTTCTTTTCTTTCTGCCCAGCTCAGACTCACCACCGCAAACAGCACCATTGGAAACTTTTTTTCCAGAACAACCAAACTCATGGATTGGCTCATTATCAATAGCGTGATCCCGATACGGCACCGCTATATATTCTATAGGGCTCAGTACGAATTGAATTTCTCCATTTTTTCCCAGTTTAGGTTCTGTCATCACACACGAGCATATTATTTGTGTACTACCCAATGTCCTGATCGTTGTTCCAGAAGTTGAGAGATTCATGCGCCGCATGATTTCTTTTGCCGCTAATTTATTAAACTCTGCATGTGTAAATACCCGTTGCGCAATTCCTGAACCAAGATATTCACCGACAAATGCATTTTTTTCGGGCGCAGTCTGTTTTTTATTTCTTACAATCGGTATAGACTTCTGATGTAGAAGATCCCTGTTTGTTCGATTATTTATACTTCCATCCGGATTTCTTTCCAGTTTATCTCTCGTAGATTTAAATTCCTTATCGACATCAAATATCTCATCAAGATTCGGATCAGGACAGTTAAGAAATGGGGTTTGCAACTCAATAAACAGATTAACTTTTTTTGGAGTTGTTACAGGCACACTACATGAAAAATAAAGTTGATTCCTGTCAGTTCGTCCAGTCACCAATCGATAGCCTGCAATTTTAGAAACAATTTGATCATCAGGCATCTTTTCACGAAATCGAATCAGGAACTTCATGTCAGATTCATCATCAAATGGATCAAGCGTTCTTACTCGATCAAGCAGTCCTGAAAACGCTCTATCACCCTCAAAACCAGCCAACTCAATATAGATACCATTAGGAGTAAGCATTGGAATTGGATGGGTAGCCTGATCAGAATCCAGGTAATCAAAGGGGTTGAGTTGATAGCAAACAATATCGGGGGTTAACCGTGTAACAGCACAGGTATGTTTTATATGTAAATACAGTTTATCTACATCATTTCTTGCGTAAAACCTTACCTCATAAAAAGAATTCAGCGCAAGATTTTCACTATCAAACAAAGCAACAAATTTCTCCATAACAGGGTGAAGATCGTGGGAAAATGGCTCACTATTACACTGACCTATATTACTGGCAAATCCTAAACTTTTCGCAAAACCCATCAACACGGCAAGGTCTTCAAGTTGACTGAGAGTACTGTACTCTGTTTTCTGCTTCTTGATCCCACCATAAGACCACACTATATCAGAGGCTGACACACGACTTTCAACAACTCCAACCGGTAAACATTTATTTAACTCAGGATACTTAACCACACGGCATCTCCTGCCTTCTACCCCTGCTACTTCCCCCACCCTCTTGTTATTATTCCTCCCGGGATTTAAGCTCTCACTGAAAAACATTGGTTCCTGTCCTGAAAAAGGAGTCACACGCCTTTTGGTGCCAGAAACCCGTATTTCCCCTGATGGAAACTTTGGCCCTCGTAATTCGTTTTTAGAGCGCACCTGCATCCCGTAGGGAGTTCCAGGCTGTCCGGATGGGTCCATCGTTTACATCCTGTTTTTTAAATCTTACCGTCATTTGACCAGGGCCAGTTGAGGTTTTCTTGCATGCCCGGTGTATCAAGACGCTTCTGTGGCAATTCACGTAAGGAATATCATGACGCGATATTACAGCAAAAGGCGAGTCACCTATCATAATACCGCAATGAAAACATAGGAGGTTGATACCCCCTTCGGGCATGACGTGCCGTCTTGCTCATCTTAACCTCAACAGATACTAGGGGTAATCATAGCCAAAATGCAGATAAGCGTGCTTAGTTAATATCCGACCTCTCGGTGTTCTCATAATATACCCTTGCTGAATCAAGTAGGGCTCAAGGACATCTTCAATAGTATCCCTCTCTTCACTGATGGCCGCCGCGAGACTGTCAACCCCCACAGGGCCACCATCAAACTTTTCAATCATGGCCAACAACAGGCGACGATCCATATGATCAAAGCCACTGACATCGACATCCAGCATATTCAGGGCAGCATCAGCCAGTTCGCGGGTCACCGTACCATCACCTTTTACTTCCGCATAATCCCTGACTCTTCTCAGCAACCGATTGGCTATACGGGGGGTTCCTCTTGAACGGCGAGCCACTTCATTGGCCGCCTCACTGTTCATTTGCACCCCGAGGATACGGGCAGAACGGAGAACTATTGAACTCAGGTCCGCCACATTGTAGAACTCAAGCCGCTGTACGATACCGAAACGATCCCTTAACGGTGACGTCAATAGCCCAGCACGTGTGGTCGCTCCTATCAGCGTAAAAGGTGGTAGGTCCAGTTTGATCGAACGTGCCGCAGGACCTTCACCAATCATGATATCCAACTGATAATCTTCCATCGCCGGATAAAGCACTTCTTCAACCGCTGGGCTAAGACGATGGATTTCATCAATAAACAGAATGTCATTAGGCTCAAGATTAGTGAGAAGGGCCGCAAGGTCTCCGGCTTTCTCAATAACCGGCCCGGAAGTCGAACGGATATTGCTGCCCATTTCATTGGCAAGAATATGCGAAAGTGTCGTCTTACCCAGACCGGGTGGACCAAATATCAACGTATGATCCAGAGCATCGCCGCGCTTTCGGGCCGCCTGGATAAATATCTCCATCTGCTCCCTGACCTTTGACTGCCCTGTATACTCACTCAACCTGACCGGTCGTATGGCACGATCCTGAACCTCTTCGTTCGGGCGCTCACTGGCCGAAATTAAGCGATCTGCTTCAATCATCATTTTTTCCGGGAATTCTCTTAAACCAGGCTAACAATTCTTATGCTCGGTGCGGATGGAAATCCAAGGGTTGCCATTCTTGCAGGTTATTCTGTCTACTACCTAAATCCATTAGAATCATCCACACACCAGCCGTTACCTCCGCAAACCTTATATCAACGTACATCTAAATCATACTTCTCAGAGCCTGTCTTATGAGTTCTTCACTGGACAGACCGTCGACTTTAATCCGACCAATAACCTTACTGGCTTCCTGGGGCTTATAGCCCAGGGCAACCAGAGCACTGACGGCTTCCTGCTCAGTATCAAGCGCCTGCTTTTCGATAGCCTGTCCCAACGGTGTTCCCATCAAACCATCAAACTGTGCAGCTGAACTATCCCATTTTGACAGTTTATCTTTTAACTCAACGATGAGGCGTTCCGCTGTTTTCTTGCCAACGCCGGGTAGTTTCACCAGGGTGGAACTATCACCATCATGGACACACCGCACAAAATCAGACGATTCTATTCCGGAAAGCAATGTTAAACCCAGTTTTGGACCAACCCCATTCACTTTAATCAGGGTACGGAAAAGCTCTCGCTCCCGGGCGTCACTGAAACCATAAAGTAGCTGCGCATCTTCTCTAACAACAAAATGCGTATAAAGCGTTGCTTCAGCGCCGACCTCTGGCAGGCGATAAAACACCGACATCGGTGCTTCAACTTCATAGCCCACCCCGCCGGCCTCAATGAGTAGATAGGGCGCTTTTTTCTCCAGCACAATTCCACGAAGTCTGCCTATCATTTTCAGTATCTCTTCTAACGACTTAATAACCGGCGATTTCTTCTGCCCGTCGCACCCGCCATTCGAACCAGGCTTGCCCGCGTGTGGGCGTGACACAATGCCACTGCCAGTGCATCGGCCGCGTCTGCCTGGGGTGTTTTATCCAGTTTCAGGATTGAGGTAATCATATGCTGAACCTGCGACTTTTCAGCAGACCCTTTGCCCACCACAGCTTGTTTCACCTGCCGGGCCGAGTATTCAGAAACTTCAAGACCATGATTCACAGCTGCAACAATAGCTGCTCCGCGAGCCTGCCCCAGCTTCAGGGCAGAGTCGGCATTGCGTGCCATAAATACTTGCTCGATACCGACAGATTGTGGACTGTACATTTCAATAACGGTATTGATACCCTGAAAAATCTGGGCAAGTCTTTCTGGTAGCGGCCCCTCCTGGATTCGGATACAGCCAGACGCCACGTATTTACATTGGGAGCCTATTTCCTCAATGATTCCATACCCGGTAATCCTGGACCCGGGATCAATCCCCAACAATAAGGCCATTCCATTTCTTTTCCAAACGTATCGTCAAACAGAATACTGTATATACATACACGTTTCCAGCATTACAATTTTAAAACACGGCATTACCAAAATACGCTACGAAACTAAACGGTTGCGACTTACTCTTGAACGTGAGTTTTGGGGAGTCAGCTTGCCAGATGAACAATCAAGTAAAAACATTACTGACCATTGCCAGTGTTACCTTGGTACTCTTTCTGATTACACTTGTTTTTAACCTTTAAAGGAACCCCGGAGATAACAGACACTTATATTAACTCCTGTGGTTCAGTTTCTGCGCCTTTATGTAGATATAAAAAAACCCGGAGTCATCCGGGCTTTCGATAAAACGTTTCCTGATTACCACCGACCCTACGTCGTGAGCCAGCTGCTATAATAAACGTCGATAGTCATGTGTTTTGGAGGTAAAACTGATGTGTAAAAACACCATTCAGTTCCAAAAAGGCCTTGGCATTATGCAATTTCTGGCTAATTACGGCAGTGAAGAGCAGTGTGAGAACGCGCTGTCCTCTTGGCGCTGGCCAGATGGCTTCCAATGCCCGAAGTGTGGCTCCCGCAGTTTCTGCAAGCTTCACCGGAAAGCTGAATTCCAGTGCAATTGCTGCCGTTGCCAAACCTCGCTTACCAGTAACACTATCTTTGACTCAACAAAGCTGCCTCTAGCTACCTGGTTTCTGGGTATCTATCTCGTCACCCAGAATAAAGCGGGGATTTCTTGCCTGACGCTTCATCGACAACTTGGCATTTCCTACAATGCCGCATTGCGCATGAAACACAAACTCATGCAGGTCATGATGGAAAGAGATAACAGCTGGCAGTTGAGTGGTTTTGTTCAGATTGATGACGCCTATTGGGGCGGAGAGCGCCACGGAGGCCGCCGGGGCAGAGGCTCAGAGAACAAAGCCCCCTTCGTGGCCGCAGTTCAGACAGATGCTGATAACCACCCTATCTACATGAAGTTCAATGCCGTTGATAACTTCCGGCGAAAAACCATTCAGGAGTGGGCAGAACATGCCCTGAAAAAGGGTGTCCGGGCCGTCAGCGATGGCTTGTCCTGTTTCCGGGGTATTGAAGATGCCGGATGCCAGCACACAGCCATCATTACCGGTGGTGGGCATGCATCCATGGAGAATGAGTTGTTCACCTGGGTAAATACCATGCTGGGAAACGTGAAAACAGCGATTACCGGTACTTACCATAAGCTCGACCCCAAGCATCTGGGCCGTTATCTATCAGAGTTCAACTATCGGTTTAACCGGCGTTTTGATATGCCTTCAATGATCTCAAGGCTAGGTCGGGCTGCAGTCAATACAGCACCGATGCCGGATCGACTTCTCAAACTGCCAGACGTCCAGTGGAAACCGGGTTAGCCATCAACCGATAATTGAAAGTCATTTGACGTATTAATATCATTATTTCGAATGATGATGTGGGTCTTTGCTTGTTCGGAGCGGTTATGAAACCGAATTTAGTTGATAATCTGGAGAACAAGCCGTCATGATGCCTGCTCCACCGGTAATACTGGAGAGGTTCTATTATTTCGTAACTGTTCAGCACCCCCACATAAATCTGGAATTTTCTGATTTTTATACCATCCTCTTAAGCACCATTTTTCCACAATATTCGCCAGCATGATTCCAGAACTACCCGCAACTATGTCGGCTGAGATTCTCTTGAAAGAGAATGCAGAGCTGCGGATGAGAGTTGCCTGTCTGGAAGAGCGATGTCGAGAATTGGAAGAAAAGGTTGGCAAGAACAGTCAAAACAGCAGCAAGCCGCCATCGTCTGATGGTTATCAAAAACCTTGTAAAAACAGTAATTCTCCAGATCATTCTGACGACCTTTCCGCAGATAAAGGTACCGATCCATCGGATGAAAAACCCAATCCTAAAAGTCTGAGACAGTCTTCTGGTAATAAAGCCGGTGGAAAGAAAGGGCATCAGGGCACTTGTCTTAAACAGGTCGATATCCCTGACTATATTGAGTACCTTCCGGTTAAAGAATGCAATAAATGTCAGGCGTCTCTTCTTGATACTCGACTTTAGAGTCTGTATAAAACGATAATTCGGTCAGCTTTTTATAGTGAAGCAAGCCGAAATCAGTGAACTGTTTTTCCAAGTTCGTTATTACTTCCGTTTTTTGCCTAAAAGCCTTTAGTTATGCTGCTTCTGAATTATCCGGTATTAACTGGTCGATCAGATCGCGAAAATTGAACTCATATTTTTGCTTATATCTGTTCCAGCCCTTGCGAATAGAGAACCTCGGAATAATTCCTGAAAGAGCAATTTTCATCATGCCTGCAGTGGTTGTATCCGGGCTTCTCCAGGGTATCCGAGAAATATTCAGACATGCCTGATTTTTACAAACGGTTAATAACTGCAATAATGCATAGCCTGCCATTTTCAAATGCATCCATCGAAGCAGTGTTCGCAATTTCTGCTGCCATAAATGGCAACAGCCAAAAGCATGTTTGAGTTGGTGAAACATTGGCTCTACCGGCCATCTCCGGGAATAGGCACGAAGCACCTCCAGTCCCTCAAGTTCCGGATTGGTCGAGATGAATATTCTGCTTTCGGTCAGACCTTTGTCATTTTCAAAGCGACTCCAGACGACGCGTACTTCACGACCTTTAAGGAATCTGGCGCGACAGATCAGGGTACGATAACGTATTTTGCGAAATTTGCCGTACATCCATACTGTTGCTTTTTCTTCCGGCAGTTTCTTAACCTGTTCTGTCGTCATCTTGATGCCGTACTTTTTTGGGCGCCCTCGCTTCTTTACGGTGGGTGCTGGCGGCAAAGCATAGAGGGCCCGATTTGAAGGTATCTGACCAACAACTTCTATGTTCATTTCCAGAGCTGGCTTTATCAGTGTCCAGTTCATATACCAGCAATCGGTTAGCAGGCGTAGCACTCGATCCTTCACTTCATTGCGTACCACCCTGAGCATGGCCACGGCAATTTTCAGTTTGCTGGTGTTACCTGAAGCTGGTGTCGGAAATGAGATCACCGGTATGGCGGTAAATACTTCATCTGCAGCCCGCTCAAATATGATGGCCAGGGAAACCCAACACTGCCCCCAGATGTACGTCGGCCGATTGCGTTTCTTGCTGTGTTGATGATGTGTACGACAAGCAGGGGCTTTGTCGGAAAACCGTTCGATTACCCAGTCATCAAGCCCCAGGACCACAGGTTGATTCTCAGGAGCTTTGGAGCAGACCAGACGGATCAAGTGGCGTGCCAAGTTCTTCCATTGCCACTTGCCCTGAGATAGCCAGTGGTGGTAGCTGCTCCACACACAATGAAAATCAATTGTTAACAACGCCTGTGTAACAAAGCCGTCGGCTGAAAGCATGCAACCGAACAGCAGTTCGCAGAACGTTGGTACTGCAGTTGATGATAGCGCTCCAGCA
Source organism: Endozoicomonas sp. SCSIO W0465 (assembly GCF_023716865.1). NCBI lineage: Bacteria > Pseudomonadati > Pseudomonadota > Gammaproteobacteria > Oceanospirillales > Endozoicomonadaceae > Endozoicomonas > Endozoicomonas sp. SCSIO W0465. The sequence goes on from NZ_CP092417.1 coordinate 4,547,163, forward strand.
AGAAAGGTTGTATATGAAGCGAGCTCCCTGAGGATTACTTGATGATCTGAAGTGAGCATGGCAACCATCTCGAATTTCGTCATTGGGGATGGTTGCTTTTAGCAGATTATGCGCCGGAACTATTGTGCTCTTAAAACTCTAAAGTCGAGTTCTTGATAGTGAGCCGGTCAAATATATTGAACGACAGGTGTTTGAACCAGGGAGACCGGGTGAATTTGAAGTAACGGCCCATAGAGCTGAAGTAAAAATCTGCACTTGTGGTTGTCGGAATCAGGCTGAATTCCCGGAAGGTGTTACCGCTGCCGCACAATATGGCTCAGCCACACAGGCTATGGCCGTCTATCTTAACCAATACCATTTCCTGCCTGTAACTGTTCAGCACCCCCACATAAATCTGGAATTTTCTGATTTTTATACCATCCTCTTAAGCACCATTTTTCCACAATATTCGCCAGCATGATTCCAGAACTACCCGCAACTATGTCGGCTGAGATTCTCTTGAAAGAGAATGCAGAGCTGCGGATGAGAGTTGCCTGTCTGGAAGAGCGATGTCGAGAATTGGAAGAAAAGGTTGGCAAGAACAGTCAAAACAGCAGCAAGCCGCCATCGTCTGATGGTTATCAAAAACCTTGTAAAAACAGTAATTCTCCAGATCATTCTGACGACCTTTCCGCAGATAAAGGTACCGATCCATCGGATGAAAAACCCAATCCTAAAAGTCTGAGACAGTCTTCTGGTAATAAAGCCGGTGGAAAGAAAGGGCATCAGGGCACTTGTCTTAAACAGGTCGATATCCCTGACTATATTGAGTACCTTCCGGTTAAAGAATGCAATAAATGTCAGGCGTCTCTTCTTGATAGTGAGCCGGTCAAATATATTGAACGACAGGTGTTTGAACCAGGGAGACCGGGTGAATTTGAAGTAACGGCCCATAGAGCTGAAGTAAAAATCTGCACTTGTGGTTGTCGGAATCAGGCTGAATTCCCGGAAGGTGTTACCGCTGCCGCACAATATGGCTCAGCCACACAGGCTATGGCCGTCTATCTTAACCAATACCATTTCCTGCCTTTTAAGCGCGTGTCAGAGTATTTTAATACTCTCTATAAAATGAGTGTAAGTGCAGGCACTGTCGCCAATTTTGTGGCCAGAACCTATGAAAATCTGGCTTCTACTGAAGAGGTTATTCGTGACGCCTTGCGGGAATCGTCTGTTGCCGGAGCCGATGAAACGGGTATGCGGGCCGAGGGCTCTTTGCACTGGCTACACGTTATGCGGGATGAACAATGGACGCTCTACTACTTGTCTGAAAAGCGAGGTCGTGAGGCCATGGACACGATGGGCATACTGCTAACATTTGCAGGCGTTCTGGTTCATGATCATTGGAAATCCTATTTTGCATATGCGGCAACTCACGTACTTTGCAATGCCCATCACCTGAGGGAGCTTTTGGGTGTTGTTGATAGGGACAGCAATCAACTGGCGTTGCGATTGATGAAGCTACTGAGGCTTTCCTGGCATTACTGCAAGGGCTTTAAGACCATAGGTATGCTACAGATGCCAAGTGTTGTCTGTGAACGAATCGAGAAGATTTATGACCGGTTGCTTCAGCGGGCTCTAATGAAAGAAGTCGTCTATATGGAGAAGCAACGAGAGGAGCTTAAGCGCAAGAAAGTCAAGAATACTAAAGCTTACAATCTCTTCAAACGACTCACTGAGTTCAAGGCTGAGACACTGCGCTTCATGTCAGATTTTACCATTCCCTTCGATAACAATGGCAGTGAACGGGATGTTCGAATGGCCAAGTTAAAGCAGAAAATCTCAGGCTGCTTCAGGAGTGCAGACGGTGGTTCTATGTTTGCACGGATTCGCAGCTATTTGTCGTCTGCCAGAAAACAGGGAATGGACATATATCAATCACTTCATAGAGCTGTTCGGAATTACTGTAATATGCCTTTGCTCAGTGCTGAATAGTTACGAAATTTCAGAGATATACAGTACAGATCACGCCTGCGTATATGACTGGATCAACCGTTATAAAGAAGGTGGGTTTGAGGCATTAAAGACCAGACCATTTGGGGGCAGACCTCCCAAACTGTCGGATCTGCAAAGGGCAGAGCTTGCTGAGATACTTCTGATCAAAAATCCTACCGACTTCGGATTCTACAAGGCAATGTGGACTCGTGACATTGTTGCCGCCATCATCAAAAGTGAGTTTGGTATCACCATGCATCCGGCTGCTGTTGGCAAGATGCTTAAGAGAATGGGCTTTTCTCCTCAGCGTCCGGTACGCAAGGCATGGCAACAGTGTAAAAAAAGTCCATGACTGGCTGACAACTCGTTACCCTGAGCTTCGTAAAATTGCAGAAGAAAATGAAAATAATGCGCTTATCTACTTTGCTGATGAGAGCAGCGCACGTTCTGACTACCACAGCGGCACAACCTGGGGAAAGAAAGTCCGAACACCTGTCGTAGAAGCAACAGGGGCGCGGTTCGGTATCAATCTGATTTCTGCTGTCAGTGGCGAAGGCACCATGCGCTACATGACCATCAATGGTCGCTTCAATGCTGATCAGTTTATTCGTTTCCTGAAACAGCTGGTGCGCACTCATGACCGGCCGGTATTGGTTGTGGCTGACGGGCACTCTGCCCATAAGGCGAAAAAGGTTCTAAAATTTCTGCAGCAGGAACCTCGTTTATTGGGCATCCATATCTTGCCCGCTTATTCACCAGAGCTGAATCCCGATGAATACGTCTGGAGCTATTTGAAATCAGGTCACTTGGGAAGACTGATACTGCGAACCAAGGAAGCCTTTTTGAATGCATTTAAAAAAGGACTCAGGTCACTCCAGAAACAACCGGATAAAATTCTGGGCTTTTTCAGGGCTGAAGAGACCGCCTATGTATGTATACAAAGATTTGGGTAGGATGGGCGCATATCAATAACTGGAAGAGGGAGCTTTCATGGACGAGCCGCGCAAGCGGAAAGGATTTATAACAAGCGGGAAGGATCTATAACGGGAAGGATTTATAATGGGAAGGATTTATTAATAGTGCTGTGAACATTCTGGTTGTTTGTTGGAATGCGTGATTGACTCTGTTATTTGGGTGTGAATCTTTTGATAAAAAGTGCTCGACGTGGAAAAATGCCGATATTATAGTGGTATTCAGTACCTTGAATATCTACTGCTGCCACCTTCTATTTCATTCTGCGCTGTCTCCGAAAATGTTCAGTGGTTGTTGGTTATGTATAGATAGATAGCGTTGTACTCACGGAGTGATAAGGCCTTTTTCGAGAACGCCTTGTTGAGAATGGAGGTACGAAATCCGCCTGGTGCAGTGGCAGATAATGCAATAGCTGATCGTTGCAGTTAGCTGGTGAAAGCAAATTGCTTTACTCCAGACAGCAGCAAAATATTGGTAAGTGCCCAATGCCCTCTTTTAAAGGGAAAGCCTAAAGGGATGGCTGAAAAGGAATTTTCATCAGGAGAGTATGACGATGGCTGGGAAAAAAGCACCCGCAATCAAGGAAAAATACAGCAAAACCCAGATGCTGGCAGAGATAGCAGAAAATACCGGGCTTAGCAGAAAGCAGGTCAGTGCGGTAATGGATGAGCTGGGGGAATTGGTCGAACGACATATAAAAAAGCGGGGTTGTGGTGAATTTACATTGCCTGGTCTATTGAAAATTATTACCAAGAAGAAGCCTGCTCAAAAAGCCAAAAAAGGCGTCCCTAATCCTTTCAAACCCGGCGAACTAATGGATGTGCCAGCCAAGCCTGCTTCTATACAGGTAAAGGTAAGGCCTTTGAAGAAGTTGAAAGAATTTGCAACATCATAGGCTGCTCATACTAGCTGCAAAAACAAAGGGGCTTAACAGCTCCTTTTTTATGGTTGCAATTTGATCAGTGTTGTAGAAAAATAACTCGCGTTGCGAAAAGGACGTATATCACCAAGGGGAACTGCTTATGTCAGTTGGTGATGGTCGCAATAATAAACACAATACAAAGTACACAGGGAGCAATTCCAATTATGAAAACCCTTGCTAAAAGCGCACTGGGTGTAGCTGTTTCTGCGGCTGTTGCCGCTGCCTCTGTTCAGGCTTCTGAAGCAGTAACCGTTGATCCTAGCCTTACCTTTACCTACAAGAACTACTACTGGAAAGAAACAGCCAAAGATGACAATGGCTATGATCGTAATGAGTGGGCTCATGGTTTGGTAGCTGACTTTGACAGTGGTTATGTAAACGATCTTGTCGGTGCAGTTGTTACGGCTGGTTATGCGGGGCCTTTGAAAATTAAAGAAGGATTTAACTACTCAGCTTCAAATGTTGCTGGCTCATATATTGATGATGATCTGGATGGAGATAACGATACGTTAGTCGACTCTCATTCCATTTCAGGTTTTCAGCAGGCTTACTTGAAAGCAAAGCATACATTCAGCGGTGTTGATCTGGCCGGTACTGTCGGTGTTAAAAAGCGTAGTACAGAAACTTACGCTGATTCTGGTTCTCGTATCCTGGGTGCAAGTTCTACAGGTTATGATCTTTCTGTTAGCTTTGAAGGCGCTAGTCTGTATTTTACTGAAATTACCGGTTTTAGCGGACGTAATGATTCTTCTTTCAGCAATGATCTGAGTGATGGTTACGGCAATAAGGTCGAAAATGTTCGAATCTTTGGTAGTAACTACAGCTATGAAGACTTGGATCTTGCTGCTGAGTACGGTGAATCCAAAGAACTCATTCAGCAGCTTTTCCTGAAAGCAGCTTACAGCTTTGAGCTTGATGGTGTGAGCTCTATAGATCTGGATGCCCGTTATGGTAAGTCAGAAGCTAATGGTGATTTGGCTTCTTCTAATGAGCCCGAAATTGGGGCTGACTACGAAGCCCAGTATTACAACCTGAATGCTACATATAGTTATGGCAATGCTTATGTTGGCGTCGGTTACAACAAGACCAAAGATGGTGATTACATTGACCGGTATGTAGATGGTAATAATGACAGCTTCAATTCCAGCCTAGCTCAGTGGGAAGATTACTCTCTGGCAGGTGAAAAGGCTTATCTGGTTAATGGCGGCTATAACTTTTCCGATCAGGGACTTGAAGGCCTGAGCTGGGATGTCTGGTTTGCCAAGGGTACTGATGCTAAAGAAATTAATAATTTCAAGCGTAGAGAGTATGGCAGCTATATCTCTTACGCATTTGATGGTTCTCTAGAGGGTCTGTCCCTTGCGTGGTTATATGTTAACTATCGTGCAGATGGCAGCGTAGATGACTCTAATGATGAGTTCAGGCTGGGTACTCTGTACGATGAAGACGTTAATCGTCTGTACCTTACTTACTCTGTTGCTGCATTCTAAACAGATAATAGCTTAAGTTGAAAACAGAGGGCTGACGCCCTCTTTTTTTGTTTAGAAGATAATAGCTGGGCGAAAACAAGTTACGAGGCGATTTGTGTAACTATCTGTTTTTTAATACTGCTTTAAAGAATATTAATCTTTTGACTCCTAATGAAGCGTGGGTATAAGTATAAACTGGTTATAATTGAATAATACCTTAAATCATTTTATCAGGGATGAGGCTTTCGAGGGTTATGGATAATAAGGCTAATCAGCCATCCACGGCGTCACTTTGGCTCGCTTATCTGGCTAAAGGCGGCACCATGAAAGAACTTCGTAATATGGATCAAAATCAACTTGATGCCATGTACAAGGTGGCTTTTGCCCAGTTTAACTCCGGGCATTTTACCGATGCATTAAAGGTCTTCCGACATCTTTGTCTGCTTGATCATACCCGCTATTGCTATTTTCTTGGCTTGGGATTATCACAGTATGAACTTTCCCTTTTTGCTCAGGCTGCGGCAACCCTGGCTCATGCGGAAAAGCTTGATCAGAATGATCCAAGGGCTTCACTGATGATGGCTAAATCCTTTATTGGGATTAAACGCTGGTCTCTGGCTCAGAAAGCTATATCAGAGACGGTAGTAAGAGCGAGCCATTCTGCCCGTTGGAAAGATGAGCTTCAGCAGGCAAAGAAATTGACCTGTTTTGTCGCTGGCAAGTTGCAGTGAAGATGTTTTCAGGATTGTTTGTTACCGGGGAAAGTAGACGGAATCAGGTTGATTTTCAGGGATAGCGCAGTTCATGGAGGGGGTTATTATGTCGAGTTCAGTTGGAGAATCAGGTAGTGTTCAGGCAGGAAGTGCTGCTGCTCCGGGGGCGTCGGGCAATGTTTCGGCAGATTCCGGGAGTGCGGTAAGTAGTGGTTACAGTGCAGCAAACTCTGTCTCGCAAGCTGCGGGTTCCAGTTCAGACGGAAGTCAAGCGGGTGTCTCTCTGGATGCTCCTGCAGATAATAGCGGTGCTGGTGGTGTTGATTTTCTGGCGCAAGCGTTGCAGACAAAGCTTGATTCGTTTCGTGCCACTATTGCCCAAAATAATGCGCTGACGCCAGAGGGGCTTGATCTTTCTGATACCCGGAACCTGCTGTTGTCCTTAAGGGGGATGATTAATGATCTTATGGTACTTAATAGTGTTACAACGATTGAATTACGGTCTTTAGACCGGCAGACACGGATTTCCCTTCCATCAGACATTAATGGTTTAAAAAAATCGGTCGCAGATACGCAGGGTTTAATCAACAGCAAGCGGTCGCAACTGGAAGGGGCATCTGATTATCAGAAACAAACCCTGCAAAATGAAATAGCCTCATTAGAAGCCACAAACTTGTCCAGGCAGGTTCGACTGTCTGCCAAAGAGACATTGTTAGGATTTCATGGTACTGAGGATAATGCCGTCAGTGCTTTGTCGGTCCCCCTGGTAAAGGCTATCAGTCCGGAATCACTGGAATCCGGTGAAGAGCGGCTGGATGACTTGAAACAGGAATTACAGGTAATAGACAAGCGTTTTGCCAGTGACGAGGTTCGCTCCAGGCTGGCTGGCCTTATTGTCGCCGAGTACAACAAGAAGACCGTTCGGGAATCTGATGGTTACTTTGAAAGTGGTCACCAGCAGGATTTTTCTGAGGAATTAACATCGCTGATAAGCCCGGAATTTGTTGATAACCTGTTCAGTCTCTTTTCAGCTACGGATGCCTCTACACTGGCCTCAATAAGAAACCAGACCGCCCCGTCTGAGCAACAGTTAACTGATGCTGCTGAAAGTCTGGCCTTGGTAATGCTTGCAGAGTCACAGATAATAGCCAGTGAAGAAAATCCCGTCGATCAGCCTAATTTTCTTCCAGAGCCACGGGAAGCAGTCAGTAAGGAAAACCCCGTCGATCCGGCTGATTTTCTCCCAGAGCCACAGGGAAAAGTCAGTGAAAAAGATCCCGTTGATTCGCCCGGTTTTATTGCCAAGCCAGGGGAAACAGCCGGTGAAGAAAATCCCGTCGATCAGCCCTATTTGGGTGATAGTCTCAGTTTTGAGGGGGCTAATAATCCACAGGCTTTTGCACTGCTTCTTTTAAAAGACCGGATGTCTGATATGCAAGAGGCGCTGGGCACGAATGCTGATGGGGTCCTTATTGATTCTGTTGGAGACAGCCAGATTGCCCAACTGCTCGAAACAGAACGAGCGGTCAATGTCATGGTTATGGAGGCTGACAGGGATCGGGAACGTTATGAGGCGGCTATTCCCAAGTCCCATCCGGTTTGAGAAGCAATATCGAAGGCAGAGCCGACCACTGAACAACAAAGCCGAGTGGGCAGTGGGCTTTTTCCATTCTGGTAACCCGTGCGTTTTTTTTGTTTGACAGCGGCTGACTCTGCCTGTCTTTGGGGTATAATGCCCGTTTTTCTGCGAATCAGTAAATATTCCATGCGGTATTGATGGTGCTTACTGTTGTGATTAAAAGGGTAGGCCAGCTTAAATGCCGATCTATGAGTATCAGTGTGAGCAATGCTCCGAAGTGATTGAAGCGATTCAAAAGTTCAGTGATGAACCGTTGAGTGATTGCCCTGCCTGTGGTCAGGCAGCCCTGAAAAAGCTGTTAAGTGCACCGTCCTTCAGGCTGAAAGGTGCTGGTTGGTATGAAACCGACTTTAAAGGAGGCAGTAAGAAAAACCTGTCTTCCAGTGATAACCACTGTCCAGCCAAGGATAGCAAGAGTAGTTGTGCCGGTTGTCCTGCAACCAGTAATTGATCAACTTCCTGTCAGCCCGGCGGCTGTATGGATGAAATCCAGTTGAATTCCTGATTTGAGGTATATTATGCGCAGCCATTATTGCGGCGAACTGAACCTTTCCCATGATGGGCAGGAGGTCACCCTCTGCGGTTGGGTACATCGCCGTCGTGATCACGGTGGCGTGATTTTTCTGGACCTGCGCGATCGCGAAGGCCTGGCTCAGGTGGTGGTAGATCCTGATACTGAAGAAGCATTTGCTCTCGCTGATAAGGTGCGTAGCGAGTATGTCCTGAAAATCGCAGGCATTGTGCGTCCTCGTCCAGAAGGCACCGTTAATAGCAATATGTCCACCGGTGAGATTGAGGTGCTGGGTAAACAGGTGGAAATCCTTAACCAGGCCCAGACTCCTCCCTTCCAGATCGAAGGTTACACTGAGGTTGGTGAAGATGTTCGTCTGCGTAACCGGGTCATTGACCTGCGTCGTCCTGAGATGCAGGAGAAACTGATTATTCGCAGTAAAGCGACCGCTGTAGTTCGTCGCTTTATGGAAGAACAGGGTTTTCTGGATATCGAAACCCCCATGCTGACCCGTGCAACGCCAGAGGGTGCCCGTGACTACCTGGTGCCCAGCCGTGTGCATCCGGGGCACTTTTACGCACTGCCTCAATCTCCACAGCTGTTCAAGCAGATGCTGATGGTGTCTGGCTTTGATCGCTACTATCAGATTGTGAAGTGTTTCCGTGATGAAGACCTGCGCGCTGATCGTCAGCCTGAATTTACCCAGATCGATATTGAGACATCCTTCCTGGATGAAGCTCAGATCATGGGAATTACCGAGTCCTTGATTAAAACACTGTTCATGGAAGTGAAGGGCGTGGATCTGGGGGCTGAATTCCCAAGGATGACCTATGCCGAAGCCATGAGCCGTTATGGTTCTGACAAACCAGACCTGCGTATTCCCCTGGAGCTGGTGGACGTGGCTGACCTGATGGCCGGTGTTGACTTCAAAGTGTTCAAAGGGCCAGCAGAAGATCCTAAAGGCCGTGTTGCCGCACTGAAAGTGACCGGCGGTGCCGAGCTGAGCCGTAAGCAGATTGACGACTACACGAAGTTTGTCAGTATCTACGGTGCCAAAGGCTTGGCCTGGATCAAGGTGAATGAGCTGGAGAAAGGGGTTGAAGGGCTTCAGTCGCCAATCATCAAGTTCCTGGGTGATGATGTCACCATGAACATCATGTCCCGTATTGGTGCAGCCAATGGTGACATCGTCTTCTTCGGTGCGGATAAAGAGACGATTGTGAATGAAGCACTGGGAGCCCTGCGTTGCAAAGTGGGTGAAGATCTGAGTCTTTATACCTGTGACTGGGCGCCACTGTGGGTCGTTGACTTCCCGATGTTTGAAGAGACCGATAATGGTGCCCTGACTGCCCTGCATCATCCATTCACCGCGCCAACTTGCACTCCGGAAGCGCTGGAAGCGAATCCATCTCAGGCATTGTCCCGGGCTTATGATATGGTTCTCAATGGCTATGAAGTGGGTGGCGGCTCTGTTCGTATTCACCGTCAGGAAATGCAGCAGGCCGTGTTCCGGGTACTGGACATTCAGGAAGAAGAACAGCGTGAGAAGTTTGGCTTCCTGCTGGATGCCCTGAAGTACGGTGCGCCTCCTCATGGTGGTCTGGCATTTGGCCTTGATCGTCTGGTTATGCTGTTGTGCGGTACAACTAATATTCGTGAAGTGATTGCTTTCCCGAAAACCCAGTCGGCTTCCTGTTTGCTGACTCAGGCTCCGGGTGAAGTGGAAACTCAGCAGCTCCGTGATCTGAATCTGCGCATTCGTCGCGATCCGGCATCTGCAACCAGTCACTGAATAATCATGGCAGTCGCCCTGTTGAGCGATTGCCAGCAAAGCGTCTTAAATAGAGGTTTCTATGGCAGGTCATAGTAAATGGGCCAACATCAAACACCGTAAGGCCGCGCAGGATGCCAAGCGGGGCAAGGTCTTTACCAAAATCATCCGTGAACTGACCGTTGCCGCGAAGCTGGGCGGCGGTAATGTTGAGGATAACCCGAAGCTGAGAGCGATCGTTGATAAAGCCCTGGCTGCCAATATGACCCGGGATACCATTAACCGCGCTATTGCCCGTGGTGCCGGTGGTGAAGATGATTCCAATATGGAAGAAGTCACCTATGAAGGCTACGGGGCTGGTGGTATCGCGGTTCTGGTTGAGTGCCTGACAGATAACCGCAACCGGACAGTGGCTGAAGTTCGTCATGCTTTTTCCAAGCATGGCGGTAACCTCGGAACCGATGGCTCGGTTGCTTATCTCTTCGAGCGCAAGGGCCAGATCTTCTTTGAAGAAGGTGTTAATGAAGAGCAACTCATGGACGCCGCTTTGGAAGCCGGTGCTGAAGATGTTGTCACAAATGATGATGGTTCTGCAGAAGTACTGACTGAATGGACGGAGTTCATGGCTGTCAAGGACGCACTGGAAGTCGCAGGGCTTAAACCAGCAGGTGGTGAAGTTGCCATGATCGCCTCCACCCAAACAGAGCTTGATCTGGCTGGTGCCGAAAAAATCATGAAGCTGATTGATCGCCTGGAAGATCTGGATGATGTTCAGAATGTCTACACGAATGCCGATATCCCTGCGGGGATAATGGAGCAGCTTGCCTGAGTAGTGGTCTGCTTTGTTTTACCGAAAAAGTTTTACCGAAAAAGTTTTACCGAAAAAGTTTTACCGAAAAAGTTTTACCGAAAACGTTTCCTGATTACCACTGATCGTACGTCATGACACAGGGAAAGATAATTTAAGAATATACGTGCAGCTTTTCATTCTTTATGTCTATAACCCGGTAAAGAAATAATGTAACTGTTCAGCACCCCCACATAAATCTGGAATTTTCTGATTTTTATACCATCCTCTTAAGCACCATTTTTCCACAATATTCGCCAGCATGATTCCAGAACTACCCGCAACTATGTCGGCTGAGATTCTCTTGAAAGAGAATGCAGAGCTGCGGATGAGAGTTGCCTGTCTGGAAGAGCGATGTCGAGAATTGGAAGAAAAGGTTGGCAAGAACAGTCAAAACAGCAGCAAGCCGCCATCGTCTGATGGTTATCAAAAACCTTGTAAAAACAGTAATTCTCCAGATCATTCTGACGACCTTTCCGCAGATAAAGGTACCGATCCATCGGATGAAAAACCCAATCCTAAAAGTCTGAGACAGTCTTCTGGTAATAAAGCCGGTGGAAAGAAAGGGCATCAGGGCACTTGTCTTAAACAGGTCGATATCCCTGACTATATTGAGTACCTTCCGGTTAAAGAATGCAATAAATGTCAGGCGTCTCTTCTTGATAGTGAGCCGGTCAAATATATTGAACGACAGGTGTTTGAACCAGGGAGACCGGGTGAATTTGAAGTAACGGCCCATAGAGCTGAAGTAAAAATCTGCACTTGTGGTTGTCGGAATCAGGCTGAATTCCCGGAAGGTGTTACCGCTGCCGCACAATATGGCTCAGCCACACAGGCTATGGCCGTCTATCTTAACCAATACCATTTCCTGCCTTTTAAGCGCGTGTCAGAGTATTTTAATACTCTCTATAAAATGAGTGTAAGTGCAGGCACTGTCGCCAATTTTGTGGCCAGAACCTATGAAAATCTGGCTTCTACTGAAGAGGTTATTCGTGACGCCTTGCGGGAATCGTCTGTTGCCGGAGCCGATGAAACGGGTATGCGGGCCGAGGGCTCTTTGCACTGGCTACACGTTATGCGGGATGAACAATGGACGCTCTACTACTTGTCTGAAAAGCGAGGTCGTGAGGCCATGGACACGATGGGCATACTGCTAACATTTGCAGGCGTTCTGGTTCATGATCATTGGAAATCCTATTTTGCATATGCGGCAACTCACGTACTTTGCAATGCCCATCACCTGAGGGAGCTTTTGGGTGTTGTTGATAGGGACAGCAATCAACTGGCGTTGCGATTGATGAAGCTACTGAGGCTTTCCTGGCATTACTGCAAGGGCTTTAAGACCATAGGTATGCTACAGATGCCAAGTGTTGTCTGTGAACGAATCGAGAAGATTTATGACCGGTTGCTTCAGCGGGCTCTAATGAAAGAAGTCGTCTATATGGAGAAGCAACGAGAGGAGCTTAAGCGCAAGAAAGTCAAGAATACTAAAGCTTACAATCTCTTCAAACGACTCACTGAGTTCAAGGCTGAGACACTGCGCTTCATGTCAGATTTTACCATTCCCTTCGATAACAATGGCAGTGAGCGGGATGTTCGAATGGCCAAGTTAAAGCAGAAAATCTCAGGCTGCTTCAGGAGTGCAGACGGTGGTTCTATGTTTGCACGGATTCGCAGCTATTTGTCGTCTGCCAGAAAACAGGGAATGGACATATATCAATCACTTCATAGAGCTGTTCGGAATTACTGTAATATGCCTTTGCTCAGTGCTGAATAGTTACGAAATTTCTTTGACATCAGCACCATCCAACCACTTTTGAATAGCCTCTATGCGAATAGACTCGCGAACAGTGTGGCTTAGCTTGCGTCCATCAACTCTACTCATAAACTGCCGCCCCCCTGAAAGAGGCGACAGTCTACTCAACTTTGTTGTGGGAGGCTTTGGCACATATCAATAAGTGTTCATCAGGCTCGTCAATATTTGAGAAAAAAACATCATAAAGGTACATTAACGACTGATATGGGAAACCATGTGTTCCATCAGAATAAGTTGCACTGATACTGATAACAAATAAAGGGAACATGCCTTGAAACATTTAAAAACGCTTCATCTTTTTACGGGCCTTTTGGCATTTTTTTTCGTCATTGCCATCATGACCAACCTGTACCAACCATCACCAGCAGCAGCCAATCCAGCGAACCCGATAATCGCATTATTGCTGATGGCTGCTTCAGTAAATTTGATGACAGGAGCCTACCTGAACAGCCGCAACAGCTACCAAAGGTGGCTGCAGATAACCGGTTCCATCCTGCTGTTAGCAGCACTTGGTGCGGCTATTGTCTTCGCCTTTAACAACACCCTGATGATTTCTGCCATTACGCTTGACCAGGTTACGTTATTTTCTATCAGCACGGGTACCTTGTTTCATGTCATCGCTAACCTGAACCGCCTTCCCGGCTCACAGACTGAACTGCCTGACCTCTCTGGCCGGGAAACCGGCTCTGTCAAATGGTTCAATGTCACTAAAGGATTTGGTTTTATTACCCGTGACATGGGTGAAGATGTCTTTGTGCATTACCGCGCTATACGCGGCGAAGGGCACCGAACCCTCAGCGAGGGACAGCGGGTTGAATTCATTGTGGTTGAGAAAGACAAAGGTCTTCAGGCAGAAGATGTCATTGCCGCACCCAAGGGAAGATAGCTAGTTTCCGTCTTTTGGCTGGATAGGTGAATTCCAGCCAAAAGAACCCGGAAATAGTCTAATCAATATCAATAATGGGGAGGAGGTAACTCTTCCTGACTTTCCAACTGTTCCGCAACCATCTCTTCAAATTGCTTTTTCAGTTGAGTCATGGCTTCGGTCAACCGGTCAATATCTTTCTGCTGCCGGGTAACCACTTCATTCAATTGAGCAATCGTATCCTCCTGATAACTCAACTGGGTTTGCAGCTCAAGCAGTTCATCAAGCATAGTTTGTTACTCCCACAGGCAGCCAGCCAAACCACTTTCGGCCATAAACCAGCATAAAAGATCAATTACACAGCAACTGAAAGTGGAATAAGGTGCGCAGTCTACTCCTTGCGCCTCAGCGTTCCAAATTTACCTTACCTGTCCGTTTCAGCCCACTGAAAAGAAGGCATATCCGCAATGCTTTTTTTCAGCTTTTGCATAACCTCTGAAAGCGCTTCATCAGTATAAGGTCTCGTGGGATGCCTGCCCCATACTGGCGCTGGCCAGGCAGGATCAGTGCTGTAACGGACAACATGATGTACATGCAGCTGTCGAACCACATTACCCAGTGCTGCTACATTGATCTTTTCCGCCGAGAAAAGCACCTGCAGCATTTCCGCAAGATAACAGGATTCAACAAGCAGTTGTTGTTGAGCAGCGTCATCCAATTGATAAATCTCTTCCACTCCCTGAATACGGGGCACCAGAATAAACCAGGGATACTGGCTGTCATTCATCAGTAAAAGGCGACAAACAGGAAAATCACCGACAACAACACAATCTCCTGCCAGCCGGGGATCCAGTTCAAAGCTACTCACAACACGACCCATCCAGTAAAAAATAGAATAGAGAAAGCGTTTTTCATCTTGTTCCAGGGCTAAGTTACCGTTAATGGTTGGAAGCACCAATGTTCAGTAATTCTGCTGATCAACCGGCCAACAGTTAATTTTTTTGCTGCCGTCAGTTCTCGCCTCCAGGCCAGATAATGGGGAAGGTAACGAGTTGCAACCCCTTGGAATACGCCGCCAATCCAGCGTTTTAAATGACTGTGATAAGAATTTACAGTCTGGATGTGGTAGATGCCTTCAACAACATGTTGACCTGCTGATGTCACCAGCTCCTTGAAGACAAATCCAAGCTTGTCAGCAAGTTTTTCGTGAGCGAGGTGTGCATCCGCACAGACCGTGGCCTGTATCGATATGCGGCCATTTAAATGCCTGCACAATTCATTAGCACTTTCGTTTTCTAATACACCGTCAACGGTATTTCGATTACGGTCCCGAGCCACCATTACCGGGACTTTTCGGGCTTTGTTGGGATCATTACCCCGCTTTCGGGTTGGCCGTGGAAGGCCTTCTCTTTGCCCTTTGAAGGATTCACGGAAAAATGTTTCATCAAGCTCAGTAATGCCACAAAGCTCTTCTGCTTGATCATTATTAATCACTTCAAGAAAGCGGTGACGCCAGCGGAACGCAGTTTTCAAGTCAATGGCATTCTCAGCAGCAGCTGGTCGCAAGACCATAGAGTGAGTCATACCTGCGAGGTACTTGTTCCATTTTTCAGGGTGCCTGAGCCTTGCCAAAGGCGTTCCACTAAAGGCGTTAAACGTTGAGTCGCAAGTCTTGCAGTGGTAGCGCTGTCGGCCATTTCGTATGCCCCAGCGACCAACGCTATGGCTTTTGCATTTGGGGCACCTGGGGTTTTCGGCAAATTGGGCAAGTATGCTCTTTTCTACGTCAGGTGTTGCATTATCGTTATTGGGTATAGATTCACTGTAAACAGGTTCAGAGTCAGTGGTTTCTACTACCTCGGTAACCTCTATTTGAGTACTAAGGAGCGAGTTGTTAAGAATGTCTCGCTGTTCACTGGTTAATGTTGAAATGGAATCAATAAAATTCTGGAAGAGTTCAGATTGCATATCACTCCCCTACAACGTAGATTTTATGGGAGTTTAGCTGATTCAACCATTAACGGTAACTTAGCCTTGTTCCAGCCTGTTGTACACGGTACAAAAGGGATTATTCAGAACCAATGATCAACAACAGGGGATTTTGAAACAGCGGTTGGTATAATAACCGATTGGCCTTAAAATGGCGCATTAATTAACGTCAAATTTTGACAAGCTTTTTTTGAATAGCCTGGTAAATGAGCACATGAGAACCAGTCAGTATCTGATTCCAACCCTCAAGGAGACTCCTGCCGATGCCGTGGTCATCAGCCATCAGCTGATGCTGCGCGCAGGCATGATCCGCAAACTGGCATCCGGCCTCTATACCTGGCTGCCTCTGGGTCTGAGAGTTCTGCAAAAAGTAGAAAATATTGTTCGTGAAGAGATGAATCGCTCTGGCGCATTGGAAACCCTGATGCCCGCGGTTCAACCGGCAGAGCTCTGGCAGGAAACCGGGCGCTGGGATCAGTTTGGAGCTGAGCTGCTGCGTTTTCAGGATCGCCATGGTCGTGATTTTGTCATTGGCCCAACCCATGAAGAAGTCATCACAGACATCGCCCGTAATGACCTGAACAGTTACAAACAGCTGCCGATCAACCTGTACCAGATCCAGACCAAGTTCCGTGATGAGCGTCGCCCACGTTTTGGCCTGATGCGTGGTCGTGAGTTTCTGATGAAAGATGCTTACTCATTCCATGCAACTGAAGCGTGTCTGCAAACAGAATATCAGAATATGCACGCCACCTACTGCCGTATCTTTGACCGTCTGGGTCTTGAGTTCCGTGCCGTTCAGGCTGACAGTGGCGCAATTGGCGGCAGCGGTTCCCAGGAGTTCCATGTTCTTGCCGAGTCCGGTGAAGACGCCATCGTATTCAGTGACCAGAGCGATTACGCGGCCAATATTGAGAAAGCAGAAGCAATTGCCCCTGAAGGTGACCGCCCAGCACCCTCCGAAGCGATGACACTGGTTGACACTCCGGATGCCAAGACCATCGATCAGCTGATAGAACAGTTCAACCTGCCTGTTGAAAAAACCATCAAGACGCTGATTGTGGCTGCAGCAGAAGACGCTGAAAGTGACTTCATTGCCCTGCTGATCCGTGGCGATCACGAGCTCAACGAAGTCAAGGCTGAAAACCTCGCAGAGGTCGCTTCTCCCCTGCGCTTTGCCACCGAAGAAGAAGTCAGGCACATCATGGGCGCTGGCCCTGGCTCCCTCGGCCCGGTTAACTGCCCAATCCCGCTGATTGTTGATCGCACCGTAGAGAAAATGGCCGACTTCGGTGCGGGTGCCAACATCGAAGGCAAGCACTACTTTGGTATCAACTGGGAACGTGACTGCACCTTTAGCCGGGTAGAAGACCTGCGTAATATTCAGGAAGGTGACCCAAGCCCATGCGGTAAAGGACAGCTGTTTATCAAACGTGGTATCGAAGTTGGCCATATTTTCCAGCTGGGTACCAAATACAGCGAATCCATGAACGCTACGGTTCTCAGCGAGAATGGCAAGAGCATTCCTCTGGCTATGGGCTGCTATGGTATCGGGGTGTCCAGAACCGCTGCTGCCGCCATTGAGCAGAACTACGATGACCGTGGAATTATCTGGCCGGAAGCCATTGCACCTTTCCAGATTGCCCTGGTCCCTCTGAAGATCGAAAAATCCGAAGTCGTCCGCGAAGCAGCCGACAAACTTTACCAGGAACTGACGGCTGAAGGCTTTGAAGTTCTGATGGACGACAGAAAAGCCAGTCCCGGTGTTAAGTTTGCCGACATGGAGCTTATCGGTATTCCACACCGCGTGGTACTCAGTGACCGGGGTCTGGCCGATGGCATGGTGGAATACAAGCATCGGACGGCAAACGACAAAGAAGATATACAGCTCAGTGAAATCATCGACTTACTTAAAAAGCGCACCAATCGCTAACGGTACTTTATTGACCGATAGCTCTTTACTCTCGCTCAGTAACTTGCTGAAAGCCGCCACCTCCAAAGCCCCGATACGGGCTTTGGGGCTTGCGGTCGTTCTTGGCATACCGCTTGCGCTACCAATAGCCAGTCATGCTGAATGGCACGACCCGATATTACAGGAAGTACTGTCACGTTCGCTGGATCAACCCAGCAGCTTCGATGATCCCTTTGAAGCCGAGGTCTGGCTGGTTGATATGTCGACCCGTTTATCCAGGTTTATCAAAGATCCTGCCCTGCGGCTCAAAGTGCTCAAAATGATTCACTTCGAAGCATCCAAAGTTGATTTGCAACCGGAACTGGTGCTGGCACTGATCCAGACAGAATCTGCCTTTGACCAATACGCTGTTTCTTCGGCCGGTGCCCAGGGTTTGATGCAGATTATGCCGTTTTGGAAAGATGTTATTGGCCGGGATAAGGATAACCTCATCACCATCGAGACCAACCTGCGCTATGGCTGCACCATTCTCAGTTACTACCTGGAGAAGGAGAACGGCAACCTGACCAGGGCACTGGCCAGATACAATGGCAGCCTGGGTAAAACCTGGTACCCGGAGCGGGTATTAACCAATTGGGAGCGTCACTGGATTGTGAATTAATTCGTGGTAAACGAGTCAAAAACCTGCAAAGATTCTTCTGCAATGGAAATATTAACCACCCTGGCCAGAGGTGGTCCTTTATGAAGCCACTCTTCCAACTTGGCTACCGCTCCTTCCGATCCACACATCAATACTTCAACCCTGCCATCCGGCAGGTTTCTGGCCCAGCCACCGATACCTAAACGGCGAGCCCTCTCCTGGGTTGAGCCTCGAAACCAGACACCCTGTACTCTGCCTTCGACAAAGGCTCTTTTGCACACATCAGCCATTTGATGAGGTTTCCTGTCGTTGATGTACACTTAACCGTTGAATCTGCTTTTCAAGGCTTTTCCGGGTCTGTGGTCCAAACAGTTTGGTCACTACTTTACCTTCCGGTGAAATAATATAAGTAGCGGGCAATACCCGGGGAGGCGGCTCGTTCAACACGGTCAAAGGTGACTCCTGAAGTACCGGGAATCGGATATCCAATGCTTTTACCTTACGGATTAATGAGTCCCCTCGGCTACTGTCAAAATCAACGCCGAGCACTCTGACCCGGCCATCACTGGCCAAGTCATTCAGCTCCGGAACTTCCTCCCGGCAGGGATCACACCATTCTGCCCAGAAATTCAACGCCAGCCATTGATCATCATCACTGGCAAGGGAAACAGGATCCCCGTTTACATCGGTAAAAGTAACTGGTTTGCTACAGGCCACAAGGACCACCAACAGTACAGCAACCAGAAAGCATTCCCATGTTCTTTTTATCCTCACCGATGCCTCCATAAATACTCATTGAACAGGCTGCATTATTTCAAATAGTGCTTCATACCGACTTCATACCGGCCACATTCATAAAGACCACAGCCTGACTAACGTTGCTAAACGACTTTACCAGCTAATTCTCCGACTATATGACGAGTCAGGTCAATGGACTCGTAGTAGCCAGCCCCCCCCCTTATTCTCCATCTCCACCCCATGAAGTTCCGGTTTACCAAACTTTCACGATTCAGTATTAGCCACAGAGAGCGACTGATCAAGATTACCAAAAACAGTAAATTCAAAAATCAGGGGATTAGAGATACAGGGGTTGATTCACGCTCATTGTTTTTTACTTTATTCGGTTCTCTTACAAGCAGGACAGCTTGCTTTCCAGCGATTCTTGCTTGTTCTCTATTACCGGTATTCTTAAAAACTGCCTTGTAAGCCCTCTGGTAAGCCTTCTGGTAAGCTTTCCGTTCCTCACGCTGTTCGTAAGCCTTCTGGTAAGCCCGCCCTTTTTCGGACGAACGATAAGCCTTCTGGGAAGCCCTTCTTTTCTCGGACTGTTCGTAAGATTTCCACCAAGCCTTCCCTTTTTCGGACTCACGGTAAGCCTTCTGGTATGCCCTTCTTTTCTCGGACTTTGCGTAAGACTTCCACCAAGCCTTCCCTTTTTCGGACTCACGGTAAGCCTTCTGGTGAGCCTTCCGGCAGGCCTTCCCTTTTTCGGTCTGACGGTAAACCCTCTGGTATTCCTTCTTATAAGCCTTCCGTTTCTCAGACAGTTCGTAAGCCTTTCTTTTCTCGATTTGTTCCCGGGTTCGTTTGGAAACCTCCTGTTTTTCGGGCCGTACGTAAGCCTTAAGGCAAGTCTTTTCATGAGATAGGGTCAGAGATTCACCAGAGCCGTTAGCAGAAGCTTTAAAATCCCACTCATTGCCTGCAGGAGGCGTATTCCGTCGAAGGCACTCACTATTTAATTGAGGGTTAACAAGAGAAAGCCTCACCACTGAGGTGGAACAGGGATCAACAGGGTTTTGATTATTAAACAACGGATTAGCGATTCCACAAGGTTTGTAATGAATATCAGCAACTGACAAGCTTTGTGCGGTTAATGTCGTTAAACCTGAAAGACAGTTTCCAGAGGTGTCTTGCAATGTTGAAATAATTGCAGGATGTTGATCATTTATAGAGTATGAGTCAGAACTCAATTCACCAGCCATACTCCAAACCTGACCAATTCTTAACTCTGATTGCCCGGTAAGGATTTCGATATGTTGGTCGGCTTGTTGGTATAGCCTGAATTCATGTGATAAGTCTAACGGCTCACTTTGTTCCGAAGCGTGAGAAGAAATAATACTAGCTGGCACTTTTTTAAATTTAAAATGAAAATCACTGAATGAGTTATCAAAGCTTCCATCAGATGAAACCAAGGTGTTTAAATAATTGCTTGGTGGAATTTCTTCCACTTGCAGTCCGAATGCTAAAGCACTTTGCTGTGGCCAGCCCCTCGAAGCTGATCGATTGTTCGACATAAAAGATTCATACGCTTTGTGAAACTCAGAACACAAGGAATCTGCATTAATATTCGGATATATCATTGAATAACTGAATTATTGAATAATTGAATTATGAGTTAGGACTGCTCTTTATCTATAAAAGTTCCTCACGAGTTCCTGAACCTGAGAGTTCACAACACAGAAATCAACCTGAAAGCCGGCAATCCATGGCTTTACGTTTAAATTCAGGAGAATAATGTTCACGCTGCGCTGTTACTTTCTACCTCGACATAAACTGTACAATTGTGCTTAACAAGGTGCATTGAGTTATTAAACCACTTCAGTGTTCGGAGGAACCTTTATTAAAATGGGTGGTCTCAAGCTGAAATTAAATATTTCAATATTTCAATATTTCAATATTTCAATATTTCAATGGATAAACCTACCTGTTCTGCTTGTTTTGATACAGCTACCAATCAGCTTTCATATTTTCAAGATCCTGCTTTTTCTCAATCTGCCACATCATGTCAGGCCTTCTCCCGTGACGTTGTGGAAGTAGCTAATATTCTATGCGCTATGCGTACTGATAAAACGACTAAACACTTTCTTCAGCAGCCAACGGTATCAATTGCTACTGTTACCACTCAACTAAATGGTGAACTGCATCAACAAAATACACCTCCTGCAGACAATGAGCTGAATGTTAAAGTTTCTGCTTGCAGCTCGGGTGAATATCTGACCATCTCCCATGGTAAGAATTATCAGACGGATTACGTAAAAGCCGAAAAACGTAAGGCTTCCAGACGAGCCTGGGCACAGTCCGAGAAAGGGAAGGCTTACCGAAAGGCTTACGCACGGTCCGAAAAAGCGAAGGCTTACCATAAGGCTTACGCACAGTGCGAGAAACGAAAGGCTTCAAAACGAGCGTATGAGCAGTCTGAGAAACGGAAGGCTTTAAAACGAGCTTACGAACAGTCCGAGAAACGGCAGGCTTACAAACAGTCCGAGAAAAGGAGGGCTTGTCAGAAGGCTTACGCACAGTCCGAGAAAGGGAAGGCTCAACAAAGGGCTTACGCACAATCCAAAAAAGGGAGAGCTTATCAGAGAGCTTACCGAGAAGTTTATAAAACGACTGGTGATAGAGAACAAGCTAAAGTCGCTGGTAAACGCGCTTCCGCCCTCGCACGAGATGAAATAGTCTAATGGCTTGGAGTGCCTCGTTAGCAACCTCGCTAAAACCATTATTCAAGCATCAATAGCCCTGTGTTCATCTATTTCACTCCAGGCTATTCCCCAATAAGCTGTTGCCGGAGTTCCGGATAGGCGGTATTGTCTGAAAGCCAGATATCCAGGAAGGTTCTGGCCAGCTGCATATCCTTCGTCTGGCCCAGAAAATCATTACCAAAATAGAAGCGCCCACCAGCCCCCGTCAGGACAAAAACCAGACGATCACCCTCTCGAACCCCCTTCCATATTCTGCCTAACTCCTGAATCCAACGTTTTCTGGTTTTACGGGAAACCCCCAGATGGGCAAACTGCTCATCTGTTGCCGAGAGCAATCGTTTCTTACTGATCTTTCGCCGATAGTCTATGAGCAGCGCTGTGCCCGTGGCATGAGGCTTATCAGTGTCATAGAAGCCGGAAGGCGTTTTCAACTGGGCATCATAAATATCCCAAAAACCCCATTTCAACGTTGAATACCCGACAGTCTTCCACCCGGTCCAGACAGGATAATCATTTTTATCATGAGCTACGTTCTGGGCAAGACACTGTACAAAAAACAGGGGCACCACAAGAGCTAATAGAACTGAAAGTTCCAAAAGACAGTTAACTAAGAAGCGAACTCCATTTTGATGCATGGCGAATCCTGTGCCTTGTTATAATAATTTCCACCGATTATACGACCAAATCCACCAAAAGGATCCTTGAAAATTATTTTGCCATAAACATCCGGACGCTCTTGATCCGATTATCTTTTACCTGAAGTATCTCAAAGCGGCAGTTATTGATTTTCCAGCACACACTGGCCTCAGGAATCGCTTCCATCTCTTCCGTGATCAGACCATTAATGGTACGGGCATCGTCGGTTGGCAGATCCCAGCCCAGCGCTTTGTTTACATCACGAATGGAAGCCGAACCATCAATGATATAGCTGCCATCCCCCTGGGGCGTGATATCCTGGCTACTGTCAGAGACGTCGGTGGTAAAGTCGCCCACAATCTCTTCAAGAATATCTTCCAGAGTGACCAGCCCCATAATGTCACCGTATTCATCCACAACCAGGGCTGTTCTCTCCTTGGCCTTCTGGAAATTAAACAGCTGAGTATGCAGAGGCGTGGATTCGGGGATGTAATAAGGCTCAGCCGTTTCCTGCAACAGTGTCGCCTTGTTGACCTCTTCCAGAGTCAGCAGACGGGCTATCTTGCGCATATGAAGCATACCGACAATATTGTTGATATCACCGCGATAAACCGGCATGCGGGTATGCTGACAGTCTCTTAACTGATGAATGATCGCTTTGATATCGTCCTCAATGTCGATACCGTAGACATCATTTCTCGGCACCATTATGTCATCAACACGCACTTTCTCCAGGTCAAGTATGCCCAGCAACATGCCACGACGCTTCTTCGGCAGACGTAGCCCGGACTCATTCACCAGCGTTCGCAACTCTTCACTGGTCAACTGATCCTCACCATCCTCACCCGGCCGTATACCAAAAGGCCTCATCAATAGCGAACAGATCCAGTTAACCAGCACAACCACCGGATAAAGAACCTTCAACAGAGGAACCAGCACCACGGATGCGGGAAAGGCCACCTTTTCCGGATACAAGGCAGCTATCGTCTTTGGTGTTACTTCGCCAAAAATCAGCACAACAAAGGTCAAACCCAGTGTGGCAATAGCAATACCACTGTCACCCCAGAGACGAACCGCAATAATGGTTGCCAGGGCAGAGGCCAGAATGTTGACAAAATTATTGCCGATCAGAATGACCCCGATCAACCGATCCGGCCTGTCCAGCAGGCTACTGGTTCTTTTTGCTGCCCGGTTACCTTTTCGGGCGAGATGCCTCAGGCGATAGCGGTTAATGGCCATCATCCCGGTTTCAGAACTGGAAAAAAATGCAGAGAACAGCAGGAGGAAAACGAGTGCGCCAATTAATGCGCTTAAAGGTGCTTCACTCAACGATTTGTCGCCTTTTGTCAGAAAAAATGCAAGTAAATCTGTCTGATTTTACTCGCTTCAGAGCGAAGTCCCAAGCCCGGTTGTCTGGCACTGATAAAAGCCTGTTAATGGTCATCTGGACAGTAATTGATCCAGCGAACAATCCAGCGCTTCCTGCCGGGCGCTGTTGGCTGCCTGCAGCCGCTTAATCAAGTCAGATAACCAGTTCGGGTCATCAGCAATAAGAATATTCCGGAGCTGCTCATCCTGAGGCATCGACCAGGGCAACTGCTCACAGAACGCAAACAGGCTGACCCGTCGAAGATCCCTGGCAAGAATCCATTCTCCGCCATCATTCTTGCTGATCAACCCCATGGCCATTAGCCGGGCGGTATGACACTCCCAATCATCAAGAGAAACCGGTAAATCACGCTTCTGCAGATCGGCGTAATGCAACCCCTGCCCCTCCACGAACTTTTCCTGCAAGTGCTTAAGGATTAACAAGATCGAAATTAACGGGTGCGGACGTTCACCCCGGGCTTGTTTGCCATAAAGATCCAGGGATCGAACCAATACTGCGCCCAGCAGTACCATCAGCCAGCTCAGATACACCCAGAGCAGAAACAGAGGCACAGCGGCAAAAGCACCGTAAATAAGATGATAGGTAGGCGACAATGTAATAAATAAGGTAAAGCCAACCTTGGCCAACTCAACCAGAATGGCAACAAAGACTGCACCGGCCAGCGCATGTCGAAGCGACACCTTCCTGTTAGGAACAGCCATATACAGCAAGGTAAGCACTAATGTACTGAGAAAAACGGGCATAAGGCGCAAAAGCCACTGCTCTCCCCCCAGAATGGCTGTGGTATCAGAAACCAGCTTGACGGAAGCCAGATAGGAAGTCGCAAGAAAGCCGACACTGAGTAGAACAGGCCCCAGACTGAGTATGGCCCAATACAGCAGAAAGCCGGACATGCCACGGCGCACATGCGTCACCTGCCAGATATTATTCAACGCCTTATCAATGGTTCTCAGCATCAGAAAGGAAGTGACCAGCAGGAAAGCGATACCAATACCGGTTAATTTTCTTGCCTGCTTGGAAAAATCGTTCAGATAGGATTGAACCATCTCCCCCGTAGAAGGAACAAAACTCTCAAAAATAAAGTTCTGAATGGTATCTCCAACATCCTGAAGACTGGGCACCGCTGAAAGGATGCTGTAGGTCACCGTCATCAATGGCACGACAGCAAACAGCGTCGTATAGGTCAGTGCGGCTGCATTTTCAATGCAGTGGTTATCCAGAAAGCGTTTAATAACCCCTGTGACAAAGTTCCGGAACGGTGTCCAGAATTGCAGATCTGTGGTCATAGAGAAACCCCTGCCATGAGGATTACCCATCTTACCTGATCACCCGATCAAAAGCCTCTTTTAGCCGCTGCAAACCGGATATTACCTGAACCGTTCACCAAAACCTCAACAAAGGGCATGATAACTTTGCCAGTAAACACCCGTTCAATCAGCCACATGCCAAAGAAGCTTCACGCACGTTCATGCTGGCCCACAACCCCTACTTCAGCAAAAATCACTACAGGAAAGTAGTGGACGTGGAGGTCAACTCCGGTCATCTGCCTGCTGAAATGCACGACACGATGCTGGAAACTGCCTATGCCTTTGCCCAGTCCAACACGGATGAAAACGGCTTTAATAAGGCAACCAATATGACCAGATTTTTCCGCCGTCATACACAGCTGTCACCCAGGCAATTCAGACTTCTCTGCCGCCAGAACGAACTCAATGGCTAAACACCCAGTGGGAACTCAGGCAATAGTTACTCAGCGTACCAGCCAGCATGCCAACGAACAGGGCCACATAGACCATTAACCAGCCTGTACCGGCCAGCACCAGCACCAGCTGGAAGGCCAACAGGTTGGGAATGGCCGAAAGGCACGCAGACGCCATGTGCCGACCCCACTGGCATAACCAGTTTCCCCTGGAATATCCATCAAAAGAACAGTCATCAAAAGTAAAAGTTCGGTTACCGACCCAGGTCACCGTCGCCGCTACCAGAAATGCCAGCCCCCTGGCTTCCATGGCATTCAGGTGAAATACCCTCAATCCTGCAATAAAAACCAGCAGATCAAACAGAAAACCAAGAGCGCCGACACAGGCAAATTTAACCAGACCCGACCGGGCTTTGCCCCATTTCCACAGCAACCGGAGTTGCCTCACAACCCATAACCACAGTGATAAAGAGCACGACCGCTTTGTGCCATGTATTGCAACTGACAGTGCAGGTTTTCATGGGTAATCAGCTGCGTAACCTGAGCACCACGCCCGATTAGTTGAAAGCTACCCGCAACGTTGGTGGCAGAGCGGGCATCAGCCAGAATACCGGCCCGCCCATGGCTATAAAATCGCCCTGAAAAAGGCCGACTGCCCAGGTAGTAAACAGGATCTTTGTCGTT
The DNA here is from genome assembly GCF_023716865.1 of Endozoicomonas sp. SCSIO W0465. NCBI lineage: Bacteria > Pseudomonadati > Pseudomonadota > Gammaproteobacteria > Oceanospirillales > Endozoicomonadaceae > Endozoicomonas > Endozoicomonas sp. SCSIO W0465. The sequence goes on from NZ_CP092417.1 coordinate 4,573,094, forward strand.
TGTTTTTTCGATAAGCACCTTATCGCTCCAACGTTCGCTCCTATCACCCAGCAGAACCAGGTGACAGGCAAGAATAAGCACCGGTACGATACTCGCAAGGGCAGGCACCCAGAGCGACCGTGCAAAGCCCCCGGGTAACAAAATCACCACCAGCTGGGCCATTGCCGGGACACCGGGCAGAACATAGGTTGGCAGAATATTGCCCGCAAACGAGAAGAGCATCAGAGGTGCAAGCATCCATAACAGCAGAAAACTGATAATCGGACCATCCTTCTCCCGAAGTACATACCGTTCAGGATGCCTAAACCAATGTCGTCTGTACCAGAACAACACAAGCAGTACTACAGACCAGGGAAGTCCTGCCAGCAGCCAGAAAAACCAGATCATCCCCCGGGTGTGTTCATGGGCATCACCGTAGAGATCACCGGCCCAGTCACTGACCATAAACCGGTTGAAATGCTCGCCAATAATAAAGTAGCTGAGAAATCCCGGCGTTGCCTGTTCTGCCATCAGATACCATGGCAGGGCAATCACCAGCATTAGCAGTACGCCGGACACGATTGGAAAGCGCAGCCATAAAACGACCAATGACTTCTTTATACCGTGTTGAAGAACAAGCCAGGGAACAACTGCCAATCCCGCCAAGACGATAATCAACGGTCCTTTTGCAAGTAACCCCACTGACAGCCCAATAAATCCAATATAACCCCATGCCAGCTCCCCCTGCCAGCAGCGATAAAATCCCGTCATCGCCAATACCATTCCCAGGGTGAGTACCATATCGGTCATCACCGCACCGGTTGACCACAGAAAAATACCGGAAGTCGTTATCAGCACACTGGTTTTCAGTCCACTGAAGCCCAGCTTTCGGGCAAATGAAGCCATCAGCAGAATGACCAGCAGTGCAGCAAGCCAGTGTGGAAAACGTACCGCAAACTCCGTGACACCAAACAGCTCAATGCCCGCAGCACTCATCCAGGTGAATAGCGGCGGCTTGCCCCAGAATGGCACGCCATAATCAAACTGCGGTGTCAGCCAGTTACCCGTCTCCACCATTAATCGGGCCATTTCACTGTAGCGAGCTTCCGTCGTATCCATCAAAGGAATTGTACCCAGTGAGAACAGGCGAATGCCCGGGGCTGCCAGCAAAGTTATCCATACAGGCCGCCACAAAAGCCGCCACGGATTCAACCACCGAATCAGCATCGTTGTTTGATTCATGCCACATGCCTGGCCACAGACCTGAGTGCTGATCTTTTCACAACTGCCGTTTTTTTTGTCACATCCTGCGTCAAGTAGAGTGGCCGCCCTTTGGTTTCAATAAAAATACGGCCAATGTACTCCCCCAACAGACCGACACTGAGCAGCTGAATACCGCCAAGCCCAAGCTGTACCACCATCAGGGAGGGATACCCCGTCACTACCTCGCCGAAAAGCAGGGTTTTGACAATAACAGCAGAACCATAAAAAAAGGCACTCAGAGCAATCAGAGTACCCAGCACCGTGGCCAGCCGCAGCGGCCTGATGGAAAAAGAAGTAATGCCATCAGCAGCCAGTCCCAGTAGCTTGAAAAAGTTCCATTTGGTTTCACCACAGAAACGGGGATCACGATCGAAGAGAACGTTGGTCTGACGATAGCCAGGCCAGGAAAAAATCCCTTTCATATAGCGGTTTTTTTCCGGCATCTGATTGATATGGTCCACTACCTGTCGATCCAGCAGACGGAAATCACCAACATTTTCCGGTATATCCGAGTGGGCCATCGCGTTCAGCAATCGGTAATAAACCGCTGCAGAAAATCGTTTGAGCCACCTTTCCCCCTGCCGTTTTCGCCGTTGCATATTGACCACATCAAAGCCCCGGCGCCAGGTATCCAGCATGGATGGAATCAGTTCCGGCGGGTCCTGAAGATCCGCATCAAGAAGCACGACAGCCGCACCGCTCGAATGCTCCAGACCTGCCGACATCGCCGCTTCTTTACCAAAATTACGACTCAGGCGAATACACAACACATCACAGACGGTAGGAGAAAATGACTGGATAATATCGAAGCTGCGGTCACAGCTGCCATCATCGATATAGAGAATTTCCGACACTATATCCAGCGTTTCATTCAGCGTTTCAAGAACAGGTACCAAACGACGATGAAATTCTGAAAGCACCGCCTCTTCGTTATAAAAGGGAATGATAACAGAAAGCGCAATGCCGCTTTGTCTGGTACTGGTTCTGGCAGAACTTTCTGAAGAAGGACTCAGCCCGGAATACTGACCCATGATTGATCAACTGGTGACTATCTGGTGATAAGGATAGTCCCGACTGAGTGAAATTCACTCACTTTTCCGGCCTTGGAAACCCCTCAAGAATACTGGCCACCGCCTCGTTAATCCGCACCGTTCGCTGTTCCGGAGAGAGATTTTCCTGAATTCTGGCCCTGGAGCGCCCACGCCAGATCACCTGCCTGGTTTCCGGATCAATAATGTCAATAATCAGAGAGCCTTCTTCGTATTCCTGAACCCGACTATCAGTACTGAAACCAAGCCCCCAAGGACTGAAGCCATAACCGAAAGAAGTGGTCACTTGTCGTTCTTCTCTCCGGGTTTTCCGGCTGGTAATGTAATTGACCAGAAAATCGACGTCCGTTTTATCTGAGTCAACACGTTGGAACCCCCGGGTAGCCAGTATACTATTCACGGCATTGTGCACTCGCTGATCCATCAGGGCTTCAACGTGATATCCCGGTTTTTGGGATTTCACTCTGTCATCAAGTGCAGGCTCAATCCAGCGGTAAACGGTCATTCCTGTCAGTGAACGCTCAGTATCGTAGTCCCAATCTACGTTCCGGGATGCACACCCTGCCAAAATAACGGTCAAAAGCACTACAACAGTGCCGGGTATTTTTCTTACCATAGACATACACTCTCTCCTGAGCCTTTATTCAGTATTTTCAGGACTTTTGCCACCATTCGATCAGGCTTGTCGCCAATAGCATCATGCCATTGACTGACTTTATATCCGACACCTATTACAAATGATTTGCAGAGAATCCACAGAGATTGGTAGGCTTTGCGGAAAATATCTATAGTTCTTGAAACGTACCAGGCAAGGTCACCATGAGCGCTACTATCTTTCATAACCCACGCTGTTCAAAATCCCGGCAAACCCTGACCATTCTGGAAGAACAGGGAATCACTCCTGAGGTGGTTTTGTATCTGGAAACCCCACCGGATGCAGGTCAGCTGAAAACCATTCTGGGCAAACTGGGCATCAATGCCCGTGACCTGCTGCGTAAGGGTGAACAGGAGTTCAAGGATAATAACCTCAGCGATCCATCCCTGACGGAAGAGCAACTGATCAACTTTATGTGCGAGTTTCCCAGGTTGATTGAGCGCCCCATTGTGGTCAATGGTGAAAAAGCCAGAATTGGCCGCCCCCCTGAGTCCGTGCTTGAGATTCTCTGACCATGCCCCAAAAAATCAACCAGGCTAACCGGATCTACCAAGTCTGCCTGGCACTCTATGCCGGACTGATTCTCTCTCTGCTGGCAGAAACCTGGTGGTTGAATCCTCCACAAGGTTCGATCGTTGGCATCTCCGCCCTGCAGCTACTGCCTTTACTACTGCCGCTTCCCGGCCTTCTGAAGCGTGGTCTGAGAGCTGCATCCTGGCTCTGCTTTATTCTTTGCTTTTATTTTATCAGTGGCGTTCTTGATGCCTGGTTCAGGCCTGAACAACCTCAGGGCTGGCTGATCACCGGATTCAGCGTACTGTTATTCATTGGTTCCATGATGTTCATACGCTGGCAGGCTCAGGTGAACAGATCCTTAGCGGAGAGTTAGGACCGACTCAGGCGCACTCCCTTTTCGGTCAGAGTCTGATGATAACGTCAACTCAATATGTCCGGAAACCATTCCAGTCCGGCTAATTTCATGTTTCAGGTAGTCGTATCTGGCTTTTTGCAGATTCGCTATTTGATCAGGCGTCTTTGGCCAGTTTTTCAGCAACCAGGTTTCGGCTTCCTCAACTCTCTGCTCGTGCGACTGCCCACCCACTTCAGGAATTTTCTGATGCCAGCGCGTAGCCAGATACATTTGCTCCAGAAGTGACGCCCGCTTCCCGGGCGGAATCGTCATCACGTCAGCGGGTTCCGCTGAACGGGTCGCTGAGTATAACTCCAGCAACGCCTCTTCCAGCTCATGACGGGACAGTTCTGGCCAATCTCTGGATTCAGAAACCCCCACTTCAATCAGCACGCGTAACTGAGGTCTCTGGGAGAGCACGTTGACAAGACTTTCCAGGTTTGCCCGGGATCGCTTCGTTAATGCCGTTTTACCGGCTTCATGATGAAGCACGGGTTCAAGCACATGCCCGGTGGCATGGAAAAGGTAGTCAAAGGGTGTCCTGGCCATTGCCATCAAACGTTGCTCAACCGCCAGATGGATACGCTCCGGTAATGATGTATTGGATTGACCGGGCTTAATGGCAAAAGGGATCGCCGCTTTACCCGATTTATCCGTTATCAGTGCTGCTAATGAATGGATGGATGAAACCGGTAAGGCATTTGCCACCTTTTTTGTCTGCCAGTTTGAAATATCAACCTGACCGGTATGGCATTGGCTATGGTAACTCAGATCAAATTGAGTACCCCGCCAATTGTAACCGGCGAAGACTGAATAGTCAGTCAAAGGCCCTGCCAGACGGGCACTGTTAAGCTGAAAGGCATAATCATTAGCCGAGCCGGATAATTGACCACTCAACTGAAAATCCCCGACATTGGCCAGCACCCCTCTGGCCTGATAGGTTCGGGAATCTTTTTCTTTACCTTTTTTCGAACCGGCATCGGTAAACAGGCGCCCATTCACGTGTTCAAATATCCAGTGTGAATGACTACTGCCAAATTCCAGACGACTGTCGTTGATAGAGAGTGAAGTAATAACCGCAAAAATGGTGTGTATTGATTGAATCGGAAAAACTTCTCCTGTCAGTGTTTCGGGCACCCTCACATCAAGACCTGAAATGGACAATTCTGCGGTAGATTGTGCAGGATCATCGCCATAAAATTGCACGTTACTCAGTTGCCACCGTTGCCATTCGGCAGATATTCCCGGCAATTTTCCTGACAATAACAGCTGCCCACTTTGCCCTTGCGCATTGCCTTTCAAGGTTAAGCCTGCCTGCTTATCCCAGGACAGCGATAATGTCCCATTCATGGTCCCAAGACCATCATTGGGAAAAAGCTCATTGTTAAGCGTTGGCAATACTTCAGGTAAAACGGCCTTAACCAGCGTCAACAAAGACAGTTTGACTAACCTGACCTCACCATTGAGTAATCCTTCACTGACCTGATAAGAACCGGAGAAGCTCCAGTTGTCAGCATTCTGGTTATCCAGCTGAATCGTTAGTCTGCTACCATCGGCTTGTGCAACAGTCAGTTGATCAAAGCCCAGCGACTGATCGATTCCGGTAAATGAAAGGCTGCCACGGTTAACCGTCAACACCCGGAACCAGCCTGGCAAAGCAGAGACAAGCCGTTCCGGATCAATAGCGATATTGGCACGATCAAGTTCAATCGCACTGAGTAATTCGCTGTTTTCTCCCAGCCAGGGTTCCCACCAGTGTTGATATTTCAAAACAAAACGCAATCGCTCTGCACTGATCTGAACACCCTGTAGCTCAAACTCAACATTATTAACCGAGAGTGTTCGCTGCCACGGATCAAAAACAACGTCTTTATCGAGAAAGCGTTGCCCGGTCTGCTGGTTCAGGCTGTTCAGAACCCGATCAGATACCTGGGCAAGCCACAGCCAACCAGAAATACCAAGGATGCCCAGAAGAGCAAGCCCGGCAAGCGCAACGGACTGAATACGACCCATTTTTCTCAACGACATGGAGCAGTTCCGAACCTGATGACCATTCCTTTACCCCGGGCTCACCATCTCATGACTTCCTTAACAAAGGGAATAGTGAGCTTGCGTTTGGCACGCAGGGATGCACTGTCCAGTTTCTGCAATAAGGCAAACAGGTTGCCCATATCCCGGGAGCCACGATGAATAATAAAACGGGCAACGTCATCACTCAGGTCAAAGCCACGGTAATGAGCCCGGAGTTTGAGCGCTGAAACTTTGTCCTGATCATCCAGAGGGTGCACCTGAAAGACCAATCCCCAGCCAAGGCGGGACACCAGATCCTGAAGTTGAATACCCAGCGCTCTGGGAGGATTATCGGCCGCTACCAGAAAACGGGTTCTGGAGTCTCTGAGACGATTAAACAGGTCAAACAGCGCCTCTTCCCACTCATCGATACCGGCTACTTCGCCAATATCGTCAAGACAAACCAGCTGCAGACGCTCAATGCCTTCCAAAAGCTTCGGAGAGTAGTGAACCAGCTCTTTCATCGGCAGATAAATGCTTCTGCCGCTGCGACGGTCCACCTGATGACAAGCAGCCTGAAGCAGATGGCTGCAGCCGACGCCTTTGGGTCCATAGAGAAAAATAAACTGCTCGGATTCGATGCCGGGAACCGATCTATCCATATCCAGAAGATTGACCAGCGTTTCATTGCGCCCACTGTAGAAGTTGGCGAACGTAGCATCGTCTCTTAACTGGACACTGAGCGGTAGCTGCACCGGCAAACTCATAATGGACATGGAATCCGTAGACTCTGTAAATAGTGTGTGAGTTCTCTTTTCTGGTCACGTCGTTACTGTCAATCAACAGCTCTGATACTGACAGCAGAAACTGCAACGTTACAAAAGACAGGAACACAATAAAACCGTTCAATTATCAACCGGTATTGACTGATATCAATGGATCAGTCAATAAATCGGCTGCAGTCCTGTTTTGCAACTGCTTGTACCATATATGGACTGTTATTTAAAAGAAAAAGAATATTACAGCAAATGTGCATCACTCTTTCTCTTCAGCCCCGGCACGATAAAGGTCACTGGCCTTATAGTTTCTATGCAGGTGGCGCAAGAGTACCATAATTATGGCGGCCATGGGCAGGGCGATGAGCATGCCGACAAAGCCAAACAGCTGACCTCCGGCCATCAAGGCAAAAATCACCGCCACCGGGTGCAAGCCAATTTTGTCCCCCACCAGCAGTGGCGTCAGTACCCAGCCTTCCAATGCCTGCCCCACCATGAAGACAACAACAACCAGCCCCATTCCCATATAACCGTCAAACTGAAAAAGTGCCACAACCAGCGCCGCAGCAAACCCCAGAACAAATCCCATATAAGGGATAATGCTGGCCAGACCGGCCAGCATGCCAATCAGGATAGCGAACTGCAGGCCGATCATGGTCAGTCCCAGACTGTAAATGACCCCAAGTGCCAGCATGACCATCAGTTGGCCCTTGAGAAAGGCGCCCAGTACTTCATCGCACTCATTTACCAGAGTAACAGCCACAGGCTCGACATTGCGGGGCAACATCATTTTCAGGTTAGCCATCATCTTGTCCCAGTCACGCAACAGATAAAACGTCACCACGGGAATAAGCAGCAGATTGGCCACAAACCCAATCAACGCAATGGAGGACCTGGACACAGAAATACCAAAACTGGCCAGCAGCCCACCGGCCTTCTGCCATTGCCCAGCCAGCCGTTTGGAGATTTCAGCAAAATCAAATAGGGAGGAATCAATCTCAATATATTTCTGAATGTATGGAATTACATTTGTCTCAATCCAGGCTTCCCACACCGGCAGCAAATGAATGACCGTTTTGATCTGATGGACCAGGGTTGGAATCACCACCAATAACGCCGTAATCACTATGCCAAAGATCAGCAAAAAGACGCAGACTACCGACAGGGTTCTGGACAGCCCTTTTGATTCAAGCCAGTCAGTCAATGGGTCACCAAGATAAGCCAGCACCATACTGACGACAAAGGGCGTCAGTACCGGCCCAAGAAAATGAACGACCAGAAAAGCTGCCAGCGCGACAGCGGCAACCATATAACGCTGATGAAGCGTAAGATTCATCGTAAAGTCCTTATGTAGCAACACCGTGCAATTTATACCCAAAAGATTTGGAGCTGTCCCCGGCGGCAAACGAGCGAATCTCCGGCAGCCTGTAACAGGTGACCGGGCTGGCGACCCAGGGAGCAAGGGGCAGCCAACGCTAAAACTGTCACTTCAAAGGCCATGGGTATGTCTGCCTATTCCCAGCCAGTTTCATGAAAACCATCACCCGAATCAACCCGGGACCGGCTGTCACTTGTCCAGATAAGACCTTCAGAATATTCAGGTTCATTAAAGGCCAGAAACTCGTCCTCGTTGTCCAGAAGTATGGGTAACTGAAACCTGGCGCAATAGTTTTTCAAACATTCAGGCAGGGGCAGCCGATTATAATCACAATCCGACATCTGTTGTTGAATGACCCGGCGACATTGACTTTTCAGAGAAAAAAAAGCATCAGATAGTTCCGGAGATAAAAATCCCCCAAATCTGTCTTTTAACAATCGTAATACCGTCTTTTCTTGAGAAACAGGAACACCCGTTAGTACATAACATTGATTGATGTCCCTGAAGGATAAATACTTCTTCGGCATTTTGTCGTACAAACACCTGAGTACGGATTCATTCCCACGCGTAGCTGCAAGCAAAAAAACCAGCCCTTCATTTTGACAGGTCGCTTTTTCCCAGCCTTCATCAAGCAAAATTCGAATATACTCAGAGAACTTATTCTTGATGGCAACTATAAGCGGAAACCAGTAATTCCTGTCACATTGATCAACAGGAGCGCCATGTTCAAGCAGCAACGCCAGGAGATCGGGCCTTTCAGTACCCTCATCACTGACCAGTATATTGAGGGCTGACAAACCTAACCGATTAACCAATTTCACATCGGCCTGATAACCAAGCAACAATCGGATGAGATCCTCATTCTTTATCTTGCAAGCCTTCATCAAGCTCGTCCAGCCATTCACATCCGGGGCATCAACGTTTGCCCCTGAACGCAACAGCAGATCAGCAGCATCGACATAGCCTTTTTGTACCGCTATGTGCAAGGCATTCAAACCGAAGACTTTATTAATCTCAACCCCTTCAACCGTGAGTATAATCCGGGCCAGCTCCAGGAAATTATTTTCAATCGCCAGCATTAAAGGCGTGTACCGATTCCGGAAAGCGTTGCCGGTTATCTCCATATTTATATCCAGCAAGGGCTCGTTGATTAACGATTGGACCGCTTCAACATCATTACTTTCGATAGCGGACAGGAGATATCCGGCAACAATATCTCCTTCACTGGTTACATCAGACTTCCAGCTCTGTTCACTATTTGAATCAGTTTCCCAGCTCTGTTGTTTTGCTTCCCACAGCGGAAAAATACCAGTCATCATCTTTTTGTCACACCCTGAGGGCACAATGGATGCGCAGGAGCAAGACGTAAAATCGGGTAATGATACCGATCTTCTGACAGGCTGACTGATCTCTGCAAAGGTATTATTCAAGCCAAGACTGCCAGAGGTCTTTTCCAGAGACCAAAGCGACCGGTTAAAACAGGATAATGCCTTGATTCTTTTTCTGGCTACAGGGGCTGCAAAATCTGCTTCCCCGACACTGTCTTGACGATGCAGGTAACTCCAACCTGTCGGGTAAGAATGGTCATTACTTTTCACATAGGCCACCGAATAATGTATCTCTTGAACAACGAATCAGTCGATAGCTAAACGAACAGCCCCATGGTAAAAGCCCGTCAGTTGGACCAGCGGTAGTATATGGTTGCAGCTGCAGCGTCAGACTGCGCACCCGGTGAAGCTGGTCTGAGGTGTCGCCCCAGGGCCAGGGCATCGGCTAACTGGCTTTCAGAACCATCAATAACCAGCGCCAACTCAACCGTTGAACCGGTCACTCGATGCACAGACACCTCACGAATGGCCGTCATCCGCTCAAGGTATTTATTAAGGGCGGCATAATCTTCCAGACTGGAAATATTCTCAACCACCAGCAGAGTCTTGCCACTGGCATCAGAGGCATCAATGGCATAATGACGGGACAATGTTGTCCCCACCAGATCAGCCGCCAACTGAGTAACCGCAACCGCATCAAGGCCATTAACCGCCACAGACTGATTCCCCCCTCTGAATATCAGACTCAGCCGACCATAAAAGAGTTCATTCTTTGGTGATAGAGAGCCCGGTGATGGAGAGCCCGGTGATGGAGAGCCTAGTGATAGAGAGCGTGATAAACGTCCGGTCAGAATCGATTCAGAACCATAACGCCGCGAAGCGTCCTGCAATTTGCGAGTAAAACCGCCCCATACATCGACGGTGGAAATCGCTGCAGCATCTTCAAAGTCCATCAATGGAAAGAGCAGAGGCAAGCCCCGCCCCCGGAAGCTCTCAGCAAACACCGCCGGAAAGTTACCTGAGGCATTGACGATTGAGCGTTGCCCGCCATCTTCCACCGCCAGCCATACCAGCGTTGACGGTCTGCTTGCGCTCCATATGGCTACACCAGCACTGCGTAGCAGGCGATTTATTGCCTGCTCATCAAACACCGCTTGAAAATACTGCTGTTGGTTGAGAGAGGCGTCCTGATTAGAGGAAGCGCTGCGAAAACCAAACTTACTAATGTAAGTTTCCGGCCTGGCCAGCGCACGGCTTACCACCGGGTTGGCCAGTACCTCACGCTGCCCGGCCACTTTCACCAGCACATTTGCCAACGCCTGACTCATGGCCTCGGTCCGCTCCTGGTAGCCCTGTCCGGACACAGGCACTTCCTGACTGTATAGTCCTTTGACCGTGGCAGCACGGGCATGGTCAGGCGATGTGGACAGCACCACAAGACCCAATACCAGGCAGACCACCTTAACGGCGGAACGAACCTGATGAGCAAATAAAAAAGTCAATGGGCTGATCAAGTGTTGATAGCAAGCTTTGCATCGCATAGCCACAGGCATCAATAAAATCCTGTTCGTAAAAATCAAATAAATGTCATTCTGCCATAAGCGACAATTTGGTAACAGCATTGCGATAAATAGCACAGCCTCCTAGAATAGCCGCCTTCATCCACCCAAACCATATTGGACTGAGCACCGTCTCAGGTCAGTGAACAGTCCAGATTAAAACACCTCCGGCACTGCCGGTGGTAACCAGCTCTGGCAACAAGCGGATTCATAGCAATGAACAAATCGGATTCCAGAACCTCCCTGAGTTACAAGGATGCCGGTGTCGATATCGACGCTGGAAACGCTCTGGTTGAGCGGATCAAACAGGTGGCAAAGGCCACTTCCCGCCCTGAGGTGATGGGTGGTCTGGGCGGTTTCGGAGCGCTTTGCCAGCTGCCAACCGGGTACCGGGAACCGGTTCTGGTTTCCGGTACGGACGGCGTTGGTACCAAACTGAAGCTGGCCATGGACCTGGATATGCATGACCATATCGGCATCGATCTGGTGGCCATGTGCGTCAATGACCTGCTGGTTTGTGGTGCCGAACCGCTGTTCTTTCTGGACTATTACGCCACCGGCAAATTAAATGTGGATGTGGCAGAGCGAGTGGTCACCGGTATTGGCAAAGGCTGTAAACAGTCTGGCTGTGCCCTGATCGGGGGTGAAACGGCGGAAATGCCCGGCATGTACCAGGGTGACGATTATGACCTGGCCGGCTTCTGCGTCGGCGTTGTGGAAAAATCTGCAATCATTGATGGCAGCAAAGTCTCTGCTGGTGATGTGTTGATCGGCTTGAAATCCAGCGGGCCACACTCCAATGGTTACTCACTGATCCGCAAGGTACTCGACGTGGCCGGATCAGACCTCAATGCCCCGCTGGAAGGCCGACCACTGGCCGAGCATTTGATGGCGCCAACACGTATTTACGTCAAATTATTGCTGCAGCTGCAAAAAGAGCTGCCTATCCATGCCATGGCTCATATCACCGGGGGCGGCCTGCCTGAAAATCTGCCCAGGGTGATTCCCCGTGGCTGTCGTGCGCTGATCAACACACAGAGCTGGGAAATCCCGGCTATCTTCCGTTTCCTGCAGGAAAAGGGCAATATTGACGCCTTTGAACTGTATCGTACCTTCAACTGTGGTATTGGTATGGTGCTCTGTATTCCCGAGAGCCATCGGGAGCAAGCAATCAAACATCTGGAGGCATTGGGGGAAGAAAGCGTCATTATCGGCCATATTGAATCGGCTGACAGCGATACCGATCCTGTCGTTTTGCAATAACCGGGACGGTTAAACGTACTTTCTAACCAATATCAGGCCTCGGTGCCATTTCACTCAGGCCTACCGGATTCCAGTTACGAAATCATCGAAAGCATTCAGGAAACAGCAGTGAGCGAGAAGCCAGCCGCAAGCCCAAAAAAGCGAGTTGTCGTTCTGCTATCAGGAAACGGCAGTAATCTTCAGGCACTTCTGGACCAGGAACATAACTACAGTTATCACGTTGTCGGGGTCATCAGCAACGTACCAGAGGCTTATGGGCTGGAAAGGGCCAGACAACACAAGGTTGCCGCACTCGGCCTGGACTACAAAGTCTTTTCATCCCGGGGCGCCTTTGATCAGCGACTGGTTGAAGAGGTTAACCGCTTTGAGCCGGACCTTGTGGTACTGGCCGGTTATATGAAAATTCTAAGCCCCGAATTTGTGGAGAAATTCGCTGGCAGACTGATCAATGTTCACCCATCCCTGTTACCGGAATACAAAGGCCTTGGCACCTACCGTCGGGTACTGGCTGATAAAAAAACCCAACATGGCTGCACGGTTCACTTTGTAACCCCCGAACTGGACAGTGGTACCCATATCATTCAGGCGTCACTGAGTATCGGACCCAACGATAATGAAGATAGCCTGAAACAGCGAGTGCAGGCCATGGAGCACCGGATTTATCCCCTTGCTGTGCACCTGATCACTTCCGGACGACTGCAGCTGACCGGTGATAAAGCGTTACTGGATGACCACCCTGTTGACCCGCTGGGCTACCAACTGCAGGAAAACGCCCTGGAACTGGCATGATCAATCAGGTTCAATCATTTTTTCATCGTCATCGTTTTCATCGCCACTGTTTTTATCACCACCGTTTTCATCACTACAAAGTGAGCATGGTGAGCATGAAAAACTCAATAACAACGAACTACGACCAGTACAGCCTGCTCTTTTTGCCAGTAGCACTGGTCCTGACGTTATTGACTGAGGGAAATACGAGTTTTGCCGCCACCAGCACAAACCCGACACAACAACCCGAAAAAGTGACCGCTCCGCCTTTCACCCTCAAACCCTATTCTGCAACCTACAAGGCAACCATCAAAGGTGTCCCCTTTGGTGGTTCCGGAGAACGATCCCTGACCAAAAATGCAGACGGCACCTGGACGCTTGAGTTCAGTGCCGATGCCGCTTTCTTTGGCATCAAACAGACCAGTCATTTTACCCGTAAAGGTTCACAGCTGATCTCCAGCCAGTACGTTCAACAAAGAACAGGCCTTGGCAAAAAACCAACGGAATATGCCGCCTTCGATTGGTCCGGCAACCGGGTTAACTGGCAACAGGGTGACAAGCAGTGGTCGATGAACCTGAAACCGGCAACGCTGGACAACCTGAGTTATCAGCTGAAACTGCGTATGGATCTGGCATCGGCCAATGGCCAACCGCTGAGATATGACATTGCTGATGATAATAGAATTTATCAACGCAAATTCATCATCGAAGGTGAAGAGATATTAAAGACTGACCTTGGCAACCTGAAAACCGTCAGAGTCAATATACTCAGAGACAGTGATCAACGGGCAACCTGGATCTGGTTTGCCAAAAACCATGATTATTTTCTCGTCAAGCTGCTGCAGGAAGAAAAAGGCACCGCCTACACCATTGAGATCAAAGAGGCTTCCATTGATGGTAAACCATTGAAGAAGAAGCAGACCACAACACTGCCTGAACAAGCTGAACACCCCTAATCAATGTAAACAACTGAAGGAGCCTGAAATGCGATTTCTTCACACCATGCTGCGTGTTGGTAACCTGGATCGATCCATCCACTTTTATACTGAAATTCTCGGTATGAAACTGCTGAGAAAACACGACAACGAACAGTATCAATATACCCTGGCGTTTGTTGGCTATGCCGATGAGTCTGAGCAGGCCGTGATTGAGCTGACCTACAACTGGGGAACCGAACACTATGACCTGGGTAATGCCTTTGGTCATGTTGCCCTGGGCGCTGATGATATTTATGCCACCTGTGACGCTATCCGTAAGGCCGGTGGAAAGATCACCCGTGAGCCCGGTCCGGTTCTCGGGGGGACCACTGAAATTGCCTTTGTAGAAGACCCGGATGGTTACAAAATCGAGCTGATTCAATCCAGGGCCGCTTCTGAAGGGCTTAATGGCTAATCCTGACTTTCTTCCTGATTAAGCACAGCAGTGAATCAGTTCTGTGAATCTGCCCAGGTTTTCACAGAACTGATTCAGATTGCATCATCGCAAGCAGTGCTTTGATAAAGTCCTTCTTCCTGATCTCGTAATCACTCACATGTCTGGTGGTCAATAGCCAGTGGTTAACACTTTGCTCAAAACCATCACGGTATGCATGGCTACGTAATTGCCATTGAAGTTTCTCAGTAAGTGCATAAAGGTGTTGTTGTTCCCGGAGCTGGTCAGGCCGGTCGTCAGGTTTTTCTTCAGAGTACAGAGCGATGAATTGTTTGGCTTTATGCAGGGTAAGCAGAGAACGCATAAGCAAGCCAAAAATACACTCCTCCGTTGTCTTGGGGAGATTGAAAAGAATGGTTCGTGGTATGTCGAATACCCTGCCTTTTCGCAATTGCTCAGTTAGCAGAATAAGGTTATCAGCCACATGTTTCAGCGTGTCATTCAATAACCTGGTTTCTTCAGCAAACGGCAAACAGCACACCGGCTTCTCAACGCCAGGGACGTGAACTGACAGCCGTTCTGCATTGCCATGTGTTACTCTGGTGTCAACACTGACCTGAAGCCCCATTGCTTTCGTAGCAAAATCACCCTCTCTGAGAACAATATTGTATGCTTCGGGTAATTTGATCTCCTGACATCCATGCATTGGCCAGATGAGGATACGTTTGGGGATGTCTGAATCCTCGTCGGTATTAAGTGCCCGCAGCCTGTCAAGGAGTGTTCTGGCGGCCACCTCTGTCGCGCAAATAATGTCAATATCATTGAATGATGGGCAGCGGTGCTGTAAAAAACGCGCGTATGAACCGGTAATCACAATAGGTGGATCAGTATAACCGCCATTGATTTCCTGAATAATATCCAGTGCTTTCAGCGTTAAGGCATTGAACTGCAGAACCTGCTGGTTCGGAGAAAACGCAGTGCTTGTTTGCAACGTTGGTTTTAACGCTTGCTTCCGGTTTTGGGCCGCATTGACGGTAGCTGCTCTGGTGACGGACGCGCTCTCTGCTTTTTCTTTTACGCTATTGACTGAATGGACTGAATGGCCATTGCTTCTATCATTGCCCCGCCCCGGAACGATATTATCCGGTTTAAACAGTAACTGATCCATTATATTGGCATGGGCGCTGCATTGTTCAAACCAGCAGCGTAAAGCATGACGCAATTTGCTTCCTTCAGGGAAACTCTGAAGGCACTTCAGGACCTCACTCTTATGGATTGGTCGTCCATCAACAGACTGGTTCGTAATATAACATCGTGTCAGGAAAAAGAACGGTAAGCGTGAATTTTTAAATGAACGCCTGAGTGTTGTGATGATTTGCCATACCGCTTCTGCTGACACGCTCTGATGATCAATGAGTAACTGATACTGCATCGCCATGAATTTCAATATACATTGCAGCCGACGCTGCTCATCATTTTTGATCGATACGCTGTTTAAGATTTGCCAGGCCTGTTGAATGGTATCCTGAGCGTCATCGATTTCATCGTACAGCTGGGGTTGATTTAACCTTTGCATCAGGAATTCAGCTTGCCTTGAAGAGTGATCCCCGGGTACGTCATTAAATGCTTCCAATACTTTTTGGTTATCCAGACAGGAGCTATTCAATTCTCTTGCATGCAATGCCAGCTGAGAATAAAAAATAGCCTTTTCGAGCCACCAGCCACCGTGTTCATAATCCTTAACCACGGCATTCGGTATGACCTGCCGGCCATTCAACGGCAACCCCCTTAGGCAACATTGTTCTTTAAAGCGGGCCAGCTCCAGTGCTGCCCTGGCTGCCTGATAATCCTTAACCACGGCATCCGGTGTGACCTGTTGTCCATACAACGCCAGGCCCCTCAGGCAACATCGTTCCTTAAAGCGCGCCATCCCCAGTCTGCCTTCCGGGTTCTCCGGGAAATCCTTAACCACGGCATCCGGTATGACCTGCTGACCATGCAACGCCAAGCCATTCAGGCAACATTCCGCTTTGAAGCGTGCTATCCCCAGTTTGCCTTCCGGGCTGTCCGGGAAATCCTTAACCACTGCTTCCGGTGTGACCTGCTGACCATTCAACAGCAGTCCCCTCAGGCAACATTGTTCCTTAAATCGCGCCAGCTCCAGTATTGCTCTGACTGCCCGGTAAACCTGAACCACGTCACCCGGCGCAACCTGCTGACCATTCAACGCCAGGCCCCTCAGGCAACACTCCTCTTTGAAGCGCCCTAGCGCCAGTGTTGCATTGGCTGCCTGAAAATCCTTAACCACCGTATCCGGTGTGACCTGCTGACCACTCAACGGCAGCCCCTTCAGGCAACATTGTTCCTTAAAGCGTGCCAGCTCCAGTGTTGCGTTGGCTGACTGAAAATCCTTGACCACCGCATCCGGTGTGACCTGCCGGCCATTCAACACCAGGCCCCTCAGGCAACATTCTGCTTTGAAGCGCGCCAGCTCCAGTGTTGCTTCAACTGCCTGTAAATCCTTAGCCACCGTATCCGGTGTGACCCACTGACCATTCAATGCCCAGCCCCTCAGGCAACACTCTCCTCTAAAGCGTGCTATCGCTAACTGGCACTTACTGCTTCGACCTGGAGCCCGGTTGAATTCCTGAATGACCCGGTCCGGGGTGATTTTTCTATTGTCATGCAGAATGTTCTGTAAACAGAGCTTTTGCAAAAAGAAACCACGTCTGAGCGAGGTTCTGTCATTTACATACGCTGTGAGCACATCAGCCGAGGTGATTTGACGTCCTTTTAAAATATTTTTTTTCCAAAAAGCATCTTCAAAACATTTACCTTCATCCAGGGGGGGAGCTGTACCTCTATGCGAGTGATGACTTGAGACTCGTTTACCGTTAAATACACTTCCGGGATGGTTGGAAATCCCGCTTGAACCGGTTTGTTGAGTTTGTCGCCCCCCCCTGACAGGTGACCCTGGGTGGAGGCAGGTTGATGCTGTTGCCTTCAGAATGACCCCCTGCTCACTTGGACTGTAAACGCTACCATTTGACCTCAAAATGATGATCAGGTTCCATCGAAGGTGTGTCAGGGAAGTCAAGTTAAACGGGTGTTTTTTTGTACGGTTATACATCAATAAAACCTGCCCATACAGAAAAGGCATGAACCACAATGCTGAATGGGCGGCAGGTGATCAACAGTTCATTGGGTTGAGTTTACCCAACCTTGTTCAGGGCACATCATCGCCAGCAGTACCTTGATAAAGCCTTTCCTCTTGATCTCGTAATCATTCACATGCGCGGTTGTCGATAGCCAGCGGTTAACGCTTTGCTCAAAACCATCACGGTATGCATGGCTACGCAATGTCCATTGAAGTTCCTCGGTAAGTGCATAAAGGTGTCGTTGTTCCCGGAGCTGGTCAGGCCAATCGTCAGGTTTTTCTTCAGAGTACAGAGCAATAAATTGTTTGGCTTTATGCAGGGTAAGCAGAGAACGCATAAGCAAGCCATAAATACACTCCTCCGTTGTGCTGGGGAGGTTGAAAAGAATCGTTTGTGGTATGTTCAATACCCTGCCTTTTTGCAATTGCTTAGTTAGCAGAACAAGGTTATCAACCAGATGTTTCAGCGTGTCATTCAATAACCTGGTTTCTTCAGCAAACGACAAACAGCATACCGACTTCTCAACGCCGGGGACGTGAACTGACAGCCGTTCTACATTTCCATGTATTACTCTGCTGTCAACACTGACCTGAAGCTCCATTGCTTTCGTAGCAAAATCACCCTCTCTGAGAACAACATTGTATGCTTTGGGTAATTTGATCTCCTGACATCCATGCATTGGCCAGATGAGGATACGTTTGGGGATGTCTGCATCCCCGTCGGTATTAAGTGCCCGCAGCCTGTCAAAGAGTGTTCTGGCAGCAACCTCTGTTGCGCAAATAATGTTAATATCATTGAATGATGGGCAGCGGTTCTGTAAAAAGCGCGCATATGAACCGGTAATCACAATGGGTGGACCGGTATAACAACCATTAATTTCCTGAATAATCTCCAGTGTTTTTAGCGTTAGCGCATTGCATTGCGTAACCTGCTGATCCGGAAAAAACGGCGTGCCTATTTTTAATGCTTGTTTCAAAACTCGCGTCAGGTTTTGAGCTGGACTGATGGTAGTTGCCCAAGGGATGGACGCGCTCACTGCTTTTTCTTTTTCGCTATTGACTGAATAGACTGCATGGCTATTGCTTCTATCATTGTCGCGCCCCGGAACGGCATTAGCTCGTTTAAACAGTAACTCATCCATTATATTGGCTTCGGCGCTGCACCGATCAAACCAGCGGCTTAAAGCATAACGCAGCTTGCTTCCTTCCGGGAAACTCTGAAGGCACTTCAGGATCTGGCTCTTATGGATTTGTCGTCCATCAACAGAGCGGTTCGTGATATAACATTGTGTCAGGAAGAAGAACTGTAAGCGTACATTCTGAAATGAACTTCTGAGTGTTGTGATGGTTTGCCATACTGCTTCTGCTGACACGCTCTGATGATCAATGAGTAACTGATACTGCATCGCCATGAATTTCAATATACATTGCAGTCGACGTTGCTCATCATTTTTGATCGATACGCTGTTTAAGATTTGCCAGGTCTGTTGAATGGTATCCTGAGTGTCGTCGGTCTCATCGTACCGCTGAGGTTGCTTTAACCTTTCCATCAGGTATTCAGCCTGTCTAGAAGAATGATCCCCGGGCACGTCATTAAATGCTTCCAATACTTTTTGGTTATCCAGATAGCCGCTATTCAATTCTCTTGCATTCAATGCCAGCCGAGAATAAAAAATAGCCTTTTCGAGCAACCAGCCACCGCGTTCATAATCCTTAACCACCGCATCCGGTATGATCTGCCGGCCATGCAACGGCAACCCTCTTAGACAACACTGTTCTTTAAAGCGGGCGAGGTCCAGTACTGACCTGGCTGCCTGATAATCCTTAACCACGGCATCCGGTGTGACCTGCTGACCATGCAACGCCAGGCCCCTCAGGCAACATAATTCCTTAAAGCGCGCCATCCCCAGTTTGCCTTCCAGGCTCTCCGGGAAATCCTTAACCACGGCATCCGGTATGACCTGCTGACCATTCAACGCCAGGCCCTTCAGGCAACATTCCGCTTTGAAGCGCGCTATCCCCAGTTTGCCTTCCGGGCTGTCCGGGTAATCCTTAACCACTGCTTCCGGTGTGACCTGCTGACCATTCAACAGCAGGCCCCTCAACATTGTTCCTTAAATCGCGCCAGCTCCAGTATTGCTCTGGCTGCCTGATAATCCTCAACCACGGCACCCGGCACAACCTGCTGACCATTCAACGCCAGGCCCCTCAGGCAACATTCCTCTTTGAAGCGCCCTAGTGCCAGTGTTGCATTGGCTGCCTGAAAATCCTTAACCACCGTATCCGGTGTGACCTGCCAACCACTCAACACAAGGCCCCTCTGACAACATTCCGCTTTGAAGTGCGCTAACCCCAGCTTGCCTTCCGGACTATCCGGAAAATCCCTGACCACCTCATCCGGTGTGACCTGCCGACCATTCAACGCCAGACCCCTCAGGCAACATTCTGCTTTGAAGCGCGCCAGCTCCAGTATTGCCCTGGCTGCCTGATAATCCTTAACCACTGTATCCGGTGTGACCTGCTGGCCATTCAACGCCAGACCCTTCAGGCAACATTCCGCTTTGAAGCGCACTATCCCCAGTTTGCCTGCCGAACTATCCGGAAAATCCTTGACCACCGCATCCGGTGAGACCTGCTGACCATTCAACACCATGCCCCTCAGGCAACATGTCGCTTTGAAGCGCGCCAGCTCCAGAGAGGCTTTGACTAACTGATAATCCTTGACCACCGCATCCGGTGTGACCTGCTGACCATTCAACGACAGGCTCTTCAGGCAACAGTTTTCTTTAAATCGCGCTAACCCCAGTTTGCCTGCCGGACTATTCGGAAAATCCTTGACCACCGCATCCGGTGTGACCTGCCGACCATTCAACGCCAGGCCCCTCAGGCAACATTCTGCTTTGAAGCGCGCCAACTCCAGTGTTGCTTCAACTGCCTGTAAATCCTTGGCCACCGTATCCGGTGTGACCCACTGACCATTCAATGCCCAGCCCCTCAGGCAACATTCTTCTTTAAAGCGTGCTATCGCTAACTGGCACTTACTGCCTTGACCTGGAGCCCGGTTGAACTCCTGAATGACCCGCTCCGGGGTGATTTTTCTATTGTCATGGGGAATGTTCTGTAAACAAAGTTTTTGCAAAAAGAAACCACGTCTGAGCGAGGTTCTGTCATTTCCATAGGCTGTGAGCACATCAGCCGAGGTGATTTGACGTCCTTTTAAAATATTTTTTTTCCAAAAAGCATCTTCAAAACATTTACCTTCATCCAGGGGGGGAGCTGTACCTCTATGTGATTGATGACTTGAGACTCGTTTACCGCTAAATACACTTCCGGAATGGTTGGAAATCCCGCTTGAGCCGGTTTGTTGAGCTTGTCGCCCCCCACTGACAGCAGGTCTTGAGTGGGAGTTAGTTGATGCTGTTGCCTTCAGAATGCCCCCCTGCTCACATGGATTGTACACGCCATCGTTTGACCTCAAAATGATGATCAGGTTCCATCGCGGGTGTGTCAGACAAGTCAAATTAAACGGGCATTTTTTGGACGGTTATGCATCGCTGAAAGTTACCATATAGAAAATGCATGAACCGCAATTCTGAATGGGTGATCGGTGATCAACAGTTCATTGTATTGAGTTTACCCGATCATGTTCAGGGCGCATCATCGCCAGCAGTACGTTGATAAAGTCTTTCCTCTTAATCTCGTAATCATTCACATGCGCCGTTGTCGATAGCCAGCGGTTAACGGTTTGCTCAAAACCATCTCGGTAAGTATGGCTACGCAATTTCCATTGAAGTTCCTCAGTCAGTGCATAAAGGCGTTGCTGTTGTTCTTCCAGGAGCTGGTCGGGCCGGTCGTCAGTTTTTTCAGAGTAAGAGTCATAAATGTCCTGGCTTTATGCAGGGTAAGCAAGAGAACGCATAAACAAGCCATAAATACACTCCTCAGTTGTCTTGGGGAGGTGAAAAAAATGGTTCGTGGTATGTTCAACCTACCCTACTTTTTCGCAATTGCTCAGTTAGCAGAACAAGGTTATCAACCAAGTGTTTCAGCGTGTCATTCAATAACCCGGTTTCTTCAGCAAACGGCAAGCAGCATACCGACTTCTCAACGCCGGGAACGCAAACTGACAGACGTTGTACATTTCCATACATTAATCTGGTGTCAACATTGACCTGAAGCCCCATTGCTTTCGTTCTAAAATCACCCTCTCTGAGAACAATATTGTATGCTTTGGGTAATTTGATCTCCTGACATCCGTGCATTGGCCAGATGAGGATACGTTTGGGGATGTCTGCATCCTCGTCGGTATTAAGTGCCCGCAGCCTGTCAAGGAGTGTTCTGGCAGCCACCTCTGTTGCGCAAATAATGTCAATATCATTGAATGATGAGCAGCGGTGCTGTAAAAACCGCGCGTATGAGCCGGTAATCACAATGGGTGGATCAGTATAACCGCCATTGATTTCCTGAATAATTTCCAGTGCTTTCAGCGTTAGGGTATTGAACTGCCGGGCCTGCTGTACCGGGGAAAGCGCAGTGCCTGTTTGCAACGTTTGTTTTAACGCTTGCTCCCGGTTTTGGGCCGCATTGACGGTAGCGGCTCTGGTGACGGACGCGCTCTCTGCTTTTTCTTTTACGCTATTGACTGAATGGTTATTGCTTCGATCATTGCTCCGCTCCGGAACAGTATTATCTGGTTTAAACAGTAACTGATCCATTATATTGGCCCGGGCGCTGCATTGTTCAAACCACCGGCTTAAAGCATGACCCAATTTGCTTCCTTCAGGGAAACTCTGAAGGCACTCCAGAACCTCGTTCTTATGGATTGGTCGTCCATCAACAGGCTGGTTCGTGATATAACATCGTGCCAGGAAAAAGAACCGTAAGCGTGAATTCTGAAATGAACGTCTGAGTGTTGTGATGGTTTGCCATACCGCTTCTGCTGACACGCACTGATGATCAATGAGTAACTGATACTGCATCGCCATGAATTTCAATATACATTGCAGTCGACGCTGCTCATCATTTTTGATCGATACGCTGTTCAAGATTTGCCAAGCCTGTTGAATGGTATCCTGAGTGTCGTCGGTTTCATCGTACCGCTGAGGTTGCTTTAACCTTTGCATCAGGTATTCAGCTTGCCTTGAAGAGTGATCCCCGGGTACGTCATTAAATGCTGCCAATACTTTTTGGGTATCCAGACAGGCGCTATTCAATTCTTTTGCATGCAATGCCAGCTGAGAATAAAAAATAGCCTTTTCGAGCAACCAGCCACCGCGTTCATAATCCTCAACCACTGCATCCGGTATGACCTGTCGGCCATTCAACGCCAAGCCCCTCAGGCAACATAGTGCTTTAAAGCGGGCCAGCTCCAGTGCTGCCCCGGCTGCCTGATAATCCTTAACCACGGCATCCGGTGTGACCTGCTGGCCATTCAACACCAGACCCTTAAGGCAACATTCCGCTTTGAAACGTGCCATCGCCAGTTTGCCTTCCGAACTATCCGGAAAATCCTTGACCACTGCATCCGGTGTGACCTGTCGGCCATTCAACGCCAGGCCCTTCAGGCAACATAGTTCTTTAAAGCGGGCCAGCTCCAGTGCTGCCCCGGCTGCCTGATAATCCTTAACCACGGCATCCGGTGTGACCTGTCGGCCATTCAACGCCAAGCCCCTCAGGCAACATAGTTCTTTAAAGCGGGCCAGCTCCAGTGCTGCCCCGGCTGCCTGATAATCTTTAACCACGGCATCCGGTGTGACCTGCTGGCCATTCAACACCAGACCCTTCAGGCAACATTCCGCTTTGAAACGTGCTATCGCCAGTTTGCCTTCCGAACTATCCGGAAAATCCTTGACCACTGCATCCGGTGTGACCTGTCGGCCATTAAACGCCAAGCCCCTCAGGCAACATAGTTCTTTAAAGCGGGCCAGCTCCAGTGCTGCCCCGGCTGCCTGATAATCCTTAACCACGGCATCCGGTGTGACCTGCTGGCCATTCAACGACAGACCTCTCGGGCAACATTCCGCTTTGAAGCGAGCCAACCCCAGCTTGCCTTCCGGACTATCCGGAAAATCCTTAACCACGGCATCCGGGAGGACCTGCTGGCTATTCAGCAACAGGCCTCTCAGGCAACATTCCGCTTTGAAGCGCGCCAGCTCCAGTATTGCCCTGGCTGCCTGATAATCCTTAACCACTGTATCCGGTGTAACCTGCTGGCCATTCAACAGCAGGCCCCTCAGACAACATTCCGCTTTGAAGCGTGCTTTCCCCCGTTTGCCCTCCGGACTTTCCGGAAAATCCTTAACCACCGCATCCGGTGTGACCTGCTGGCCATTCAGCGCCTGGCCCCTCAGGCAACACTCCGCTTTGAAGCGCGCTATCCCCAGTTTGCCATGCGGGCTACCCGGGAAAGCCTTAACCACTGCAGCCGGTCTGATCTGCTGGCCGTTCAACGGCAGCCCCCTCAGGCAACATTCCGCTTTGAAACGCGCTATCCCCAGTTTGCCTTCCGGACTATCCGGGAAGTCTTTAACCACCGCATCCGGTGTGACCTGCTGGCCATTCAACAGCAGGCCCCTCAGACAACATTCCGCTTTGAAGCGCGCTATCGCTAATTGGCACTTGTTGTTTCGGTCTGGCTTTCTGTTGAATTCTTGAACTACCTGATCCGGGGTGATTTTTTTATTATCATGTGGAATGTTCTCCAGGTAGAGCTTTTGCAAAAAGAAGCCACTTCTGAGCGAGGTTCTGTCATTTCCATAGGCTGTAAGTACATCAGCCGGGGTGATTTGACGTCTTTGTAATATTTTTTTTCCCCAAAAGGCATCTTCAAAACATTTACCTTCATCCGGGGTGGTGGCTGTAGCTCTATGGGATTGATGACTTGAGACTCGTTTACCGTTAAATACACTTGAACGCCCGCTTGAACCGGTTTGTTGAGCTTGTCGCCCTCCACTGACAGCAGGTCTTGAGTGGGAGTTAGTTGATGCTGTTGCCTTCAGAATGCCCCCCTGCTCACTTGGACTGTACACGCCATCGTTTGACCTCAAAATGATGATCAGGTTCCATCGCGGGTGTATCAGACAAGTCAAATTAAACAGGCATTTTTTGGACGGTTATGCATCGCTGAAAGTTACCCATATAGAAAAGGCATGAACCACAATTCTGAATGGGTGATCGGTGATCAACAGTTCATTGTATTAATTTTACCCGATCATGTTCAGGGCGCATCATCGCCAGCAGTACGTTGATAAAGTCTTTCCTCTTGATCTCGTAATCATTCACATGCGCGGTTGTCGTTAGCCAGCGGTTAACGGTTTGCTCAAAACCATCCCGGTAAGTATGGCTACGCAATTTCCATTGAAGTTCCTCAGTCAGTGCATAAAGGCGTTGCTGTTGTTCTTCCAGGAGCTCGTCGGGCCGGTCGTCAGGTTTTTCTTCAGAGAACAGAGCGATAAATTGTTTGGCTTTATGCAGGGTAAGCAGAGAACGCATAAGCAAGCCAAAAATACACTCCTCCGTTGTCTTGGGGAGGTTGAAAAGAATGGTTCGTGGTATGTTGAATACCCTGCCTTTTCGCAACTGCTCGGTTAGCAGAACAAGGTTATCAACCAAGTGTTTCAGCGTGTCATTCAATAACCCGGTTTCTTCAGCAAACGGCAAACAGCATACCGGCTTCTCAACGCCAGGGACGTGGACTGACAGCCGTTCGGCATTGCCATGTGTTACTCTGGAGTCAACACTGACCTGAAGCTCCATTGCTTTCGTAGCAAAATCACCCTCTCTGAGAACAATATTGTATGCTTCAGGTAATTTGATCTCCTGACATCCATGCATTGGCCAGATGAGGATACGTTTGGGGATGTCTGCATCTTCGTCGGTATTAAGTGCCCGCAGCCTGTCAAGGAGTGTTCTGGCAGCCACCTCTGTCGCACAAATAATGTCAATATCATGGAATGATGAGCAGCGGTGCTGTAAAAACCGCGCGTATGAACCGGTAATCACAATGGGTGGATCAGTATAACTGCCATTGATTTCCTGAATAATGTCCAGTGCTTTCAGCGTTAGGGTATTGAACTGCAGAACCTGCTGCTCCGGAGAAAACGCAGTGCTTGTTTGCAACGTTGGTTTTAACGCTTGCTTCCGGTTTTGGGCCGCATTGACGGTAGCTGCTCTGGTGACGGACGCGCTCTCTGCTTTTTCTTTTACACTATTGACTGAATGGACTGAATGGCCATCGCTTCTATCATTGCTCCACCCCGGATCGGTATTATCTCGTTTAAACAGTAAATTATCGATTATATTGGCCTGGATGTTGCCTTGTTCAAACCAGCGGCTTAAAGCATAACGCAATTTGCTTCCTTCAGGGAAACTCTGAAGGCACTCCAGAACCTCGCTCTTATGGATTGGTCGTCCATCAACAGACTGGTTCGTGATATAACATCGTGCCAGGAAAAAGAACGGTAAGCGTGAATTTTTAAATGAACGCCTGAGTGTTGTGATGATTTGCCATACCGCTTCTGCTGACACGCTCTGATGATCAATGAGTAACTGATACTGCATCGCCATGAATTTCAATATACATTGCAGTCGACGCTGCTCATCATTTTTGATCGATACGCTGTTTAAGATTTGCCAGGCCTGTTGAATGGTATCCTGAGCGTCATCGGTTTCATCGAACAGCTGGGGTTGATTTAACCTTTGCATCAGGAATTCAGCCTGCCTTGAAGAGTGATCCCCGGATACGCCATTAAATGCTGCCAATACTTTTTGGTTATCCAGATAGCCGCTATTCAATGCTCTTGCATGCAATGCCAGCCGAGAATAAAAAATAGCCTTTTCAAGCAACCAGCCACCGTGTTCATAATCCTTAACCACGGCATCCGGTATGACCTGCCGACCATTCAACGGCAACCCCCTTAGGCAACATTCTTCTTTAAAGCGGGCCTGCTCCAGTACTGCCCTGGCTGCCTGATAATCCTTAATCACTGCATCCGGTGTGACCTGCTGACCATGCAACGCCAGGCCCCTCAGGCAACATTGTTCTTTAAAGCGCGCCAGCTCCAGTATTGCTCTGATTGCCTGATAATCCTCAACCACGGCACCCGGCGCAACCTGCTGGCCATGCAACGCCAGGCCCCTCAGACAACATTCCGCTTTGAAGCGTGCTATCCCCAGTTTACCTACCGGACCGTCCGGAAAATCCTCAACCACCGCATCCGGTGTGACCTGCCAGCCATTCAACGCCAGACCCCTCAGGCAACATTCTTGCTTAAAGCGCGCCAGCTCCAGGATTGCTTTGGCTGCCTGATAATCCTTAACCACCGCATCCGGGGTGATCTGTCGGCCATTCAACAGCAGTCCCCTCTGGCAACATTCTGCTTTGAAGCGAGCCAGATCCAGTGTTGCCTTGACTGCCTGAAACGCCTTAACCACCTCATCCGGTGTGACCTGCTGACCATTCAATAGCAGCCCCATCAGGCAACATCGTTCCTTGAAGTGTGCTAACTTCAGTTTGCCTTCCAGACTGAACGGGAACTCCTTAACCACCGCATCCGGTGTGACCTGCTGGCCGTTCAACAGCAAGCCCCTCAAGCAACATTCTGATTTGAAGTACGCCAGCTCTGGTATTGCTCTGGCTGCCTGATAAACCGTAACCACCTCATCCGCTGTGACCTGCTGGCCATTCAACAACAGCCCCCGCAGGCAGCATTCCGCTCTGAAGCGCGCTAGCTCCAGTGTTGCCCTGACTGCCTGATAATCCTTAACCACCGCATCCGGTGTGACCTGCTGGCCACTCAACAGCATCCCCTTCAGGCAACATTGTTCCTTAAAGCGCGCCAGCTCCAGGGCTGCCCTGGCCGCCCGGCAATCCCTGACCACCAAATCCGGTATGACCTCCCGGCCATTCAACGGCAGCCCCCTCAGACAACATTCCGCTTTAAAGCGCAACAGCTCCAGTGTTGCGTTGGCTACCTGATAATCCTTGAGCACCTCATCCGGAGCGACCTGCTGACCACTCAATGGCAGCCCCCTCAGGCAACATTGTTCCTTAAAGCGCGCCAGCTCCAGTGTTGCGTTGGCTGACTGAAAATCCTTGACCACCTCATCCGGTGTGACCTGCTGACCATTCAACAGCAGGCCCCTCAGGCAACATTGTTCCTTAAAGCGCGCCAGCTCCAGTATTGCCCCGGCTGCCTGACAATCCCTGACCACCTCATCCGGTGTGACCTGCTGGCCATTTAGCGGCAGGCCCCTCAGACAACAATCCGTTTTGAAGCGTACCAGTTCCAATGTTGCTTTGGCTGCCTGACAATCCTTGACCACCTCATCCGGTGTGACCTGCTGGCCATTCAGCGCCAAACCCCTCAGGCAACATTCTGTTTTGAAGCGCGCCAGCTCCAGAGTGGCCCTGGCTGCCTGGAAATCCTTAACCACCAAATCCGGCGTGACCTGCTGGCCATTCAACGCCAGGCCCCTCAGGCAACACTGTTCCTTAAAACGCGCTATCCCCAGTTTACCTGCCGGACTATCCGGGAAACCCTGAAGCACCTCATCCGGTGTGATCTGCCAGCCATTCAACGACAGACCCGTCAGGAAACATTTTTCCTTAAAGTGTGCTATTGCTAACTGGTACTTGCTGTTTCGATCCGGAACCCGGTTGAATTCCTGAATGACCTGTTCCGGGGTAATTTTTCTATTGTCATGTGGAATGTTCTGTAAACAGAGTTTTTGCAAAAAGTAGCCACGTCTGAGTGAATTTCTGTCGTTTCCATAGGCTATAAGCACATCAGCCGTGGTGACTATACGTCCTTTAAATATATTTTTTTTCCAAAAGGCATCTTCAAAACATTTACCTTCATCCGGGGTGGTAACTTTACCTCTATGAGACGGATGGTTTGAGACTCGTTTACCGTTAAAGACACTTCCGGAACGGTTGGAGGGTCCCCTTGAGCCGGTTTGTTCGGCTTGTCGGCCATCCCTGACAGGATGCCTTGGGTGGGAGTAGGTCGATGCTGTTGCTTTCAGAATGAAACCCTGCTCACTTGGACTATAAACGCGAACATTTGACCTCAAAATGATTGTCAGGTTCCATTTATCCTGCGTCAGGGCGTATCATCGCAAGCAGTACGTTGATAAAGTCTTTCCTCTTGATCTCGTAATCAGTCACATGCGCGGTTGTCGATAGCCAGCGGTTAACGCTTTGCTCAAAACCATCACGGTATGCATGGCTACGCAATGTCCATTGAAGTTTCCCGGTAAGTGCATAAAGGCGTTGCTGTTCTTGCCGGAGCTGATCCGGCTGATCGTCAGGATTACCTTCAGAGTAAAGATCGATAAACTGCCTGGCTTTATTCAGGGTAAGCAAAGAGCGCATAAGCAAGCCATAAATGCGCTCCTCCGTTGTTTTCGGGAGGTTGAAAAGAATGGTTCGTGGTATGTTGGGTATCTGCTCGCCTTTTTGCAATTGATCGGTCAGCGCAACAAGATTATCAGCCAGGTATTCAAGCGTGTCATTCAATAACCCGGTTTCTTCAGCAAACGGCAAACAGCATACCGGCTGCTCAACGCCGGGAACGCAAACTGACAGACGTTGTACATTTCCGTGCATTAATCTGGTGTCAACACTGACCTGAAACCCCATTGCTTTCGCATCAAAATCCCCCTCTCTGAGAACAATATTGTATGCTTTTGGTAATTTGATCTCCTGACATCCGTGCATTGGCCAGATCAGGATACGTTTGGGGATTTCTGCATCCCTGTCGGTATTGAGTAACCGCAGCCTGTCAAGGAGTGTTCTGGCAACCCCCTCTGTCGCGCAAATAATGTCAATATCATTGAATGATGAACAACGGTTCTGTAAAAACCGCGCGTATGAACCGGTAATCACAATGGGTGGATCAGTATAACCGCCATTGATTTCCTGAAGAATTTCCAGTGCTTTTAGCGTTAGCGTATTGAACTGCGCAACCTGCTGGCCCGGGAAAAACGGCATGCCTATTTTCAACATTTGTTTTAATGCTTGCGTCAGGTTTTGAGCCTCACTGACAGTAGCTGCCTGGACTGCGGAGGCGTTCTGTGCTTTCTCTTTTACGCTGCTATTGACTGAATGGACTGCATGACTATTTCTTCTATCGTTGTCCCACCCCGGAACAGCATTATCCCGTTTAAACAGTAACTCATCCATTATATTGGCTTCGTCGCTGCATCGTTCCAACCAGCGGCTTAAAGCATGACGCAGCCTGCTTCCTTCAGGGAAACGCTGAAGGGACTTCAGAACCTCGCTCTTATGGATTTGTCGTCCATCAACAGACTGGCTCGTGATATAACATTGTGCCAGGAAGAAGAACTGTAAGCGTGAATTCTGAAATGAACTTCTGAGTGTTGTGATGGTTTGCCATACCACTTCTGCTGACACGCTCTGATGATCAATGAGTAGCTGATACTGCATCGCCATGAATTTCAATATACATTGTAATCGACGCTGCTCGTCATTTTTGATCGATACGCTGTTTAAGATTTGCCAGGCCTGTTGAATGGTATCCTGAGCGTCATCGGCTTCATCGTACCGCTGAGGTTGTTTTAACCTTTGAATCAGGTATTCAGCTTGCCTTGAAGAATGATCCCCCGGTACATCATTAAATGCTGCCAATACTTTCTGATTATCCAGATAGCCGCTATTTAATGCTCTTGCATTCAATACCAACTGAGAATAAAAAATAGCCTTTTCGAGCAACCAGCCACCGCGTTCATAGTCCTTAACCACGGCATCCGATATGACCTGCCGACCATTCAACACCAGGCCCCTCAGGCAACACAGTTCTTTAAAGCACGCCAATTCCAGTGCTGCTCTGGCTGCCTGATAGTCGTTGACCACCGCTTCCGGTGTGACCTGCTGACCATTCAACAGCAGGCCCCTCAGGCAGCATTGTTGCTTAAAATACGCCAGCTCCAGTATTGCGCTGACTGCCTGAAAATCTTCAACCACGGCACCCGGCACAACCTGCTGGCCATTCAACGCCAAGCCTCTCAGGCAACACTCTTGCTTAAAGCGCGCTATTCCCAGTTTACCTTCTGCACTCTTCGGGAAATCCTCAACCACAGCATCCGGTGTGACCTGCCGGCCATTCAACGTCAGTCCCCTCAGGCAACATTCCACTTTGAAGCGTGCTATCCCCAGTTTGCCTTCCGGACTGTCCGGAAAGTCCTTAACCACGGCATCCGGTGTGACCTGTCGGCCATTCAACAGCAGACCTATCAGGCAACATTCTTGCTTAAAGCGCGCTATCCCCAGTTTGCCTTCCGGACTATCCGGAAAAGCCTTAACCACCGCATCCGGTATGACCTGCTGGCCATTTAACGGCAGGCCTATCAGGCAACATTCTTGCTTAAAGCGCGCTAACTCCAGTGTTACTCTGGCTGCCTGATAATCCTTAACTACCGCTTCCGGTGTGACCTGCTGGTCATTCAACGTCAGGCCCCTCAGGCAACATTCCGCTTTGAAGCGCGCTACACCCAATTTACCTGCCGGACTGTCCGAAAAATCCTTGACCACCGCATCCGGTTTGACCTGCTGACCATTCAATACCAGGCCCCTCAGGCAACATTCTTGCTTAAAGCGCGCTATTCCCAGTTTACCTTCCGCACTCTCCGGGAAATCCTCAACCACGGCATCCGGTGTGACCTGTCGGCCATTCAGCAACAGGTTCTTCAGGCAACATTGTTCTTT